>CAZTGP010000013.1:11317-52422 GCA_964613325.1 uncultured Roseburia sp. | reverse complement strand
AGCTTCTTATAGGCTGAGCAAAAAAATGAGTGCCGCTGGCACTCATTTTGTACACTATAGCAATATGTCTCTGTCCCTAAAGCAGAAAGCCCCTGTCCCTTATTAAATGTTATTTTGCATATATTCCTAGGTTAGCGATATATGCAAAAACTCTCCCGATTTTGGGTCACATATGAAGTGATATTTTGCAAATATTCCTGATTTTGTGATATATGCAAAAAAATTCTAAGATTTTTTGCATATATGAGAAAATAGCTCTATGTTGCAAAATAACTCGTTAAAAACAACATCAAAACCGCTGATTTTTTGCAAATAACAAGCTTTTAGGAATATTTGCAAAATTATGGTCCTGCCTAAAGAATACTATGCGATGCTACATACTCTAGACAAAAAAAGATTGAATTTATATCCAAAATTCTGGAAGACTCCATAAACTAGACAAGGGAAAAAGTTCTTTACCCAAATCCCCAGATAAACGATACCTTTATTAATACTTATGTTTGTGATGTATCCCCCCAAATGAAATACGAGTCTTTTTTGCAATAACATGTGCTGTAAAAGTAATGTTTTCAAAGACCTCACAAAACACAACAAGTAGGGATACAAAACAACCAAACGAATGTATGACATATTTTTTATTCTCAGCTTTAAAAGCTGAGAATAATATTTGATCTGAATGTATTATTTAGTTATGGTAAACAATAGTGAACAATCGTTAATATTAACAATTTATTCTGCATCTTTACTCATATACTTATCCAGCTGATGCGAGTAATCAAGTACTCTCTGCAGCATCTCTTTGGCTTGTGCGGAGCTATCACGGTTGTTTTCAGTAATTCCAGATGCCTCTGCGCTGCTGGCTGTGATTTCCTCACTGGTTGCTGAAAGCTGACTGATGCTGTCCACAATTGCATTATTGGATTCCTTCAACTCTTCCATCATGCTATCAATGCGATTCATTTCATCTGTAAGTGCCTGCATATTTTCATTGATACGGCTGAAGTCTCCAGATGCATTCTCAATGAGGTTGGTCTGTTCTTCTGTAGCAGTCAAAGATTCCTGAATGGATTCTGATGCTTCGGTAGAATATGTACTGAGCTCACCTACGATAGCGGTGATGTTCTCTGTTGATTTCTTTGTCTGTTCTGCCAGCTGTCGAATCTGATCAGCAACAACTGCAAATCCTTTACCAGCTTCTCCTGCACGAGCTGCTTCAATAGACGCGTTCAGTGCAAGAAGATTCGTCTGACTTGAGATGTCAAGAATCATGTCTGTGATTGCTTTCACATCCTCTGTCTTCTTCTGCAAATTCTCCATAGACGTCACGACTTTGGAGTTGGTTATCGCAATATGGTCAGAATGTTTGCTTAATTCTTCCATTGTTTGCAAGCTTTCTTCTACCGTTACCATAGATTCGGACGCCTTTTCTACTGCATTTCTTGTACGTCCTGCTGCATCCTGAATTGCTTCCTGAATGGTCTGTGTCATAATTGTCTGATTCTGAATATTATCTGCGGTATTCTGCGTACCATCCGTAATCTCATTTACAACGGAATCAATATTCTGTGCAGACTCAAATAATTTATCAATCATCCCATTGGCTTCACCAGTCTGATTCTGTACTCCACGGGCAATCTCTAATACATCTTCCATAATGATTCTCTGGATTTCTTGCTCATCCTTCATGGAATACATTGCATCGTGATTGAATCTCCATGTTACTCTTGTGTTCTGTGTGAGGCTGATCATTGACACAAGCATTGTTGCAAGTACAAGCATTTCCTGATTCATTGAATTTGTTGTATCTATCACTCCTGTGAGAATACATACAAAGCGAGCCACATTCACAAGTGCACAAGAAGCCGCTACCATACTCATCTGTTTGCGGTTGGTGTATGCCATTGTTGCAATGAATAGAGGCAATACCACAAAGCACATACAGTTACTTGCGTTCAGAAAAATATCAATTGTATACATCACTCCAAAATGAAGAATGCAAATATGATTCAAAATTGTACTTTCTTTATCCCTTAAGTAAAAGATGGTACAAGTCGCCATTCCAACAATTGCCCAGCCGAAGCTGAATATAAAGATTGGCTTCATTCCTGCATCGGATGCCAGAAAGCCTAAATTAATCAGAATTCCGACCATCACTATCAGATATGTACCCACTACAACCATATTGGCAAGCCGTAACTTTGGTTCTTTCTCCCGATATACTCTGGACTCAATCTTTGCACGAAGCTGTTCTACTCGTTCTTCATTCGTTCTCATCTCACTCATTCTGTGGTTCCTTTCTTAGTTCTCTTCTCTTTTTCATCTTTATTTTAGCACTAAATCGTCTAAACTACAGCGGTTTATGCAATAATTAATCTGAAAATTCAAGTTCCTCTTCCAGAAAAATAACATTTTCTTCCGAATGCTCGACTTCCTTTGAGAAAATTCTTGCTGTATCAATTCGATCTTCTCTTGCGAAAAATCCATCATTCTTATTAAATCGCACCGCATCTATATCCCGAATCACTCTCGTAAATGTCATTGCCATTTTGGCTTTTGCAAGTAGATTATAGTCATAATATGTCTGCATAAAATAGCGAAATGTGAAATATACAAGCAATTGTTCATAATCAGTTTCCCGATAATCCTTGCTGAAGAGATAATTCTTCAAAACCTCTTCATATGTATCCTGTTTCAAATGCGCTCTTACTTCCGCTTTGGTATCTCCCCATTCGCGATCTAACTCTTCAATTTGTTCAAATAGCTGAAACCTCTCATCAAATATTGGATAGCTATCAATGGATTGGCTGAGCCACTCTTCATGCTCCATTGCCTGTGCCATATCCATCATCTCAGGAAGCTGTTCTAATGTAAATGGTTCATTTTCCCCATGCTCACTCACCACTTGCTGAAGCTTTCTAGCATAGGAAAGATACAGTTTCTCTCTCTCCCATATAGAAAGGGAACGTTTCTGTAGGATCTGAATCAGCCGTTTCTGTGCCTCTTCTAAAAATAAATCGTAACCCTCTTCATTTTCTTCATCAATTTCGTCATTATTTCCATAATTTGCTATCTGCAGTTGTTCCCGTTCCACAAATGCAACAGGTGTTTCTCTAGAGAATAGAATTCTTCCCACTTCTTCACAGGATAGGCTTAAGCACTTTTGGAATACATTTCCATAATCCAAGGTAAATCTTGGATACTCTGTGCAGACTTCACTTAAGGATTCCTCACCCATCTCAATACAGATATCACACAGATTTTTTGCATTTAAAAAAGGACATCTTCCATGCTCTTTTAAGCGAAAACTATATTCTCCATCTGCAGAAACATACATGTTCTCTCTTAAGCGATCTCCGATTGTCCCTCTGGTATTGCAATAATAATCATGTGTATCTGCGTCAATATTAATTTCCCAACCAATACAGCAGCTGTCCTTGCATTTATCTGCAATACACTGAAATTCTTCATAATAATCTGGCACTCGTAGGATCACGTCCAGTTCCTCTTTTCTACTACAATATATTTATGGCTAATGTTTCTCTCATTCCGTAAGAAATCATTCATACTGCTGCCACTTCATCTGTGTTACTACTTCATCTTTTCTTATCTTATCTCTTCTTATCTTATCTCTTCTTATCTCTTCTTGTTCTATTTCTTCTTATCTTGACTCTTTTTGTTTTATTTCTTTTTGTTTTATTTCTTCTTGTCTTGTTTCTTCCCGTTTCATCTGCATATCTTCCGACTGACTTTGCAGTATTTGGCTTTCTTTCGTCTGGCTTTGCAACATTTGGTTTTTCTCCACCTGGCTTTACAACACTTTGCTTTCTTCCGCCTGGCTTTGCACTATCTGACCTTGCTCCATCTTCTGTGCTTCTCGCTCTTTCCGTCTCGCTTTTCTCTCTTCGATTCGCTTTCTCTCTTTTGCAAGAATTCGGTCGTATTCATCTTCCGTTCCACGGAAGCAATTGCATGCAATATATCCGACGCACCACACCAGCCCTGCGACAGTCGTAGATAGTGCTATTTTTACAATACAAACAACTAACATATGTAAGTTCATTGTTCCTGCACTATAGGCGAACATGAGCAAACGAATCGGTTTAATCAGCATGATCCAACCACCTACATAGATTGATGCCAAAACACCAAGTATATAACAAATGGTTGCCATTATGACTCTCCATTTTTTATCCATTAAGCTTTCCTCTTACTCTTCTTAGATGATTGCAAAAATCACAATCCTTCTGTTGATTATATACAACGAATACAAAGAAACATTGTCATTGTTAATCCATTGCAAGAATAATCTTCTCTTCCATTATCGTCTTCTTCAAATCAATCACTCTTTGATTCCGTGAACCTCGAAACTTCAAAGTAATATCCTTCTCGGCCTGTATAAACCGCCCATCCACTAAGATATCAATGGTTGCAAGCAGCGCATCTGTGCACTCTGTGTGTTTTCTACCGCCTGGGACTAAATCGTCGTCATATACATAGCCTGTATATGCCCACACATCCTTTTTCGGATACATTGCCACCAGCTTCTGCATAAATGGAAGCAATTCCTTCTGATTCTCTTCCTCGAAAGGATCTCCTCCAAGAAGTGTAATTCCCCGAACATAATCTGGTTTTAGTGATTCTAATATCTCATTTTGAATCTGTTCATCAAATGGTTTGCCATAGGCAAAATCCCATGTTTCAGGCTGAAAGCATCCCTCACAATGATTCCTGCACCCGGAAACAAATAAAACAGTTCTACAGCCTACTCCATTTGCGATATCACAATATTTGATTCCTGCATAATTCATAATACATGACCTCTTCTCTCTTCGCCTTTTCAAACAGCGTTTTTATTATAGCATGACTTTTGTATTTCAACAAGATTACAAGGAAGGTGTGCTTTCCAGTGCATTTTTATTTATCATACGAGGAATTTTCTCAAACCGAAAGAGCCTGCCACTGGCAGCTTCTTCGGATGAAACAAAAAAGCAGTTGTAAAACGAATTCTACAACTGCCCGCTCTTGCCTATCACTTATCAAGCTCCAGAATTGCTGCACATTTAGAGACAGGAGTCCAGCTCAGCTCTGGGAAATCTTTTATTGCCTCCTCATGTACAAGTGGATAATCAAAGTGAATTCGTCTGTCCTTGAACTCCTTTGCAAGCTTCTTCATATCCGCCAAATTCTCGAACGCAACATCTCCAACAATTAATTTGCCACCTGGACGCAGATGATCTAATACATCCTGGAACAAATCCGCTTTCTCATACGCATCCATCTTGTTGATGGAATAAGTGGCAATACATACATCGAATTCCTCAAACATCATTTCTTCCGGGATGCCCATTTCATAATCATCACACAAGAAATGACCTTTTGGCATATCTTCTCTTGCAACATCTACAACTGATTCCGAATGATCTACCCCATGGATCTCATAGCCATCCTGGTAGAGCTTTCTTGCAAGTATACCAGTTCCAAACCCCAATTCCAGAACCTTCTTACCGGAAGAAGTACGCACTCTTTGATATACCTGATTGAGCACCTCTTTGTATCCTGCCACTGGATACTCATCTCTTTCCTCCAGCAGGTTACAGGCAATATCATATCCATCTGACCATAAATCATATTTCACTGCTGCCATTATGTGTTCCCCTTCCCCAATATTGATGCCTATTTTTGCTTGTTCTTCCTATATATATTTATACTACATCACACTACTTATTTCAATTATATTATGTGCATTATTCACAACACTTTTTCGTTTTAAAATGCATTTTTTACAATTCTTCCTATATCGCGTTTTTTTCTGGAATCCTGTTTCAATTCTCGTAAAATTGTGTCATAATGTGACAATAGGTAAAAATTGAATGAGATTGCATTTTTACTGGCAATAATAGTGTACGAAAGGAAGTATTCATATATGTGTGGAATAGCAGGATTTATAGATACCAAACATCAGGATCCATCCATTATAACCAATATGCTTGATGAGATTAAACATCGCGGACCAGACGGACATGGTAATTACCATACTGGGAATGGATATCTGGGACATTGTCGTTTATCCATTATCGACCTTGCAACTGGCGGTCAGCCAATGTTTAATAAAGATAAAAGTCTTGTACTCGTTTTCAACGGAGAGATATATAACTACCTGGAGATTAAAGATGAGCTTAAGGCTCAGGGATATACCTTCTTAACCAACAGCGATAGTGAAGTCCTTCTTGTGGGATACGAGGCATGGGGCGAGAAATTAGTAGATCACCTACGTGGAATGTTCGCGTTTGTTATCTATGATATTAAGAAGAATCTCTACTATGGCGCTAGAGACCATTTCGGAATCAAACCATTCTACTACTATAATGGTGAGAACAGCTTTATCTTCGCCAGCGAAGCCAAAGCAATTCTAAAACACCCTGATTATCATTTGGAGCTGGATAAAGAATTATTACCTCTTTACCTTCGTTTCAACTACGTTCCAGTGGATAAGACCATGTTCAAAGGAATTCACCGCTTAGAAGCAGGTACTTATTTTGTATATCAGAATGAAACGCTTACTACTCACAAGTATTTCCGCATGGAAATGACTGGTGAAGGAACAACCAAAGAAGAAGTACAGGAGATCATCAAGAATTCCGTTGACCATCATCTTCTCAGTGATGTAAAGGTTGGTTCCTTCTTAAGCAGTGGTATTGATTCTTCTTACCTGGTATCCTTATCCAAAGTAAACGATACCTATACCATTGGATACAATGAGAAACGTTACAGTGAATTAGAGTATGCCAAAGATCTGTGTAATAAGCTTGGCATCGAGAACCATAAAAAGATTATCACCAAAGATGAATACTTCAAATCACTCCGTGATGCTGTATATCATCTGGACGAGCCCCTGGCTGATCCTTCTGCCATCTCTCTCTACCACGTAGCCAAACGTGCCAGTGAGGATGTAAAGGTTGTATTATCCGGTGAAGGTGCTGATGAGTTCTTTGGTGGATACAATACCTACAACCAGCGCTCTGCATACGATAAGGTTCCATACGTTATCCGTCATGCAATCGGCGCATTTGCGTCTCTCTTCCCTCCTTTCCGTGGAAGAAACTTCCTTGTTCGTAAGGGCATGAAGATTGAAGATGGATACATCGGTGTCAACTCTGTATTCTCTGAGAAAGAGATGTCAAAGATTACTACAGTAAAGAATCCAATGACCAATAAGCAGATTTCCCGTGAAATCTTAAAAGGCTATGAAGATCTTGATGATGTTACGAAGATGCAGATTGTTGACATACGTCTGTGGCTTGAGAAAGATATCTTCACGAAAGCGGATCGTATGACCATGGCTTCTTCCATTGAAGGACGTGTTCCATTCAGTGATTTTACTGTATACCAGACAGCGCGTAAATTAACCCTTGATGAGAAGCTCCACAACGGTGCTACCAAATATCTGCTTCGTTCTGCCAGCAAGGATGTCATTCCTACTGCTGCATACAGCAAGAAAAAGCTTGGCTTCCCTGTTCCTCTCCGTGAGTGGATCAAAGAAGATGATGTGAAAGCAGATATCATAAAAGCATTAGAGATGCCAATCGCACATGAGTTATTCGATGTGGATTACGTGAAGAAATTAATCGAGGATCACGCTGCTGGAAAACACGACAACTACAAAAAAATCTGGTGCGTATACATTTTCCTTCTCTGGTATCAGATCTACTTTACCGAAGAAGCCGCATAATATTAATTTCATAAGTTCTTGTACAAAACGGGCAGCCTAAGCTGCCCGTTTCTTATACCATTTCTTATGCTTTTTTACTATTTCTTTTAATTATTTACCACTTACTTCTTGCCGAAGGCTCACACCTGCAGCTTCTTCAGTCTCCTAGTGCCTCAAAAGATCTTCCTTCAAGTTCTGCAGTTTACGCTCTGCATCCACAAGCGAATTCCCCTTCACACCAAAATAATACTTTATTTTCGGCTCTGTCCCTGACGGTCTTACGCAGCACCATGCGTTATCACTCAACTCATAATATAATACATTGGAAGTTGGAAGACCAGTCTGTGACACCTCTCCTGTAATCAGGTCTTTTCTAACATTGTCTTTATAGTCCCTTACTGCAAGTACCTGAAATCCACCCATACTGGCAGGTGGGTTCTGCCGATAATTATTCATCATGTTTTGAATCTGCTTGGCACCATCGATTCCTTTTAAGGTCAATGTCTCTAAGCCTTCTTTATAAAATCCATATTTCTCATATAAATCAAGCATTTCATCCCAGAGTGTTTTCCCATGCTTTTTGCACCATGCCGCAACTTCACACAATAGCATAACTGCCACACATGCATCCTTGTCTCTTGCATAGGTTCCGGCGAGACATCCATAGCTTTCTTCCAGTCCAAACACATAATGATAGGAATGATTCTGCTCAAATAATTTGATTTGCTCCCCAATATACTTAAACCCAGTTAATACCTCAATTATTTCAACGTGATATGCTTCTGCAACCGCCTTTGCCATATCTGTCGTAACAATCGTTTCTACCAGTGCTGGGTGATCTGGCATTGTGTGGGTAGCTGTTCTCTCCCGAAGTAGATATTCTGCAATCAACATTCCTGACATATTACCTGTAAATGAGACATATTCTCCTGTTTTGATATCTTTGCAATACACGCCCAGTCTATCTGCATCTGGATCTGTTGCAAGAACAATATCTGCATCTACTTGTTTGGCAAGCTCCAGGGCTAGTTCAAATGCTTTTGGTGATTCTGGATTCGGATATGACACCGTAGGGAAATTACCATCCGGCTGCTCCTGTTCTTTTACAACATATACCTGTTCAAATCCAAGCTCTTTCAACACACGTCTGACCGGAATATTTCCAGTACCATGAAGCGGTGTATAGACAATTTTAATGTCCTTTGCCATCTCTTGAATGATTTCAGGATGAATGGACTGCTCTTTCAAATGCTCCATATAAAGATTATCTATTTTCTCTCCTATGACCTGATACAGATTGCTTTCTATGGCAGCGGGTTTCTCCATGGTCTTTACCATATCAAAGGACGTCACATTTGCCACCTCTTCAAGAATATTCTTGTCGTGAGGTGGCGTAATCTGAGCTCCATCCTCCCAATAGACCTTATATCCGTTATACTCTCTTGGATTATGGCTGGCCGTTATCACGATTCCTGCTATACATCTCAGCTGACGTACTGCAAATGACAGCTCTGGAGTAGGTCTCAGGTTCTCAAATACATAGGCCTTTATGCCATTTGCCGCAAGACATAATGCTGCTTCATCAGCAAACTCCCTTGACATTCTTCTTGAATCATATGCAATTGCGACTCCCTTTTCCTGTCCCTTTTGAGAGATGATGTAATTTGCCATTCCTTGAGTTGCCAATCGAACTGTATAAATGTTCATTCGATTCGTTCCTGCACCAATCACTCCCCGAAGTCCGCCAGTTCCAAACTCCAGCTGTCTATAAAACCGATCTTCGATTTCTTTATCGTTGCCCCTTAGATTCCTTAACTCCGCTTTCGTATCTTCATCAAAATACGGATCATTACACCATTTCTCATATTGCTCCATACTGTTCATACATTTTCTCCTCTTCGCCCTTTCCATTTAGTTCCATAACGTATAGGCTTTATATGCTAACTTTTCCTCTCATCCAGTCTGCATACCAGAAAACAATCTCTGCCAGATGTGAAAGATCGCCTTCTTTACTTGATGCTCTCCACTGGTCTTTATATGCCATAAACCACTTTTCCAGTCGCTCTGCCAGCTCATATCCACAGTTCCAATCAACATCTTCGGAATTATCCACTGCTTTTGCAAGGATACCAATTCTGTTCCATATCTCAATTCCATCCATTGTAACAGAAATCAGCATCAGATTCTTTCTGTCTGTACGGTTCATTTTATGAATGCCAATAGACAGTGCCCGATAGATTCTCTTTCGCTTTGTTTTTGCCTGTTCCACTGCTTCAGGTGTAACATCACGAAATAGGTTTTCTCCCTCCTCCAGCTCCTGATTCAGCTTTCTATTTTCATAGAATAATACAGCCTCTCTCCACTGAAAGACAGAGGTCTCGCACACCTGCGCAAGATTTGCCACATAGGTACCCGTTGTATCCCCATACTCCACACACGAAATCTGTCGATTCATTTCCTCAAAGGATAATTCCTCCGGACTCCAGGAGCATGCAGCGCCATAAATCATGCCTGGAACTGAGAATTCTGGGTCGTTCACATGTCCAAAATCTCCCCAATCTGTGTTAAGGATTCCAATTGCATGATACTTTCTTGCATATCCTGCCATTAGGCTTATATTTTTGTAGGAATTTTCAATAAGGTTCACCCACTGATTCCATCCAGCAACTCCCGGGCACAGATATTGTATTGCACCTGTCTTTGCAATTGCCTGTGTCTCATTCTCTCTTTGTTCTGGTGCATATCCCCAGTTCAGACAAACAGTGTTTGCTGGAAGCTCTTTCATTAGCTCCGGCGATTTCCAAATAATATCGCCCCAGAACATTGGCGTTTTGTCATGCTCCACAAGAAAGCTGCACAATTCTTTTAGAAAATCAATATACATTCTATGAACCCCAACCTGCTCTGCAAGCTGCGCTGATTTTCCTTTTCCCAAACAGAATGTTTCATCTGCACAAATATTGAATTTGTCTGATGTAAACAGACACATATATTCCTGAATCATTTGTTTTACTAGCGCAAGAGAGCCGTCATCTGTGACATTAATTGTATGATAGCGCATTCTGTCCCAAAAAGAAAATGGCGTTGTCCAGGAATCCTCCAGCTCGCAGAGATGGCCATATGTTTTTGTGCTTAACAGCATATAAAGATGCCCAAAGCTAGCTAATGATGGAACTAATTCCACATGTCTTTGTGTACAATAATGATCCAGTTCCATAATCTCTTCCGAGGTAAGTGGTGTCTGATCTCTCCACATTTCTGATAAATCACGGAATAAATAGGTATGCTCCACATACAGCTGCAGTTGATTTAATTTATATCTGCACATACGATCCACGATTTCCTTTAATTTGGCAAGGGTTAGTACCCGTCCCCTTGTCTGATCAAAATAGTACCCCCTATTTGGGATATCTGGTTCGTCCTTAATCTCCATGCATGGAATAATTCCTCCACATTGCTCAATGATCTGGCAAAGTGTCTGCACTCCATAAAAAATGCCTGCGCCTTCTGCGCCACGGATTTCAATTTTCTCTTCTGTGATGAAAAGCTCATAGGACTCTTCTTTCATTGAGGAAACTACTTTCAGGACACAATCACCTGGCTGCTCATTGCCAGCTGTGATAGAAATTTTCATTCCCAGCTGCTCCTGTACGCACTCCTGGAGCTGTTTTGCCGCAAAAAGCATACTTTCTGCTGCCCTTCCTGCTGTTACAATATACGAATTATATGGAAGCTGAAATTCCCCTTGCTTTTCCTTGACTTCCTTTGGTTTTGGAATAATATCTATTTTTACTTCACTCATATTTACTTTACCTCTCCTTGATAAATAACTTCTCCGCGATCCATTAAGATCAGCTGACAGCGTCGAATTCCTTGTCCTCCTGGATAAAAGGCATCAAACATCTCTTGTTCCAGTACAAATCGAAACTCTTGTTCCCCGCCCTTCTCCAGACATATTTTGGACACCCCTTTCAGTTCTCTTTCCCTTGGGACCAGTTCTCCTGCCACAACCTTTCGATAACACTGAAGAACTGCATAATCCTTCTCATCCCCAACATTTCGAACTTTTCCAGTAAGTATCCAGCTATCCTTCTCCTTCTTAAGTTGTACATCCAAATACTCCATTGTAGAATATCCAATTCCCTGTCCAAACTCATAGAGTGGTCCATCCTCAAGATCACAATAATGAAGTGCTGGGTAAGATACCGTATGATTGTAATATACTGGTATCTGTCCTGCCGACCTTGGAAATGACATCGGGAGTCTTCCTGATGGGGAATACTTTCCTGAAATCAGCTGCGCAATTGCTTTTCCCCCAACTGGTCCTGGATAAAATGCATACAGCAGCGCATCCGTCTGCTTTGCAATGTCTTCTATCAGATAAGGTCGCCCTGCGATAATCACCGTTATCAGCTTCTTACCTGTCTCTTTCACTTTTTGGAACAGCTCATATTGATTGCCTGGCAGTTGAAGCTTCGCTGTGTCCATTCCCTCACCACAGTCCATATGTATTTCACCTTCCACCTTAGCCGCTCCATTATCATCAAAGACTGCCCCTTGAAAACGACTGGAAGATCCGCCTAGAGCCATAATAACTACATCAGATTCTGCTGCAAGCTGCACAGCTTCATCTATGGAACTTCCATTGCAAACATGAATATTGTCAGCTCCGTATTCCAGCTCTAATCCCCTTTTTAGGGTATAGCACATCTCGCTCTTTACCGTCGGAGAATAATCTCCAAGCTGCCGATAGATATCATCTGCATTCGGTCCAATCAGTGCAATACGTTTGTTTTTTTCACGATATGGTAAAACACCATTATTCTTTAACAGTACCGCTGATTCGCGTGCCAGCAATTCCGATTCCGGATATTGGTCATAAGAAAACTCATGAAATTCTGCCTGTGCATAGTTCGATGTTCGATTGCCATTCTCATCAATATAAGGCGCATCAAACAATCCCTGCTCGTATTTGTAAGTGAGAACCCAAAGTACTGCCTGGTCCAATTCATTTTCCGATATCAGCCCCTGCTCCAGAGCATCCTCCAGCTTTGTAAATCCTTCATCCCACAGACTTATATCCACGCCAGATTTCAGTGCCAAAGCCGCTGATTCCAAGTTATCTCCTGTGGCGATGTCAAGCTGGTCAATGGCAATTCCATCCGCCATCACCATTCCACGGAAGCCAAATTCATCTCGCAGTATATCCGTAAGCAGCGTATGATTTCCATGGCAAAACACACCGTCTATCTCATTATAAGCTGCCATAACACCTTTTACATCTGCCTCACAGCAAGCCTTTGCTGCCGGAAAATGTATTTCACGTAATTCTCTCTCTCCAATTCGCGCGGCACTGGCATTGACGCCGCCTGTAGTCTCTCCCTGTGCACAAAAATGCTTTGCAACTACCCCGACGCGCTCACTTTGAATTCCTGTTACAATTGCTCTTGCAAATTCAGAAGCCAGATATGGATCCTCACCAAAACACTCCTCGCTTCTTCCCCATCTTGGATCTCTTGCGATATCAAGCGCTGAGACAAGTGCTAGATTAACACCCATGCTGCGAAGCTGTCTTCCACAGACTCTCCCCGCCTCTTCTAGCAGCTTAGGATGAAAGGTTGCGCCTACCGCAAGATTAACTGGCAGAAGATATCCATCTAATGCCTGATGCCCATGTGGGCATTCGGTGCTCAGCAGAAATGGAATTCCAAGGCGGCTATGCTCGATCACATACTTTTGCAGCTCATTATATGCTTTGACAGATAGCTCTCCAGCAAGCCCTGTGGAATAATCTCTGGCAGACCATGGATCTGCGCGATATAGACCATAGAGAGTTCCTAGTCCACTAAACCTCTCCACTTCCTGCTTCAGTTCTTCGGTAAAACATATCTCGTTGTCTTTCACATCATAAACTCGAAATCCATATAAATGCTGATTCAGCTGTCCAACCTTCTCAGCAGTTGTCATTTTCTTTAATAAATTCTCTGCACGTTCTTTTGGATTATTCATAGTACCTAAATCTCCTTAAATTTTTTGGAATATATTGCACTTGCAAGTATTCCGAAAGCCGATATCAAAAAAATCACCTGAATATTGTGAATTGTGATAGAACCAATGGTCACTTCCTGAAAGGCTGCAACGAATCCTGATCCAAGCATGGATGCAAGAAATCCTGCAACACCAGCCATTGTTGAACAAAAGCTGACATAGCTTACTTTGTGCTCCTGTGGTGCATGTTCGAATTGTAAGCGGAATGTTGATATTCCAATTCCACCCCACGCAATCCCACTCACACATTGTACGATAGGAAGCCAATAAGTACAATTCTCTTTGGTCAGGATACTCCATCCAATGTATGCCACTCCAAGCATTGCGATGGATGCCGAAGTAACCAGATTCCAGGAACAGGTATCTGCAATTTTACCCCAAATCAGTGAAGCCACCATTCTTCCAATGGATGCTACCATATTCATAATCGTAATATAGAAATAAGATAGCCCTAGGTCCTCCAGCATGTAAATGGAGAAAAAAGGTCCAGCAATGTTTGAAGCTATACTCCAAATCAGATAAAAAACAATCACCTTCTGATATTTTGCATCTTTAAGTGGCATAAGAATTGCACTTTTTATCCGCAGACGCTGTTCTGGCATCTTGTTTTTAGGTTCTACAATCAATGATAGAAAAATAAAATCCAAAATAAAAAAGCCAATGCTGATAATGCCAATAATTTGAAAGCCTGTCATCTCTCTATCCACAGCCCGGTAGCTATCCAATACTTTGCTCAAGCAGAGCGAGCCTGCTGTTGAGGCAACAAGAACAAGTGAATCCTTGATTCCCAGATACCGCCCAAGTCTGCTCTTTTGCGCCAGCGACATAAGCCAGTTGTTGGCACCCGTGTTAATAAATGCACCGCAGAAATGAGCGCAGGAATACAGCACCGCTATGAGTGCTACAACTGCGTCTTTTCTCCATGGGAGCATTGGCACAAACAGCATGGATATCAAACACAATCTCTGGATCACGGCAAATTGAATAGTTATCTTTTTGCTGCTGGTTCTGTTCTCATACACAACAGAAGAAAGAATCTGCACAACATTCATCAGTGTTGGTAATGCTGAAATAATGGCGACCCATGCGGTACTTGCTCCTGCAAGATAAGCAAGACCAGACAGAAAAGCTCCCGATGTCACTGTAAATATCTGTGTTGAGACACAGGAATCGGCGATGAACATAGCCCTGCTATTTCGATATTGCTTCTCTGTAATTTCTTCGGAATCACGATATAGATTCGTGATTTTTTTTCTTATGTTCTTTTTCTCTATGTCCACTGACATGTCTCATTCTCTCCAATATAATAGAGACATTCATAATGAAATACTGTAGTTAGTTTTCCAATAATATGAATGTCTCTAAATCATAAAGAATTAACGGATTTTAACTGTAACAACTTCATATGGCTTCAGTTGTACGGATACCTCTCCATCATGAATCTCCAGTTGTGTCTCTTCCTCTTCCAGAAGATTACAACAAAACGCATGCTGGTATTTACTATCCACCTTTAAGGTTGTCTTTGTTAATGCATTCTCCGATTCATATAATCGAAGAACAATTCCATCATTTTCTTCTGAACGTTTAATTGTCTCCAATACTACATTGCTTTTATCTACGCTTGCAAAAGAATAACAATCTCCCGGTTTTCCTTTTGTCACAGCAATTGCTGGCTGATTCAGCTGGTATGCCTGTTGAACTGTTCCTGCCTGTTTCCAATCCTCTGCATGTGGATAAATCGCATAGGTGAAATAATGTTCTTCCTGATCTGCCACTGGATTCGGTTCGATTCCAGATTTAATCAGTGTCAATGCCATGTTGCTGTCTTTAATGGAATGACCATATTTACAATCATTTAACAGACTGACACCGTAATGTCCTTCTGACAGATCCATCCATTTCTGACCGCAGCTCTCAAATCTAGCTTTATCCCAGCTGGTATTTGTGTGCACTTTGCGTGTCAGGTTACCAAACTGTATATCAAATGTAGCTTCGTCTGTATGTACATTGACCGGGAAATGAACTTTCAATAAGGTCTGATGCTCTTTCCAGTCTACATATGTCTCAAATTCTATTTTTCTGCTGTTTGCATAGAAATGAATCTTCTGGCGGATCAATGAATTACTTTCTTTTCGAACAAGTTCAAGTGTTGCACGAACTGCACCAATCTCTGTCCATTCCATGGATTCCAGATCTGTAATATCCCAGAATTTCTCTGTATGATAAATGTCAATATCCCAGTTATCAAAGTAGATTGGTTTATCCTCATACATACGTAATAGATTTCCCTTTTTGCCATCCTGAAGAACTTCACGGTCATTTTCTTTATCATAGATACGTTCAAATAATCCGTTCTCATCAAGACTAATCTGATAATAAGGAGTCTCTAATTCCAGCTGTCCCTTTAACTGGAATGGTGATTCTACCTTCACATCATCAGCTGTACTAAATGTCTTATAGCCTTTTGATGGAAGATTCTCTACATATGCAACGGCTCCATTTGAAGTCTGTTGAACTGGATAAATCGTTCCATTCTCATCCACAAGTGCTGCTGCCTTTACATCTCCAAGACAAACCACATCATCTCTCTTCTTACCAGTGGTATTAAAGATTGTGACGCCATCTCCCTGTTCCGGTATCAGAGAAAGTCTGCTTTCTTCCAATTCTTTCAGTTCTACAGCCAGTTGTGCATATTCTTCTTTTGTCACCTCATATACTTCATGGATTGAGGAGCCAGGTAGAATATCGTGGAATTGATTCAATAATACTTTCTTCCACATACGATCCAGCTCTTCTGCTGGATATGGCATTTTATCCTGTGCAAGCACTGATAATAATTCCAAATCCATAAGTCCAAGCTCAGATTTACGGTTTGAACGTTTATTTCTTGCCATTGAGGTATAGGTACCACGATGATATTCGAAATAGAACTCCCCTTCCCATACAGGAAGCCTTCTATCATCTTTCACTCGGTCTTCTAATTCTTCAAAATAGGTTCCAGCAAACTCCTGGCGAACCATAGGAATTCCTTTTATTCCCTTTTCCATACGAATGGAAGTCTCAAGCATTTCTCTTGTTGGGCCACCGCCACCATCACCATATCCATAGGATACTAAAATATCATTGTTGATATCCTTATTCTGGTAACGCATCCAGCCACCCATAATGGAATCTGGATGAAGCATTCCGTTATATGTAGTAAAGAAGTCTTTGATTGGCTGATTCACACTCAGTGTTGTAATCAAATGAGTAAGCACCTCACTGCCATCAATTCCTCTCCAGCGCATGGTATCATAAGGGATTTTATTGAACTGATTCCACGCAAGCTTTGTTGTCATAAAATAATCAATTCCACATTTCTTCATGATCTGTGGAAGTGCTCCAGAATAGCCAAATACATCTGGCAGCCACAGGATTCGATTATCTACGCCAAATTCCTCTTTGAAGAAACGCTTTCCATGCATGAACTGACGGACAAGGGATTCTCCGGATGTCAGATTGCAGTCTGCCTCAACCCACATTCCACCTTCTGGCTCCCATCTCTTTTCTTCAATTCTTTCCTTTGCTTTTTCGTAAAGCTCTGGATAACGCTCCTTTAAAAATGTATACAGCTGTGGCTGACTGGACATAAACTTATAATTTGGATATTCTTCCATCAGCTTCAATACTGTAGCAAAGCTTCTGCCAACCTTTTCTCTTGTCTGAGCTACTGTCCACCACCATGCAACGTCAATGTGTGTATGACCAATACAGGTAGCAATTACATCTTTATATCCCGCCATATCATCATAGAGTGCTTTGGCAATATAGCTGGATGCTTCCCGCAATGTACGATAGAAATTCTCGGAATATGGAGTCCGCAAATCAAGAAAATTCACAGTTTCATTCAAAATGTGCTCAATGTCTCTGCGATTCTTATCATCCTCTTCCATTCTTGTGAAAGCAGAAAGTGGTACCCACAAATCATAGTAGAGGCTCTCTATTTCTGCATCGATTTCCTCTATCTGTGTTCGAAGCGCAAATTCCTGATGAAGGATTCCTGTATAAGCCTGAAGCTCAATTGTCAATGTTTCCCCAGCCACTGCATTTCTTGTAATCAAGCACTCTCTGTGATTCATGTCGATTCCCTGAAGAATCTCACCGTTCACAAATAGCAGAAACTGTGGATTTCTACCATCATCCCATTCATCAATCTGGGATGCCACACGAATCCACATACTTTTCCCATCCAGCTCCTCTGGAACTGTGTAGGTAGTCTTAAACCAGTAATGGCGATCCTTTCCGTACCAGTGCATGGTCTCACAGTCAAAGCTCTCCCAAGGTACATCGTCTTTGTCTGCATCTTCTGGATGAATGTAATTTCCTTCTTTATATTCCCATTTGAGGAGTGGGAAAACCTGTTTTACTTTCAGCTTCTTTAACTCCTCACAAATAACGTTTACTCTCTTATCCAAGAAATCCATATTTGTCCTCCATACTTCGGTAATATCTCTAGATATGATGCTCTTTTAAATAAGTAAGAATTTCATCTACTGTTGTAAATGCCATTCCGGTCACTGTATCCGCACATCCATAATAGATTGCGATTCTTCCCGTGTCAGAATCTGTTAATGCAGCACATGGGAACACAACATTTGGTACATCTCCAACACACTCATAATATTCATGTGGTGCTAATATGTAGTCTTTGGAACGATATATTACTTTCCATGGCTCATCTATATCCAAAAGAGCAGCTCCCATACGGTATACAAATCCATTGCAGGTTGTGATTACTCCATGATAGATCATCAGCCACCCCTCATCTGTCTCAATTGGAATTGGGCCAGGTCCAACCTTTGTACATTGCCATGCAGATAAATCCCCTTTAATTGGGCTCATCACATGTCTATGTCTTCCCCAAAATTCCATATCTCTACTTTGACTTACAAAGATATCTCCAAATGGTGTATGTCCATTATCACTCGGACGATTTAACATTACAAACATATCCTTAATCTTTCTTGGAAAAAGAACTCCGTTTCGATTGCATGGAAGGAATGCATTCTCAAGCTGAACAAATTTCTTAAAATCAAAGGTATAAGCAACTCCAATTGTTGGTCCATAATATCCATTACACCAGGTGATGTAATAACGATCCTCTATAAAGCACACACGTGGGTCATATCGATATTCACGGTTTAAGATTTCTTCATCTGCTCCTTCAAACTGAATTGGAGAATCTTCGATTGTCCAGTGGATTCCATCTCTACTTCTTCCCACAAAAATATCCATGCTGATTGATTTACTATCGCAGCGGAATACACCTGCGAATCCATCCTCAAATGGAACTACAGCACTATTAAACACACTATTTGATACCTTATTCCCATCTCTTCCTATGATTGGATTATTTGTGTATCTCCATACAGGGTCCTTGCATCCTTCCGGTTTCTCCTGCCATGGAATATTTGCTAATGGTTTTCCAACTATCTTACTCATCTTTGTACTTATCTCCTTTGGGTAAAAAAAGGGAATCATTTCTGATTCCCTTTTTGCTATTTTTATTACATATCCTTACTTATATTGCTTATTTTGATGCATCAACCTGTTTCTGAACTTCTTCAATAATCTTGTCAAAGCCAGCAGCTCTCATCTCTTTCATCATAGCTGCAACTTCAGCTTCAGGCTCTTTGGTTCCAGTTAATAATTCACTCTTATATCTATTGAAAATTTCTGTACAGTTTGCAAGTTCATCAGAGAAGTCCGTTGGGTCAATAGAAACACCAAGTACAGGAGAAGGTTTTGCGTTTTCATTTAATTCTTTTACTTCATCCCACTGATTTACTTCTTCACCGTCAAGCTGTGATACATTGAAGAATGTTCCCTGTGTATAACCAGCCATTGTCCAGTCTTCGTTCAATTTCTTAACTTTCTTATCTGCTGTGTACTCGAAGTTTTCTCCCTCAAGTCCGTAATATAAAGCGTCTCTTACATAAGAATCTGTATTAACAAGCTCTAACAAAGCTAATGCTTTCTCTGGATTTTTGCAGTTAGCAGAAATACAGCTTAAGGATCCACCAACAGTATCATTAGATACTACAGTGTCACCCCACTGAACAGCTGCAGCATCAACACCCATCTGTCCACTCCAGGTTGTCTTAGCAGCAAGGCTCCAGCCCTGAGCTACGAAACAGCTTCTGTAAGATGGATTCTCTGCAAGTGTTGCAGCATCTGCATTGATAATTCCTGCATTGTACCATTTGTTCAATGTCTTAAGATCACTCATAATGTCATCCTGCTCAAAGACACTAACTACTTTCTTAGAGCTGTCATCATAACTTACACCAATTGCTGGAAGTCCAAGGCTTAATGCATCATATCTCTTCTCAGTAATTGCTGATAATCCGTTATTGTTTAATACGAAAGGTGCTGTTTTCTCACCCTCTGCCATAGCTGTTAAGCCATCTGTTAATGCATCTAAGGTTGTAAGATTTTCATAATCGATATTGTATTTTTCTGCAAGTGCTTTATCCCATACAAAATACTGTGTAGCAGAGCTGTCTTTGTATGTTGGTACTGCATAAATTTTACCGTCAATTTTTGTTGCATTCCAGTAATCTTCTGGAATAGAAGCATATAAATCTGGTGTTTCACTCTTAACAAGCTCTGAGATATCATAGTATGCTCCCAGTCTTACATCACTTGCATATGTACCAGAGTTGGTAAACAGGATATCATAATCTTCATTTGTATTGATGATTGCACTACGCTTATTATCCCAATCACCCCAAGAGATAACTTCAACGTCAAGGTTAACTCCGATTTTATCACCAAGATATTTGTTAATATTCTTCTGCCAGTCCTCATAATTAGCAGGCATTCCAGATCCTACCTGAATCCATTTCAATGTTGTAACATCGCTGTTTGAACCTGATTCAGTGGAATTCTTTCCATCTGTTCCACCACATGCAGCCAATGAAGTAACCATCATTGCCCCAACCGCTGCAACTGCAACTGCTCGTAAATTTCTTCTCTTCATTCTCTTTTCCTCCTAGAATATGAATTGTCAATACATAATATATAGTGAAAATGTTTCCATTTTACTATCAACCTTTTACTGCGCCTATGGTCAATCCTGAGATGAAATATCTCTGGAAAAATGGATAAACACAAGCGATTGGAACTACGATAATAATTGCGATTGCCATTCGAACGGATTCTGTCGGCATCGAGTTCTTGTATTGTTGAAGTGAAAGCCCTGCACTTGGATTACTTGCAATATACTGAATATTCTTCATCATGTTATTCAATAATGCCTGTAATGAAATCAGGTTATCATTGGTAATATACAGGGAAGACTGGAACCAGTCATTCCAATAACCAAAGCTTAAAAATAATGCGATTGTTGCGATTACAGGTTTCGATATTGGAAGAATAATTCTTGTAAAAATCGTAAACTGTGAAGCGCCATCAATCTTTGCTGATTCCACAATGGAATCCGGTACTGTGGTTCGGAAGAATGTTTTGCAGATAATAATATTGAAGGAAGACACTGCCAGAGGCAGAATCAATGCAAGTGCATTGTTCTTCAAACCGAGGATATTATTGATTACAACATAGTTTGCAACCATTCCTCCATTAAAAATCATTGGAATAAATACAACCCAGGTAAAGAAATTATTCAATTTGAATTCTCTTCTGGAAAGAACATACCCCATTGTTGTTGTCAAAAGCACTCCAAGCAAACTACCAATTGCGGTAACTCCAATTGACACAAGCAGTGCATGGAGAATCTTGCTTTTCTCATTCCATAAAAATGTATAAGCTGCTGCAGAAAATGTATCTGGAATAAGCCGATATCCAAACTCATTTAACGACTGTTCCGATGAAACGGAAATCATGAAAACAAATACAACCGGAACAATACAAATCAATGCCAGAATGATCAGTATCAAGTTAAATGCAATGTTGGTTCCAGGTTTTATTCGATTTAATTTGCTTTGTTCTTCTACTTCTTTCTTCATTATGTCCTCCTAAATAATCGCATTATCGGAATCAACTTTAGATACGATATAGTTCGCTAATAAAATTGTGATACAGCAGGCAATTGCCTGGAAGAATGATGCTGCTGCGGTCTTCCCAACTGCGACATTGGACTGTAATGCATTGTATATGTAGGTATCAAATGTAGATACGGTGTTGTACAGCGAATTTGGAACTCCCTGTGTAACCTGGTAGAATAATCCGAAATCAGAATAGAAAATTCGACCCACGTTCAGGATGAACATCATAATCACAATTGATTTAATAGAAGGAAGCGTGATAAATCTAGCCTGCTGCCATTTGGTAGCTCCATCGATAACTGCTGCCTCATAAAGTGTTCCATCAATTCCTGTGATACTTGCAAGGTATACAACCATGCTGTAACCCATTGTCTTCCATACCTGCATGAAAATTAAGATTACAACCCAGTATTTCGAATCCGAATACCACTGAATTCCTTCATGTCCAAGTGCTGTCAGTATCTGATTTGCAAGTCCCTTGTCTGGACTTAAGAATGCATATACAAAATAGCTGACTACAACCCATGACATAAAATGTGGAAAGAACATTGCTGTCTGGTACACCTTAGATTTGCGCTTGCTGTAAATCAAGCTGATCACAATTGCCAAAGTAACTGGAATAACAATTCCCAAAATGATAAATGCGATGTTGTATAAAATTGTGTTTCTAAGTAACATTCCAAATGCATTGGATTGAACGAAGAATTTAAAGTTATCAAACCCTACCCATTCACTGTGAAACAGGCTGTAAATAAATCCATGTCCTGCTGACAGCTTGTAATTCTTAAATGCAATAATAATTCCAAACATTGGTAAATAGCTGAATATTGCAAACCATATAAGAGTTGGAATACCAAGTATTGTCAATTCTGTATCATCTTTTGTCCAATGCTTTTTCTTTTTTCTTATTTTCTCTTGTGCCATACCTTCTCCTCACATTCGAACGCTTAACTTTGTTCTCTCTTGCTGTAATCATATGTTAATACTTATTTTATCAAATGTCAATTATATTTTAACTTCAATTGTTAAATATGACATATTACATAATATTGGTGTGCCATTTTTAGTAATGTTGCCCATTTCTGTTTACTCTACAAACTTTTGTTTTAACTTTTGTTAACTTTTTGTTGTATTTCAGGAAAATATAGGTATAATAGAACTATATAAATCTCAGAAATACTATAACTTAAGGGAGTTAATAATTAATATGAGTAAAGTAACAATGCAGGATATCGCTGACGCGCTGGACATTTCCAGAGTATCTGTTTGGAAAGTTCTAAATCAACATGCCGGTGTATCCGAAGATTTAAAGAAAAACGTAATGGAAAAAGCAAACGAAATGGGGTACTTTGCAAAGACTGCTTCTATTATAGAGCCAATCGCCAGTCCCCTTCCGGAGAAGACTGTCTCGCTTATTGTATCCCGTCCGGACTCCTCCACCTTCTGGACCAACATTATACATCGTCTGGCTCAGGAACTCTCCTATCATAACATCAACCTTCTTTATACATATATGCCAACTGCATATGCTCCTGGTTTTACGCTTCCCGCGCTGTTAACCAACGGCACCGTTCAGGGAGCATTGGTTTTGAATGTATATGATAGTAACCTGATTCAACTAATTAATGAGCTTACAATTCCAACTGTATTTCTTGATACAGTTCCCGATTTGAACTGCCGCGACCTCAAAGGAGATCTTATGTTAATTGAAGGCTTCTCATCGGTCTATGAGATTACAGAATCTGTAATTCAAAGAGGAATTCACGAAATCGGTTTTATTGGTGATATTCACTATGCCAAAACTAACCTTGATCGTTACCGTGGTTTTTGCAGCTGCATGGAGAATTACAATCTGCCATTGAAAGAGGAATTCTGTTTAACACATTCCATCGGCATTTTCTCCTACTATCAGGAGCTAAGCGACTTTTTAGATTCCTTACCGACACTGCCCAAAGCAATCATCTGTGCCAGCGATTATATTGCTCATTATCTTCGGGCATATTTTTCGGAACACGAAGATCGTATCCCTGATGGTATTGTAATTACAGGATTTGATGGAAGTAATGAATACACCAATATTGATGGATTAATTACCACTGCCAATGTAAAAACAAGTCTTCTTGGAAAGCGTTTATCTATGCAGCTCATTTATCGAATGGAACACTGTGATGCTCCTTATGAGCTAACCTACATTAACCCGGATATCATTTATCGTGATTCCATTCTTCATTAAATTTCAAACGCATCAGATGCATCCTTGCTCTGATGCGTTTTTCCTTTATCTGTTTATTTTTATCTGTTTTCTTTCCAGCCAATGGTACAGATTTCCTTCTTTCCAAGTGCCATCTGCTTTTCTGCTGATCCTAATTCCTGTTTTTCTAATAAATCCAGATATTCCAGATTATCCTGGTCTATGGTCAGATTTGCTGGAGCCTCCGCAAGATTACAGAAGCGCATAACAACATTATGGGTCATCCAGCTACGCTTCAATGAAGTTGGCATCACTTCCACATGTTTCTTGTTTACAAACTGATCATACATAGGAATTGTACCCGTTTGCACCTCAAGTTTTGTCACAAGCCAATCTACTTGATATTGATATGCCTCAATATAGGAACGATAGCAATCCTTTCCTTTTGTGTGAGGAATGAGCTCATACTCTACCGTTTGCATTCCAAGACATTGCGCTTCCGGTGTTAGGAACACGCCCCAATCTCCCATCTCGCGAACTCCTCTGTGGAGTGTAAGTGCTATGGTGTTATGACCATCCCTTAGGATCTCATATTCTGGAAGTCCTTTGTTGGCAATCGTCAGCCCGCCTTCCTTGCCCTGAACATTTACAAAGCTCTGCTGCGGCTGCGCATTGCACGGATTCTCCCATTCTACCGATGGGATATTATTTCTCTTTGCAACTTCGAACACTGAGTCTGCATAATGGTAATCTGTTACAAGATTTGTTTCAAAAAACACTCGAAGTCTATGGTCGAGAATTTGATTGTTAAATGTCGTTCTGGCTTTGCATCCTCTTCCTTCCCGTTCAAGGGAATACTCGGTAACTATTTCAAAAGCCACCAGTTCCTTTCCCCTTGCTGCTTTTCGATCTTTGAATTCCACCAAATCCTGAATTTCCTGTGCCAGTCGCTCATCTGCCTCTTTTGGGAGCATCAGAGTATGTGTTACCCGCATGGTTGCTCTGACGCTTGTGTTCTCGATCACTTCTAATCTGGCTTTTGTTCCTTGCGTCGTAATCGCCTTATCCATAACCGGCTGGAAGAAAATGTATTCATTTCCAATATCTCCACAATCCTCAAAAATACCCTGATTGGAAAATATCCGTCCATTTTCCTTATTGGTAAGTTCAAAAGAGCCGTCCTCTTCAAATCGAATTTTCAGGTACTTATTTTCCATTTGAAGCTCACCAGTCACAAGGCTTTCTGCCGATTCTGGTGTCTCCTTCACTTCTTTTAGAACATAAGTATCCCATCCATATGCCGGAATTTGGGATGCCTCAAATGTGATTTTTACACGCTTTGCAATATATGGCTGTCTAAATTTATCCTTTGGCAGATCATAGTCAAAGCTGTTTGGCAGCTCTGTTATGGTGGCATCCATGCATTTTCCATCTTTTGTCATCACCTGATACTGAACCGATTTTGACTCATGCATTCTCTGAACTACTTCCTTTACAGGTGCTTCACGAAAATACATGCGTTCTGTCTGTAGCTCGGCCTCAACAACTCCAGTTCTTTCCCAGCCTGAAGTATTTACCACAAGGAAAGGAATTCCCTGATTTTCCAATTTGCTGGTATCCATATTGGAATTTAGATATTCCATACTGCTATCAATAATATGTAATGCCACCTGCTTTGCTTTTTCAAACCGGGTAACCATTCCCCTGTGCACATCATCCACACTGCAACAGCAGATGCTGTCATGAGGATGATTCTGCATCAGCAGCTTCCAGCCATATTGAAAGAGATGATATGGATACTCCATTCCTTCTTTACTCGCCATGGTTGCCAGTGGCTCCGCCATTTTTTCCAATAGCATCTGACAATGTGTATTCATCTGCTTTAGATAGATTCTTGATGAAGCTGTATTCGCTAAGGTATACCAGCCATCTGTCCTCTGGCTTCTAAGCTCTCCGGTAATCACGTTCAAATTCTCCGGCAATTCTTTTTTGAGTTCCTCGATATACTCCGGGAAATTTGAATGTACAAATTCCACATCTGGATATAGTTCATTTGCCTTTTCTATCGCTTCTGATAGGTCCGTCTGCACTGGCTGATGATCACACCCGTTCAAAAACAGCATCTGATTCGTACTTGCATAACGCTTCGCATCCGCAAGCTTCTTATCCCAGTATACTTGTGCTTCTTCTTTATCAAGGGGTATCTCCGCTCCATTGTTATACCAATTGGCAAAGAGAATACCAAGCACACTTGAACCATCCCCTGATTCCCAGTTCATCTCAGAATATGTGGATTCATATGCTTCTGTTGTTTGGTTATTGAATCCTGTAGGCTTTACGCCTCGTCCAAAGACTGCAGTATCAATTCCTGCCTTGCGAAGTATCTGCGGTGCCTGTCCCATGTTGCCAAAGGAATCCGGAAAATACCCAACCTTTGTCCAGCGGCCACCAAATTCCTGTGCCAGCTGATATCCCATCTGCAGATTACGAACATTGGCTTCACTGCTTGTTAAAAATTCATCCTGTAAGACATACCATGGTCCAACCATAATTCTTCCTGCATCGATCAGGTTCTGTAGGCGCTGCCTATTTTCAGGACGTACCTGCAGATAGTCCTCAAGCATAATTGTCTGTCCATCCAGATGAAAGCTTTTGTAATTCGGATCTTTCTCCATTGTCTCAATCAGCGTGTCCATCATTTCTATATAAAGCATGTGATGCTTTTCATATGGAAGATACCACTCTCGATCCCAATGTGTGTGAGAAATAATATGTGCTTTTTTCACTTTCTCCCCTCCCCATTTCCTTCTATTGTTGTTTTACACGGTATCCACAATAATCCAGTACTAATTCGCAAAATACGGAATTCGACCAGGAGAACCAAGGTCTTGTAAATTGTGCTGGATCATCCACATGGAATGACTCATGTGTCAAGCATGTATCGGCATCTGTATTTGCAATTGTCTCCAGAAGCTTACGTTTTTCTTCCATTGAATCAGAAGTAAGTCCCTGAATGGATAATGCCATTGGCCAGATATACCGTGTCCAGGTATGTGGACTGCCAATGCCTTCTGCGCATTTTCCTTTAAAGTAATATGGATTTTGATCGCTCAGCACCACCTGCCGTGTATTTAAATAACGCTCATCCTTATTGCTGCAATATCCAAAATATGGCATAGCAAGAAGGCTTGGAAGATTGGCATCATCCATTACCAGATATTGGCCAAATCCATCTACTTCATATGCGTAGTATTCTTTTTCCTGAGCAGGCAGCACCGCCATCGTTTCAATTGCATTTCGCACTTCTTTTGCGAAATCTCCCGCTTCCTTTGCCAACTCTTTCTCTCCGTATACCTTGTCTGCGATCTCCGCTATATTTTCAAGTATTACTGCTGCCAGCATATTTGATGGAATCAGATATCCATATACACAGGCATCATCACTTGGGCGGAACCCTGACCAGATCAATCCAGTATTACTCTTTACCAAGGCACCTTTTCCGTCTCTTGATAGAGTATCTGTAAATGTACAGTTTGCTCTTTCAAAGGAATAGGATGACTTATTCTCATGATCCTGCTCTGTTCTAAATACTTTTAGGATTGTTCTTACCGCTTCTAACCATTCCTCCGTAAAATGCGCAGTGCAGTCTGCATTTTTCCAAAGTAAATAGGATAGCTGTACTGGATAGCAAAGTGAGTCGATTTCGTATTTTCTCTCCCACAGCTCTGGCTTCATATCTGTCTTATCATGATCCCAGCAGGCGCCATCCCCATGCTCATTAAATGCATTCGCATAAGGATCAAGCTGAATGCACATCATCTGCTTCTTAATCAATCCACAAATCAGCTCTGTCAGCTCCGGTTCGTCCTTTGCAAACATCAGAAAAGGTCTCAACTGACAAGCGGAATCCCGCAGCCACATTGCAGGAATATCTCCTGTTATTACAAATACTGTGCCATCCTCCTTCACCTTGATTGTTGTCTGAAGCGTATTCGAGATACATTTTTCAAACATCTTGGCAATCTTACTGTCCTGTCCCAGCTTCTCCTTCACTCTCTCAATTGCATGTTCAATTGCTGCATAGCTTTCTTTTACCTTCATTTTTCTGTCCCTCTCCTTCTTCCTCTTTGAAATACAACTATATTCGTTATCTGTTCTCTGACTCAAGCTCCCTTGGGAATGTTATCTCATATGGAATGAGGATATCCCCCACATCTGTTTGTCCATCCATACATTCAGTAAGAACCCTGACAGCTTTCTTTCCCATTTCCTCTTCATTTTGTCGCACATGTATAAAATCATCATTTTCATACATTTCTTCAATTCCATCAAATGTGGCAATCGATTTTGATATTTTATTGTTTTTCAAATATTTATTTAGAAATAACCCCAGCCGGTATTCCGCAGCAATATAGGCTGTGGCATCCTCATTTTTACGAACAATTGCTTCCAGCTGTGAATAATCAAAACGCTTATACTCTTCATCCACATTTTCCGGAGCCGGATTGTACTGCTCTACTGTCTCCAGCACCCCTTTGCTGTTTTCATGCTCCATGATTTCATTTACAAATCCATCGTAGCGTTCACGGATACTCATTGTCGTCGTATAGGAATGCGACAGAAAACAAATTTTCTCATGTCCTTCATTTATCAGCATCCGTGTTAATTCCTTTGTTGCCTCATAATTATCTGTTTTCACGCAGGGAATCGATATTCCACTCATTGGGCGATCCACCAGTACTAATGGAAACTTCTTTAATGCCAGCTTAAGGACCAAATCATTATAATTCTCTCCCTGGGCGCACATTAGGATAATTCCCTGGGCTCCCGACTGAAGCACCGATTGAATCGCCTCTTTCTCCAGCTCCACACTTCCATAGGTACATTTAAAAAACATATCCATATGTAAAGCGGTACATTTCCGCTCAATACTTCGAATCATTCTGCTTCCAAAATCACTGTCAAAGGTGTCAAAGATGACTCCAATCTTCCTTTTTGCTGGCTCCTCTAATCCCATGCTTCCATGCTTAGGCTCAAAGCCCTGTTCTAATGATTGTACAAAAGAACCTTTTCCAGGAGTTCGGACAATGGTTCCCCTCTCAGCCAGTAGATCCATAGCTTTCTTCGCTGTAATACGACTTACCTGATAGGTTTCTGCTAATTCTCTTTCCGTTGGCAGGCAATCCCCCGGTGCATATTCCCCAGCTTCGATTTTTGTTAACAGCTCACGGTATATTTGCTCATACATAATTACTCTGCTCATTTGAAACACCTCCTGTTCTATAAACAGTCCTTACTTACGCGCATTACACCAGATTCGCTGCTCCGATTATTCCTGCATCATTTCCCAATTGGGAAGTTACAATCTGCGAAATCTCACCATGTTCACCACCAAAGCATAATTGATTCACCATATCCTGCAGTGGTCTGGTCAAATTCTCTTTCTGCGCAGCCACGCCGCCTCCTAGAATTACCTTCTTAGGACGAAATGTATTAATTACATTAGCGATTCCACAGGCTAAATATTCTTCATATGTTTGAACAACCTGCTGTGCTGCTTCATCGCCCTTTTTGGCTGCATCAAAAGGGATCTTGCCGTTCATCTGTTCCAAATCATTGTTGCACATCACATTCATCAGTGATTCGGGATTATCCTTTGCAGTTTCCCTTGCAAGTCGCAAAAGCGCCGTTGCAGAAGCATAAGCTTCCAGGCATCCACGTCGTCCACAGGTACATTTCACGCCATCAAACTTAATTACCGAATGTCCCAGTTCACATCCCCCTGCCAAAGGTCCATGGAAAATGCGTTTGTTAAGGATCACGCCTCCTCCAACACCAGTGCCAAGTGTCAAAAGAACTGCATCACTTTCTCCTTTTGCCGCGCCAGCATATACCTCTCCCAAAGCCGCTGCATCTGCATCATTTGCAATCTGAATCTCTGTATCTAAGTACTTCTTCAACTCTGGAACAAGCGGTACATTCTCCCATCCAAAATTGTTGGAATACAGTATTATGCCGTTTTTGTCATCGATGGTCCCCGGACTTCCGATTCCGATCCCATCGCATTCTTCCAAAGTCATACGTTTCATGGCAAGCAGCTCGTTCACTGCCACTGCCATATTTTCAATCAGCTTCTGGTAAGGAATGGTCAAATCTGTAGGTATTGTAGTTTTTGCAATAATCTCATTCTGCTCATTTACAAGACCAAATTTAATAGACATACCACCCATATCAATTCCAATTTTCATACTCCGTCTCCTTTCAAACGTGCTTCTACCCCTCTGAAGAAGCAATCAATTTCATGTTTCCGGTAAGCTCAATTGTATTCACTCCAGCTGGTATGATAAAGTGGTCGCCTTTTTTTACACTGTGGCTGCCCACTGTTCCAGTTCCTTCCACAACCGACATTAACAGATAGGATGCTGGATTTGGAATTGCTGTCTCGCCATTTACCTTCAGTTCATACACATGATAATAGGCGCAGTGATAAAGCTCATTTAATCTGTTTTCTTTATTGTTCTCCGTAGAAAACATGCAGTCTTCCGTAGAATCAGCTGGTACCGTAATCACATCAATGCTTTCCTTTACATGCAGCTGTCTTGGTTTTCCATCTGATAAACGATCATAATCATATACACGGTAAGTAATATCACTGTTCTGCTGTGTCTCAAGAAGTGTAATTCCTCCTTTGATTGCATGAACCGTTCCCGGATTTATCTGAATGAAGTCTCCCTTTTTCACAGGTACTTTGCGAATAAGTGCATCCCACATTCCTTCGTGAATCATATGCTCCAGTTCCTGTTTATCCTTTGCATTGTGGCCAATTACAAGCTCTGCATCCGCTTTACAATCAAGTATGTACCAGCACTCCATCTTACCCAGTGAATGATTTTCATGGATTGCAGCATAGGAATCATCCGGATGTACCTGAATGCTTAAATCGTCCTTTGCATCAATGATCTTAATCAGCAGTGGGAAAACGTGTGCGTTCGTCTCCTTCTCTGTTTTTCCAAATAGCTGTGGCTTATTTTTCCATAGCCAGGACAATGTCTGTCCCTTATCTGCTCCCTCTCTTATTACACAATCTCCATTGGAATGCGCTGCTATTCCCCAGCATTCTCCGATATCATCACCGCTCTCCTGATATCCGTACTCGGTTCTCAGATTAGTACCTCCCCAGATGTTGTGTTTTAACACTGGATTTAAAAAAATTATTTCCTTTTTCTCCATTTCTCCTCCTTTTATATATCATTTATATGTCATTTACTATTATTGTTATATTGTTATAATATATTTATACCATAAATATAACTTTTGTAAATATCATTTTAACAATTTGTGCAATAAATCAGCACGAAATCTTAAGTTGCTTTTCTATATCCTATAACGAATGGAAAAGAGGCGCCCAGAACCAAAATTCGGACGCCTCTTTTCAAGCTGATATTCTATTACGAACTAATTTGCTTTATTTCTTTTACGAGCAAATGATATAAGTACCATTCCTGCTGCCAATACAAGTAACCAGATTGTTGCTGTATTTGTATCGCCAGTCTCTGGAGTCTGAACCGCAAGCTTTTCATTTGTGATTACATAATCAGAGCAATGTGTTATGTTAAATGCCGCTTTATTTCCAACACACACCCCTTCATCTGTTAATTCAAGGGTATTCTTCTCTGGGTTCAAATAATACAGATATACCTTTTCATTTTCAGCAAATCCATATCCTGTTAAATCTAAGGTAACTTCAGCCTTTCCTAGAAGTTCTCCATCAAATGCAAATGATACAGTTGCAAGCTTTGCCCCATTAGATACTTTTGCATTCTTCAAGGCATCACTCATTCCTTTGATTGTACTACCGATCGTCACCTGTGGGTTGAATTCCATTATTTTATCAATGGATTCAAACTTCCAGTCCACACGGTTGGCATTAATCTCTAGCTTCTTCCCTGCATTCTTTATCAAAGTAATGTCCTCTTTTGTAAGAACTGTATTTGCTGGTAATGTCACCTGAACCACTTCTTTATTTGAATTAATCTGAGTGTTAATGGTCTCTGTGATTACACTCTGCTGTTTGTTTAGTTCATCCTGCTCTGTTTTTTCTGCTGGAGCGATAACTAAGCTGTTCATCGCGATACGCAGCTGAAGTTCTGCGCTCTCTACAGCGGATTCATCCACTGGTTTCTCAGTCGCTTTCTGTGCTGCTTCTATTGCCTGTTTCAGAGTTGCTGCAGAATCCACTGTGTATTTCTTCAAATCAAGAGCGGATGCCTGATCCAGCAGATCGGATAAATTAAGCCGCATTCCATTAATTGCTGCCTTCAAAGCATCAGTAGCTGTCTTAATCTCATCTTCTGTGGCATTTACATCTGCGATTATATCTTTACCAGCCTGCAAAGCCTTCTGCAGAGCTCCTGTAGTATTCTTCGTATACAGGGTTTGTTTCATTCCTTCTGCGGATTCCACAAGGCCAATAAGCTCTGTTGCGTCGTTCATACGATCTACAACATCCACTTTCATTTCCTGTAAAACATTATCGTTTTTCACAAATTTCACAGTGTACTGTCCAAGAGTATCTAATTTCAACATACCTTCATAGTCGCGAGGTGTCGTGTCTTCACGATACAATGCCATCTCATAAATACGAATTGCAATGTAGTTTGCTCCCTGCTGTGCTTTGTTAACTTTCAGTCTGTAAACACGTGCTTCCTGTGTCTGATCAAGTGTAACAGTTGAAATATTATCAAAATTATTTTTCACATGGCAAATTGTTGTCCAATTGGAATCGTTGGAAATTGAACCAGCATAATTACTGTTTAAGAATTCCTCCTCACTCATGCCAACTGCTTCTGTATTTAATACCTGAAGTTCAAAGTCTGCTGTATTGAAATCTGCTGCGCCTTCTCCTTCACCTGCATGGGTTGTTATCCATTTTCCAATAGTTTCTGGATTTGCTAATGCAAATGCCATATATCCACTGCTTGCACCTGTACACCACTTAGAGCCAGCAATCTGTCCATCAAAAAGATTGGCATAGCCTTCTCCATCATTCTGTCCGCTTCCTCCAAGAATCTGTGCATTTAGCGCTACATTCGTTGTTGTATCCGGCTTTTCCGATGTATCTTCTATTTTATTAATCTGATTACCATCTTTGTCGTAGACTTCAACATACGTTTTAGCTGGAACTGCTGCATCAGCCTTAATATCATAGTTTTCATCCACCCAGCTTACATCTGTCATATCTGCAATTTTTGTTCCGCGTACAGTAACTGCATCATTATAATAAGCTTCAAAATAATCTTTTAACCGAATAGATTCTTTCGTATTCTGTAACTCTTTTAGTGCTTCTGTTTTCTCACCAAAATAGATGGATGGCGTCTGTCCCTTATATGACACTCCCATCTCTACTGCCTGGCGCCCATTTACAATGAAATCGCCATAAATCAACGGTCTGCTTCCATAAAAATCACTAAAGGATACTTTGATGTATCTAGCCATCACTTCATTTTCAAGCTCCACCTCTGTACTGTCCTCCATATCGGCAGCAGCTTCACCAAATGCCGTCCAATCCACTTGATTAGATGAATATGCAAGGCTCATACCTTTAATTCCATAGGTTGGAAGATAAACATTCGTGATGCTCCAGCCTTTGATTGGGAGCATTTCTCCTAAATCTAATACTGCTTCTCCTATTGAAGTCCATGTATATCCATTGTTTTGTAAAATGCTCTCCATTCTACTAATTGTAGAACCAGGCAGAACAGTTGCAGCTGAAGCTACATTGGTAATTTTACCATATCGGGTATCCAATGGATGTTCTTCAATATATGTGCTAAGCTCATCTACAAATTTTCTTTCAGGAGTACCTTTTGTGAAATCAAAGCAGCTTCCACTAAGATCAAAGAAATATGCATTTGTATAAGAATCAGCATCTGCCGTTACCAGTGTCTCAAGCTTTGAATTATTTGCATTTAAGATTGCAAGACTCTTCAATTCACTGATATCAAAAGATTTCATTCCTGTTTCGGTCAAATATAATTCTTCAACTGCTGTACATCCCTTCATATCAACTGCAAGCTTCTCAGAGCTTTGATTCAGATATACTTTTTCCAAAGCTGTACATCCAGATAAATCCAGTTGAGTTAGATTGGTCATTGCTGCAACAGCATCTTCTTTGATTTCCAAAAGCTGTTCACATCCAGATAGATTCAATGTCTTGACGCTCATTGGGAAGGTTCCCTTATTCACCTCTTTGATTCCGCTGTTTGATAAATCAATTCCGGATAGCTGAATCAGATTATTAATTCCTGTCAAATCCTTAACATTCATTCCTGACAGGTTCAGCTCACCTGCAAAAGCAGTCAAATCCTCGTATGTATCTCCAATCTGTTCACGCACAGCTGCGCGGAGTGTTGCATCTGGGAACATGTTATCCGCATATTCTTCTGAAGAATCAATCTGCTCTCCATCTTCGAAAAACATAGTTGCAGGAATTGAAGTATTTCCCAAAGAATCCTCAAGTGTGACTGTAATGCTGGAGAATCCTGTTCCCACATTGATATTCATCATAGATTTTCCACCGAAACGTTTATATGTGGTACGTGTTCCGTTGGTATCTACATACGCAATATTCCAATCCTCTGGCAATGGAGTTGTAAGGTTTACCCCATCTCCTGCTGCATTCTTACGTGCACTTCCAAAGTAAGGTGCACAGTAGTGATCTGCAAGTTCCCCATAATAATTCATGGTTGCATTTTTAGAACCATCTGCATTTACTGTAGTAATGCTGAGTATATACTTCTCTCCATCCTCCACATCAATAGCAAATTCTGCTTTCTCGGTTCCTTTGGTCACTGTAATTGTCTCTGGATTTTCCTTGTCACTGTACCAGTAATCCAGTGATACTTCTGTCTTCTGATAATCGCCCTCTGGCTCCTCCCAGGAAACAGATAATTTATTGTCCTCACTCACTGCCTTGATATTGTTAACTGTTAAACCAGTATTAAACGGAACAGTTGCAGCTTCACTGGCAGATCCATCTTTACCGATTGCGTAAAGATTAAGAGCTTTTATTTCTTCACGGTTTTCAAGATTCTCAATATAATAATTATCTCCATATACACCACCTACAAAGCGCTCTGTTCCATCCTTGTATTCGGCATATATACGGTATAGCTGTACCTCATCATAACTGTCCAGATTCCACTTCAACTGAACCTCTCCAGTATCGGCCAGATTTTTGCTGATAGACAGGTTCGTTGGTGCCGATGGTGCATAGCTTTTTCCATCTGTCAGCTTAAGTCCACCAAGATTTAACTGATAATCTGATACCTGTGTCTCTGCAGATACATCAAGTCCAATGGCTGCCAATTCTCTGCCCGCGTAATCTTCCAGTGATACCTGTGCTGTTACCCATCCGTCAGTCTGTTTTCCAGTCATGTCCACCGGTACAAGAATCGTGTGATCTGGATCATCTTTAAACACAAGACTTAGTTGAAGCTTTGATGAATCATTTGCAGATACTTTGTTGTAGGTCAATGCCAGCTTGCTTGCAGCAGTCACATCCAAATCTGTCTTATATAGATGAATGGTCTGGCTATCCTTCACGTCTCCCCACATTACAAGAGAAGAACCACCATTGTAAGCGCCAATCTGATCATATCCAAAGTCTCCCTCAGAGCCATCTGTCATAATCTTCTTTAGATTTTTACCATAATCCCAGTCAAGGTCCAGCTTGTTATCATCTTTACTGGTCACCCACCACTGCCATGTTGGAAGAATATCTTGAAGGTTATCGTTGGTCCATTCCATGTCACGGGATACTTCTCCATTCTCCCAGTACTGCATTCCGTGTCCATTATTAAAATCAGAATTGAAGGTTGAGCCATTGATTACTGTCTTCTCAGCTGTGTATGCAGAGAATCCCTTCCATACACTGTCAGTCTCAACTTCTACATCACTTCTGTCCACATCCGTTGAATGATCTGCTGCGTCCTCTGTCAATCCAGTATAGTAAAGACGTTCTCTTTCCTCAGATGCCCATTGATATCCCGATTCATAACGCTTATCACCAGCCTTATTGTACTGTTCGCGGTAGAAATCACTGCCCCAGATTGCAATACTCATTGCAACTTCACCATTGTCATCAACAATACGATCCAGATCCAGATTCTGTCCGAATTTCCACTGTCCGCCTTCCACACCATAGAAAATGGCATCTCTTGGATTCAATCCCAGGGATTCGGCATATTCAGCTGATTCCATCAATCCCTCTCGATTATTTGTATTCCAATAATTCAAGAAAATGGAATCTGATACTCTTCCATCTGTCTCGTTATATACCCAGTTGCTGTTATTGGAATTAAATAAGTTCTGGTAGCTGATTCTTCCTGAATCCAGTATGGAATCATACCACTGAATGTAACATCCCTGATCTCTCATCCACTTTAGCATCTCGCGGAATAGTGGAACATAGGATGCTTCAATAGCCTCCTCCTGATTAATAAAATACCCATCAAATCCATAGTAGTTCATAATGTCTACCAGCTTTTGTGCATATGGGAAATTACCATCTTCATCTTTGTAGAGCCATTCCTGTGTGTACTGTGGAGAACGCGGAATAAAATATTCACCAATTGCTTTTACACCATTCTTATGTGCCGCATTCACGGCAGCCGCCTGTGGAAGCGCAATAACTCCATACTCTTTATCTGCTGCCCCAACAGAGATTCCAGAGGTAGGACGTCCACCTGCACCTACATAGTCTACATACTGCCACATTTTAAATGCATTATAGGAAAAATCATCATATGACATATTTGCGTTCCAAGGTGCTTCTGCGGTATCTGTAGAACGATAATTTCCTGATGAAATTGCATAAATCTGTACATCTGTACTGAGTGATGGATCTGCCTGTGTTGCAGCAAAATCCTCATTTCTCTCCTGTAATGGTACTCTTGCCCGCATCTCATCACTATAATCATCATAATCTGGATTCCAGTTCAGGATATCTACAAATCGATATCCATGTGCCCATGGTTCATAGGACAAACTTGAATCTGTTTCTGTTGTTTCCGAAGAATCTCCTTCTGAAGCCTGAACAAAACTCATTCCGGAAAACAAAGAAGTACTTACTGCTGCTGCCATGCAAAGAGCCAATAATCGTTTTCTTCTCTTTTTCATAAACCCTTTTCCTCTCTTCCTTCTCAACCATCCCATTTGTGATTTACAAAATGGTTATCATTATTTAACAATCAAATTATACAATGTTAACTTTTGTAAATATAGTATGAAAAGGACAGTTTGCAGTATAGAAAGGATAGTTTTTGCCCAATATATGCATTTTATTTGTACACTTTTTTATATTTCAAGTGTTTTCAACTGGCTTTTTGTTTTATTTTTCACATTTTTCTTATAATTCAGCAAACAGTTTCGTCAATATCAACATGATATTTTTAAAAAAATCATTTTTTTCTTGCCTGGAATGTTAACACATTGTATAATCTCTATATACTTTTGTTAACATTATAAAAAAATAAGCAATATATGTTTTTTCTATGGGGGTGGATAAATCGTGTATCGTTTGCTAATTATTGATAGTGAAGAAAAAGTCTGCAGTAACATCACACAACTGCTAGACTGGTCCAAATATGGAGTGACAAGCATTATTTCTGCTACGTCATATCCTGAAGCAATCACAAAGGCAATTGAATATAAACCAGACATTGCTTTGATTAATACCGACTTAGGAGAGCATAAAGGGTATGATATAATAACACAGCTTCGGGATTTCGGTCTTAACACAATCTTTTGCATGATTAGTGATGTCTGCAGCTTCCCTAACATTCAGAAATCACTTCAAATGGAAGTAAAAGACTTTTTATTGAAGCCTCTTACATCCAAAGATCTTATTAATTTTCTAAATCGCGTATTAAAGCAGGATCTTCACAATCGCCATCTAGCTATCCTCTGTGAATCAGAGACACTTGATCCAATTTTACATTGTAACCCAGAGCACTACTCCAAAATCACAAAAAAAATACTGGTAATCATCAAAAACAATTATCAGTATTCCTTAAGTTTAACCATAATTGGGAACATGTTTAATATGAGTAATAAATATATCGGGCGCATTTTTCTGCAGGAAACCGGAATGAAATTCACAGATTATCTTTCTGCTTATCGAATGATGCAGGCTAAGGAGCTGATTGCTAATTCTTCGGAGAAAATCTCTGTAATTGCTCAGATGGTAGGATACTCTCAGCTAAATAACTTCTATGTGCAATTTAAGAAATATTATCATATTTCTCCCAATGTAATGCGTCAAGCTCCTGATGAATCTTGTTCTCGACTCTCCAGTTAATTCCGACATACTCACAAAAGAATCGTATGTCATAGGGCCGAACCAACTTTCCACTGGCAGCTTTTTCGGGCAATTTACAATGGGCACGATTCATTTATTAATCGCATATAGAACAAAAATGAGTGCCAATAGCACTCATTTTTGTTCTATATGTAAGAAATTATATGGTTCTTCATCCGACATCTGCAAGAAAAGCATAAGTAGATAGCCAGCTCTTAAGGATAGTTTCTCCTCCCTTAGAATACGAAGGGCTTCCGTCTTATCCACCAGACAGACCGTAATATCCTCACTGTCCTCCATCTGTTTACTTGATATGGATCCTTCGGCATATCCAAACACTGTGCTGTCCAGTTCATCAGAGAATCCCTGTGCCAGATAAAATGGCTTACGAAACGCTGATTCGCCCGCTTCATAGACAGTCAACTCAAGACCTGTCTCTTCCTTCATTTCACGGATTGCAGCTTCCGCTTCCGACTCACCCTCTTCAATCAAGCCTGCTGGAAGCTCATACAGATATTCATCCATAGGATACCGATATTGGCGAATCATAACCAGCTGACGGGGTAATTCTTTAGTAATCGCAAAAATCGCCATCCCTGATGCACGATTGGAATGCGTATTTATTTTAATCTGCTCCATTTTTTCTCTGGAAGCAAAGTAATAGTGAAATTGTCTACCTGTTCGCGTTAATGCATCAATTTCGTACAGATTAAGAAACGGATTCTCTGTAAGCTGCCTAACATCTGTATACTTCTTATGCTGTTCCATATGATATCTCCCTCTTCTCTGTAAGTCTCTCTATGCAAGCGCATCATATTCTATAATACCATGTGTGTTTATTTTACTTCATAATACTCTTCTCATATTCTCCCACTGGCATCGGCTTTGCAAACAAGAACCCTTGAATATACTCACATTTATAGTCTATTAGGATCTTCTTTTGTCCTTCGGTTTCCACACCTTCTGCGATAACTGGCATATTCATATACTGTGCCATCTCAATGACAGTCTTTAACACCGCACGACTCTTAGTATCAAATTCGATTCGCGATAAGAACCTACGATCCACCTTCAGATAATCAAATGTCAATTCGCTGAGTGCGTTTAGGGAAGAATACCCACTTCCGAAATCATCCATCATGATCTCAAATCCGATCTGTTGAAGTCCAACAAGTCGCTCTTTCATCTCTTCTGGATCCTCCATATAGGCAGATTCAGTCAGCTCCAAGTCTAATAGCTTGGATGAAATCTGATACTTCTCAATCAACTGCTTTAGGAAAGGAACAGTCTCTGGATTGTACATACTTACCCTGGATACATTCACAGATATTGGCATTACCTTCCGCCCTTCATCTATCCATTTACGTAACAGCTGACAAGTCTGTTCCCACACATATTGATCCAGCTTAGTAATAAAGCCATTTGTTTCAAAAACTGGAATAAACACCCCTGGTGAGATCATTCCTCGTGTTGGATGCATCCAGCGTACCAAAGCTTCTGCTCCATATGGTTCTCCGGTAGAAGCCATAAATTTTGGTTGCAAATATACCTCAAATTGCTTTTGTTCTAATGCTGTTCGCATCTCTCCTGCAATCTGCTGTTCCATCTGCATCTGCTTTTCCATCTCTTCATTGTAGATACCAACTTTCCGCATTTGTTTATTTACACGGCCTTTTGCCGCTTCCATTGCGCGGTTAAACATTGCCTCTACTGACAGATCCGAATTTCCTTTACATATGTACACACCGGAGGCACCTGTTAACAGGAAATCGCTCCGATATTCTAACAATTTTTCATGAATATATTTCTCGTTCCACTCAAGAACTTCTTTTCTCATCGGAAAACACAAAACGAATACATCCGCTTCTACACGTCCATACACACCACATTGATGGGTGTGATATAGCTCTTTGAACATGTTTGCAATATATATAAGAAGCTTGTCCCCTTCTTTTTCTCCAAAAAAAGAATTATAAAGACGAAATCTTTGAATATCAAAATGAACGATTGCAAACTGCATTTCCGGATGTGCCTGAATTAGTTTCTCGCTCTCTGTAAATGCCTTCTGGCGATTATAGATTCCCGTTAACGAATCATGCTCCGAATCATATACAGATTTATATAGTAACCGCTGAACTTCCTCACTACTGCTCTGGATTGTAGCAAACATCACTGGTTTTCCATCCAATTCGCCAATTCTTTTTCCCCTGCACATAACCCAGAACACCCGTCCATCCCTATGGATGATTCGATAAGCTATGTTCATATCGTTCTCACCGAGCAAGCATGAGTTGCAGTCCCTCCGCAACTGTTCACAATCATCCTTGTAAACAATACAGAATGGATCAATCGCCACCATGTCTTTCATTTCAAGCTTTGTATAACCTGCTGCTGTTGCCACCACATCCGAAAAACCCAAACACTTCATTCCGGACTCATTTCGCTGGTAGACGATACATCCTCCAGGGTTTGTATCAATTAAAGTCTTAATCAGTTCTTTCGTTACAAGCATATCTTCCCCTCCACGCCCTTAGTGGTACCAATACATATAACAATTATATCCTTCGCCTTTTCTTTTTGCAATACCAAAGTACTAGATGTGTATTCTAAAGAACTAGACATAACTTCTAAAGTGCCAGGTAGAACTTCAAACATCAAATTTGGAATGTATGACTCAACTTTTTTTATATACGCCCCACACTTCGCCTCAAAGGGGACGTGGGAAAAAACATTTTTTGTATACGCCCCGTTTTT
>CAZTGP010000013.1:0-11217 GCA_964613325.1 uncultured Roseburia sp. | reverse complement strand
ACTTCGCCTCAAAGGGGACGTGGGAAAAAACATTTTTTGTATACGCCCCGTTTTTTACCGAAAAAGCAGGAAAAATCCATATTTTGGGTAATTTGCGGGGCGTATATGAAAAAAGTATAGCATTACATTCCCTTTCGGTGAAAAAAGCGGATGTAAAATGTAACATATTTTCTATTCGCCCCATTTTTCATTATGTAAACCTTATAACACATCTATAATGTACTTATAATGCACCTACACACACCGACTGACTCAATAGTAGCACGATATGCCATTACACCAGACGCGAAAGAGGGAGTTATGCAATCTGCATAACTCCCTCAAATCTTTATTGTTCATTTTAATGGTTTTTCTAAAAAATTAGAGTTTTTCATGATTTTCAATCTTTTTACAGATGAAGAACTCTCTCTTTAATTTCCTGAGTACGTCCCTGATTCCAGAACTGAGTTCCAATATATCCGCAAGTACGGCGGGCAACACTCATTTGATCCTGGTCACGGTTACCGCAGTTCGGGCACTCCCACACTAATTTTCCGGAGCCTTCCTCTTCTACGATCTTAATCTCTCCATCGTAGCCACATACCTGACAATAGTCGCTCTTGGTATTCAGTTCCGCATACATAATGTTGTCATAGATGTACTGCATTACAGAAAGAACCGCCTCAATATTGTTCTGCATGTTTGGAACTTCTACATAACTGATAGCTCCTCCTGGTGATAACTCCTGGAACTGTGACTCGAACTTCAATTTGTCAAATGCATTCATGTCCTCTGTTACATGTACATGATAGCTGTTTGTAATATAATTCTTATCTGTTACACCTGGAATCATACCAAAACGTTTCTGTAAGCATTTTGAGAATTTGTAGGTAGTAGATTCCAGTGGGGTTCCATACAAACTGAAATCAATGTTCTCCTGCTCTTTCCATTTCTTACAAGCTGCGTTTAAGTGCTGCATTACTTCAAGCGCAAATGGTGTTCCTTCTGGATCTGTATGAGATACGCCCTTCATATAACGGGTGCATTCACATAACCCGGCATATCCAAGGGAAATTGTTGAGTATCCACCAAATAATAGCTTATCGATTGTCTCACCTTTCTTCAATCTTGCAAGGGCACCATTCTGCCAGAGAATTGGAGCCACATCGGAAGGTGTCCCAAGAAGACGTTTATGTCTACACATCAATGCACGGTAACATAATTCAAGTCTTTCATCAAAAATCTTCCAGAATTTATTCATGTCACGGTTGGATGAACATGCAATATCAACAAGGTTCAAGGTTACTACACCCTGGTTGAAACGACCATAGTATTTTGGTTTATTGGTCTCTGGATCTACATAAGGAGTCAGGAAGCTTCTACATCCCATACAGGTATAGCAATGTCCTTCTCCATTCTTATCCACTTTCAGTTCCTTCATCTTCTTCTCAGAGATGTAATCTGGAACCATACGCTTTGCAGTACACTGTGCTGCAAGCTTCGTCAGATACCAATACTTGGAATCTTCCTTAATATTATCCTCTTCCAACACGTAAATAAGCTTTGGAAAAGCTGGTGTAATATATACGCCCTTCTCATTCTTAACACCCTGAATTCTCTGGTGAAGCATCTCTTCAATAATGGCAGCTAGATCCGCTCTTGTCTGTCCATCTTCCACTTCATCGAGGTACATAAATACGGTGATAAATGGTGCCTGTCCATTGGTTGTCATTAAGGTAATGACCTGATACTGGATCATCTGAACACCGCGGTTAATCTCTTCTTTAACACGAAGCTCAGCTACTTCATTAATCTTCTCTTCACTTAATTCCAAACCTGCTGCTTCGAATTCTTTCTTTACAGTTATGCGGAACTTCTCACGGCTGATCTGTACAAATGGAGCAAGATGAGCAAGTGAAATACTCTGTCCACCATACTGATTACTTGCAATCTGTGCAATTGCCTGAGTAGCGATATTACAAGCAGTTGAAAAACTCTTAGGTGGATCAATCATTGTCTCACTGATTACAGTTCCATTCTGAAGCATATCCTCTAAGTTAACTAAATCACAGTTATGCATATGCTGTGCGAAATAATCTGCATCATGAAAATGAATAATACCTTTCTCATGAGCTTCCACAATATCTTCTGGAAGTAAGAATCTTCTTGTGATATCCTTGCTTACTTCTCCTGCCATATAGTCACGCTGAACGCTGCTGACTGTAGGATTCTTATTAGAGTTTTCCTGCTTTACTTCTTCATTATTGCACTCTAATAAGCTTAAGATCTGCTCATCTGTTGAGTTGGATTTACGAACCAACGCTCTTTTATATCGATAAGTAATGTAATTACGTGCAACAGTAAACGCGCGACGATTCATCAGCTGATTCTCGACCATATCCTGGATTTCTTCTACACTTGGGGAACGTTTCATGTTCTCGCATGCAATCTCAACATTGTTTGCGATCTCCTCAAGCTGCTCATCCGTAAGCTTCTCATAATCGATTACTGATTCATTTGCCTTTTTGATAGCAGCTACGATTTTCACCGGATCAAATACTGCTTCGCTTCCGCTACGTTTAATTATTTTCATACCTAATTACATCCTCCCTGTTTTCTGTATCCTGTGCATCTCGTCACAAGTTCAATTATACAATATGTTGTGTTTTTGTCAACATCTTTTCACTAGACTTAGTGGTCTGATTTCATTGGATATAATGCAAAAAAAGCATTACAATCCCAGTGTTTGTAATGCTTTTAGACATAATTCATAAAATTTTCTGACAAAATTTGGTACTCTTTATTGCTCCTCTGATTTGCGCATCTCTTCTACATTTAGTATTGCTCTATTTAGTAAATCACCGAATATAGTTTTTTCTTCCTGGGTCATTCCCTTCGTTATCGTTGCCTCCATCTGAAGCACCTCTCTTCGAATTCCTTCATTATACTCATAAGCTTTGTCAGTCAGGATAATTCTTTTCAGCCGCGCATCCTTCTCAATGGCTACTCTATGAATCAGCCCCCGCTTCTCCATTCCCTTCAATATGTTCGTTGCCGTAGCTCCTGTAATCGAGAATGTCGATTCGATATCCTTCTGGAATATCTCCTGTTCCTGATGATCTATTAGAAAACGCAAAGTCGCACACTGTACCCCAGTCAATCGCTCCTCACAGTTTGCTCTGCGATTATCCATAATCTTAGCAATAGAATTATGAAGCATTCGAAACTTGTGCCCGAAAGTCATTTCCGGATGAAATACCCTTGCATTGTCACTACATCTTGTATGTTCCCCACAGCATTCTTTTTTTTCCAAAATTCTCTCCTTTTTTCAAAACACGATTGACATTAAATTTTATTCGTATTATAACTATATTGTTAGCACACTAACTTTTAAAAATCAAGATGTATTTTTAAAATAGAAAGAAGGTATCTTATGTTAAAGACTTTAGGAGCACAGGTCAAAGAATTCAAAAAGGCCTCAATTGCGACTCCTATCTTCATGCTTTTAGAAGTATTCATGGAAACACTCATTCCACTGATGATGGCTTCTATCATTGATGACGGAGTCAACGTAGGCGACACACACCACATCTATGTTATGGGTGGATGGATGGTTGTTGCCGCATTATTCAGTCTCACCGCTGGATGTCTCGGTGCCCGATATGGTGCAAAGGCTGCCATGGGATTGGGACGCAATCTGCGAAAGGCAATGTTTGAGAACATTCAATCATTCTCTTTTGCGAATATCGACAAATATAGCACCTCAGGACTTGTCACACGTCTGACCACAGATGTAACCAATTGCCAGAATGCTTATCAGATGATTCTTCGCATGTGCATGCGTGCACCTGCCAGCTTAATCTGCGCAATGGCAATGTCGTTCTTCATCAGTCCACGAATTGCTTCTATTTATCTTATTGCAGTTCTTGTACTTGGTGTTTTACTTGTACTTATCACCCTAACCGCTATGAAGTTCTTCCAGCAGGCATTCTTAAAATATGACGACTTGAATGAAAGCGTACAGGAAAATGTATCAGCTATCCGTGTTGTAAAAGCTTATGTTCGTGAAGACCATGAGAAAAAGAAATTTTACAAGGCAAGTACCAATATCAAGAACCTTTTGGTAAAAGCAGAAAAGGTAGTTGTCTGGAATAGTCCCCTTATGCAGTTTACCGTGTACTCATGTATTCTTATCATCAGCTGGGTCGGAGCGAAAATGATCGTTGGCGGTTCTCTTGCAACCGGTGACCTCATGGCGCTTCTTACCTATTGTATGAACATCCTCATGAGTTTAATGATGCTCTCCATGGTATTTGTTATGATTTCCATGAGTGTAGCCAGTGCAAAACGAATCTGTGAAGTGTTAAATGAAGAAAGCACCTTACAGAATCCTAAAGCTCCTCTCTATGAGGTAAGCGATGGTTCTATTCAGTTCAAAGATGTCACATTCAGTTATTCTAAGACCTCTGAGACTCCAGTTCTTGATTCCATTCAATTAGATATTAAATCTGGAGAGACCATTGGAATTATCGGTGGAACAGGTAGTTCCAAATCCAGTCTGGTGAATCTAATCAGCCGTCTTTATGATGTAAACGAAGGTTCCGTCTTAGTTGGCGGCCACGATGTTCGCGAATATGATATGAAGGCTCTCCGTGATCAGGTTGCGGTTGTATTACAGAATAACGTTCTTTTCAGTGGCAGCATTCTTGACAATCTGCGCTGGGGTAATAAGGAAGCTACCGATGAAGAATGTATGGAAGCATGTCGTCTGGCTTGTGCCGACGAATTCATTCAACAGTTCCCTGAGAAATACAACACCCATATCGAGCAGGGTGGAACCAACGTATCTGGTGGACAGAAGCAGCGTCTGTGTATTGCCCGTGCGCTTTTGAAAAACCCTAAGATTTTGATTCTCGACGATAGTACCAGTGCTGTTGATACTGCAACGGACGCCAAGATTCGCCAGGCCTTCCGTGATGCCATCCCAGGAACCACCAAATTAATTATTGCACAGCGTATCTCTTCTGTTTCTGATGCCGATCACATCATTGTATTGAATGACGGAAAACTCGATGGCTATGGAACACATGAAGAATTATTACAAAACAATACGATTTATCGCGATGTATATGACTCCCAGACCAGCGGCGGCGGAGACTTTGACGAAGGAGGTGCTAAGTAATGCCAAGACCACAACGTGGACCAAAACCACAAATCAAGAACCCCGGCAAGCTTTTCAAGCGTCTTATGGGCTTTGTCTTTAAACGATATGGCATTCAATGCGTGCTTGTTGTCATCTGTATCATCATCAGTGTTCTCTCTAATATTCAGGGAACCATGTTCATGCAGACCTTAATTGACGACTATATCACTCCACTAATCAGCCAGAAAACACCTGATTTTGGACCGCTTCTCGGCTCTATTCTCCGAGTGGCAGTATTCTATGCATGTGGAATACTCTCCACCTATGCATACTCTAAAATATTGATCTATGTATCTCAGGGAACCATAAAGGAAATGCGTGACGGACTATTCGATCATATGCAGGATCTTCCTATTCGCTACTTTGATACACATTCTCACGGCGATATCATGTCTGTATACACCAACGACATTGATACCCTTCGTCAGATGATCAGTCAGAGTATGCCACAGATGATCAATAGTGGAATTACTGTTATCGGTGTACTGATTATGATGTTCTATCTGAACGTTCCACTTACTATTCTTTCTCTTGCAATGGTAGGAATTACATTATTCGTAACCAAGAAATTCGCAGGCTACAGCAGCCGTTACTTCTTAGCTCAACAGAAAGATCTTGGTCAGGTGAATGGTTTTATCGAAGAAATGATGAACGGGCAGAAGGTTGTAAAAGTATTCAACCACGAAGATGATAATATTAGAGATTTCAACGTAATCAATGATCAACTTTTCGACAGTGCATATAATGCCAACTGTTATGCAAACTACTTAGGACCAGTCAATGCTCAGATTGGCAATATGAGCTATGTACTCTGTGCCATGGCCGGCGGTGTATTAGCTCTTGGCGGTATGGGTGGATTCACCCTCGGTAAGCTTGCCAGTTTCCTAACCTTTAATAAGAGCTTCAGTATGCCAATCAACCAGATCTCTCAGCAGCTGAACAGTATTGTAATGGCATTAGCCGGTTCAGAACGAATTTTCGCTCTCCTCGATGAAGAACCCGAAGCAGACGATGGCTATGTTACCCTCGTCAATGCCAAAGAAGAAAATGGATCACTTGTTGAGACTACTGAACACACTGGTATCTGGGCTTGGAAACATACCCATCAGGCAGATGGATCTGTCGATTACGTTCGCCTTACTGGTGATGTAGTATTCGATGATGTAGACTTTGGCTATAATCCAGAGAAGATTGTACTCCACAATGTGGATCTCTATGCAACACCTGGTCAGAAAATTGCGTTTGTTGGCTCTACTGGTGCTGGAAAAACTACAATCACCAATCTGATTAACCGTTTCTATGATATTCAGGACGGGAAAATTCGATATGATGGGATCAACATCAATAAAATCAAAAAAGATGATCTTCGTCATTCACTTGGCATCGTGTTGCAGGATACTCATTTATTCACAGCATCTGTTATGGATAATATCCGCTTCGGTAAATTAGATGCCACTGACGAAGAAGTATACGCAGCTACAAGACTTGCAAATGCAGATACATTCATTCACCAGCTTCCAGATGGGTATAACACCATTCTAAAAGGTGACGGTGCCAACTTAAGTCAGGGACAGCGACAGCTTATTGCAATCGCACGTGCAGCCATTGCTGACCCACCAGTTCTCATTCTCGATGAAGCAACCAGCTCCATTGATACCAGAACCGAGCGCATCGTACAGGAAGGTATGGATAAGCTCATGGCAGGACGTACAACCTTCGTTATCGCCCATCGCCTTTCCACTGTTAAGAATAGTGATTGCATCATTGTCCTTGAGCAGGGTCGAGTCATTGAGCGAGGCAATCACGACCAGCTGATTGCAGAAAAAGGCAAGTATTATCAGCTTTACACTGGAAAAAGCGTAGAAGCATAGTAACAGAAACGTGCGCTGCCAAGCGCAAGTAAACAAGATGGACCAATTTGCAATGTCATCCTTATCTAAATGACATTACCAAATTTGTCCATCTTTTTTTATAACATATAAATTTTTAATTTTATTTTTACAAAAGGGCCTGGCTTTTATTAGCAAGATTTTACTTAGAATCCATTCTTAACAAATTAGGTTAAGTTGGGCAGATGAGAACTAGATGGCTGTTTTGATAAGGTTTTATTATGTTTTGATAAGGTTTTATGTTATGAATTGTCTGTCCCTAACTGTATTTTGTGAGGTATACAAAATAAATCACTAATCACATCACAGAATTCATCAATTTCTGTGATGTGATTATCTGGTTTTTTCATATACCTCACAGAACAGTTGACATAATGAAAATTCAGTTGCTTAATTCCAAGAAAATGTGATGTAGAAGACAAATTTTATCAAATACATCACAAAATCAGGAGTTTACAAAGATATTATTTATATGATTATTGCCTCTTACTTATTTCTGCAAATAATGTCCACTGGAACATTTAAGATTTTAGCAACTTTAAGGATTGTATCAATATGGCTTCCTATTGCAGCTGCCATATGGTGTGTTGGACCAGCTTCGCTCCATCGATTGCAGAATTCCCTTGCTCCGATCGAGAATCTGGTTCTCATATTGGTATCGCCAAACATGAAAATTGGTCCTTCTTCATTTACACCTTCTGCTACAACGAATTTAAAGTGTCCATCCATGTCCTGGGTGATTCCAAGATACGTAATCTCCCCTGTTGGAGGATAGAACTGTGTCAAGTATCCACCACCTGTTTTGCCATGGAATACATCGACAATCTTCATAGTAGGTTTCTTTGCTTTTGAAATATCAGCATCTCCTGAACCTGAGTGTCCAATGATACAAATATCCTCATTAAAATCAATGGAATACATCTCTGAAAGCTGACCAGTACCTGAAATTGTCTTTAGAATGCTCATTGCCATGGCAACCTTCATGTCACCTTCAACAGCGCAAGCAGTTCCCTGTTTAATTAACATTGAGAATGCTGGAATTAACATACTGTCAAGTTTTCCTGCTACTCCCTGTGAAAATCCATCGTAATGTGAGGCTACTAATGCGATATCTTCATCCTGAACCCATTTCTCAAAAGCAACCACATATTTTGCCATATCCCATACTGTTTCAACGGTAGCTCCACCTTCGATATCAAACGTATCCAGGATATCCTCCGCTTTTGCACGGATTGCTGCTTCATCTGTAATATTATCAGCAATGGCCCACATTTTCTCCCAGTCAAACTGTTTGGTATAGAGTCCCATTCTATTGTAGAGATTGGTTTCATCGATATAAAGATCCATCATTCCTGGATATGGGCGTCCAATCTGAGCGATATTTGTATAACGGAATCTTCTACGAACCTGAGCAGCTTTGCACCATTCTTCGATTTCACGTGCAACATACTCATCTCCGCCTTCAGCAACACCTGTAATAACAGCATGTCTCTTTCCTGCTCTCTCTAAATCAGCAACCATTTCTCCCACAGCGCCACATGCGTATAATTCTCCGAGCCACTTAGGAGTGTCTGTATTTGCATAATCAGGAGCTTTGAGCTTCTGGACGTTTACAAGTACAACAGGTACATTTAAATCTCTGATTGCTGGAAGCATATTATAGCTCGTTGCATAAGTTAGCAGCTGTAAAATAACAAGATCTACATCTGCTGCACGGAACTTATCCCCAGCTGCCATAGACAGTTCTTTCGTAGTCACGATTCCACCGTCAATAATCTCTACATTTTCAGGAATTGTTTTCTTGAAGGCATCATATTGCGCTTCAAATTCTGGTACAAGTGAAGGGAACTGAGGTAAATAAGCTCCTAAAGCGATAGAAAATACTCCAACCTTTGCCTTTGTGTTTACTAACATGTTTTCCACTCCTTTTTCTTTAACTTTACTATATTATAATCTAGTTGCAGTATATCACTCGCTTTATGAAAATATAATATTCTTATTTGTTCTAATTATTGTCCTTATTTGCCAAATGGTCATACTTTTTTCTATCAAAACTCATCAAGCATCATACCTTCAACAGGTATCTTTCCTTATAAATTACAAACTACAAATCACCATATATTCTTCTTGATTTGTATTCCCTCGTCCTTCTTATTTTGGCTCCTTATTTTATTACTACCTTAAAACGGCATGTTGAAGCGCCACTTAACACAGTTTCAATGGTCTCAACCTCAATTTGTTTCTCAGGCATCATGTTCTCTAGTACATAGATCATACTCTGCCTGGAACACTCACAGAATCCCGCTTCTGGCTTTGTCTCTAATGCTTCTGGACATAGGCATCTTGGATACCCCATTTCATATACATGTCCTGGTTCAATTATCTTTGCAAAGGAGAACTCTGTCTCTCCATACTTCTCGCAATACTTATCCATATCGCAGCCGCTATCTTGAAACCACTTCATCAACTCAGGTAATACCGTATCCTTTACACAATTCATTGCTTTTGTTTTGTAATCCATTTTTCTTATCCTCCTTGGTCACAAATAAACTAAATAATATTTTATCACTTATCTGTTTTGTCGTTTCTTAATATTAAAAAACTCCCAGGAATTAGATAACACATCTAACTCTTGGGAGCTGCTCTCAATGAATTCGTTTATTCAAAATCCATAAACTATTTCTATTTTATACCAAATTACACTTTTACAATATTTCTAGAGTAATACATATTTCAGTACAAACAGAATTGCAAGAATGTACATAAGTGGTGTGATTTTTTTTGCTTTACCACATACAACATTGATTAATACATAAGCGATAACGCCAAGTGCGATACCTTCTGAAATGCTGTAAGTAAGTGGCATAGCAATCATGCAAAGGTATGCTGGAATTGCTTCTGTTGGCTCTCTGAAGTCGATTTCCACTACTGCACTTACCATCAAGAATCCAACGAAGATCAATGCTGGAGCTGTTGCAAATCCAGGGATTGCAATGAACAGTGGTGATAAGAAAATAGCTACTAAGAATAATAATCCTGTTACAATAGAAGCAAGACCTGTTCTAGCGCCTTCTGCTACACCAGCTGAGCTTTCAACGAAGGTTGTTGTTGTTGATGTACCAAGTACTGCACCTGCGGAAGTTGCAATTGCATCTGCAAGAAGTGCTTCTTTGATTTTTGGAAGCTTACCATCTTTGTCAAGCATGTCTGCCTTGTTTGCAACACCAATTAAGGTTCCAAGTGTATCGAACATATCCACAAATAAGAATGCAAATACGATTAAAGCAAAATCTAATCCATTGATAGCTGAAAAATCAGCTTTGAAACACTGTCCAAAGGTAGATCCGATTGCAGTAAGATCAAAGGTTGACCATGTTGGGAATAAGGAATAGAATCCAGCTTCTGCATCAACTACATATAGACCAGTTAACTGGCAAAGCATACCAAGTACCCATGTTGCAACGATACCGATTAAAATAGATCCTTTTACCTTCTTCACATGAAGAATTGCGATAATAAAAATACCAATTACTGCAAGAAGCGCACAGATTCCAGTTGTATGGAAGTTTGCTCTAAAATCAATAATCGTAACTAAAGTTGAGTCACTGTTAACAACTAAGTGTCCCCCCTGTAATCCAATAAACGCAACGAAGAATCCAATACCAACAGATACACCCTTCTTCAATGTCATTGGGATTGCATTAAAGATGGCTTCACGAACATTGGTAAGAGAAAGGACGATAAATACAAGACCTTCTACAAATACTGCAAGTAATGCAATCTGCCATGAATATCCCATCTGACCACATACTGTGTAAGCAAAATAAGCATTGAGTCCAAGGCCTGGAGCAAGTGCAAATGGATAATTTGCAAGTAACGCCATTACAATGGTTCCGATAAATGCTGCAAGTGCTGTTGCCATAAGAATGGCATTCTTGTCCATTCCAGAAACAGAAAGAATGGTTGGGTTAACGGCTAAGATATAAGCCATTGTCATGAAAGTGGTAAGACCACCAATCACTTCGGTTTTTACATTTGTGTTGTTTTCCTTCAACTTAAACATTTTCTCTAACATTTTTATTCTCCTTTTTTTATTTTATTCAGAAAAAGTATTGTTCGAAAATCCCCATTTCATTTTACTTTTTC
>CAZTGP010000012.1:43218-54081 GCA_964613325.1 uncultured Roseburia sp. | reverse complement strand
CGTTTCGTGAAATGGAAAGTTGTAGGGAACCCTTTTCCTCTTCTATGATTAGTTCTGTTCGAACGCGTTGACGTACAGAACCTTTAAGAGGAAAAGGGTTCCCTACAACTTTCAACATTTCCCTCATAGGGAAAGACTCCCTCTTATGGTTAGAATCAAATCATGTTTGTTTACAAGCCGTTATGTGTAGTTTTGTAATTGGCTATGTGTCTTGGGGCGCAGTGTATGGCATTGGGCAATTGAGTAACTTAAGTATGAGAGAATCGAGAGGAAATAGAATGGCAGGAAAATATTATGCAGTTCGCGTAGGCAAAAAACCGGGAATCTACTATTCATGGGACATCTGTAAGTCCATGATACATGGATATCCAGGAGCAGTATATAAGAGCTTCAAGACAGAGCAGGAAGCGAAAGACTTTATGGGACAGACAGGTGCCAGTGCAGCTGTCAGTGGACAAGCCAGTCAGAAGGAGTCCGCTGTGCACACAAACGCCAGCGGGCAGGCAAGGGCTGAGCATGATTCAGATACGGTGCCAGACTGCTATGCTTTCGTGGATGGCTCTTATAATATTGCCACCAAAACCTATGGATATGGTGGATTCCTCGTTCATGGTGGAGAAAAAGAGATTCTGCAGGGAGCTGGAACCGACGAAGAGATGGCTTCCATGCGAAATGTTGCAGGGGAAGTTCTTGGAAGTATGGCTGCCATGGCAAAAGCAGTGGAGCTGGGGCTTTCAGAGATCAGCATTTACTATGATTATATGGGAATCGAAATGTGGGCGACTGGCTCTTGGAAAAGAAATAAGAAGGGAACCATTGCGTACTACGAATATGTACAGTCTATAAAAGATAAGCTTCAGATTCATTTCATTAAAGTGAAGGGACATTCCGGAGTGGAAGGAAATGAAGAAGCGGATGTGCTTGCAAAGCAATCGGTAGGGATTCTTTAGACACTTCATTGCGAAGATAACATATTTTGACTGGAAGGCGTGCATACTATCCATAAGAATGCATTTTTAAGGAGAAGTATCATGCAATCATGGGTACGCATGAAGCAAGGTCACCAGGTACATCTTGTGATAATCACAGAGGCAGAATTGCAAAGAATAGATCAGGGATCTGCAATCGCTAAGACCAAGCAGCAAAGCGCCTGGAACCGGGAGCCAAACCTGGGTCAAAGCTTTTGTGAAATGAACTACCAGGAAGCGTGTATACATTTGCACCTGGTGATTCCTACAAAAGAGAATTCCAAGGGGGATGTACATTACCAGATATTGGTTTGGGAGGAAATGTTTGTTATTATTTCAGATGATAATCGAATTGCAGACATGGCACTCCAGCTCTTAAATAAGACGGACGCATGCTTACAAAATGAACAGCAAAAAGAGCGTACAGAGCGAACGGTGCTATCCATTTTCCTGGAGAACTGGTTTCTTCTGGCATTAAAGGATGATCTGGAATATTTACAGACCAAGGAGCTCCAAATTGCCAAAATGGAAGAATTGATATTAGAAGGAAAATGCCCAGAATTCAATACGAAAATGTTACCTGTAAAGAAACAGCTGGCACGCTTTTTCCGATACTATAATCAGCTTCTTTCCATGGAGCAGGAAATGGCCAGTGAGAAAATCGCCTTTTTCACAGAATCAGACATGGAATGGCTGGAATGCTTTCGGGATCGCTGTAATCTGCTTGCACAGGAGACACAGTTCACCAGAGAGTACATTATGCAGGTGCAGGAGGTCTACCAGTCAGAGATAGAGATTCGTCAGAACGATGTGATGAAAGCGCTGACTATGGTGACAACGATATGTTTTCCCTTAAGCCTGATTGCAGGCTGGTATGGAATGAATTTTCGCTATATGCCGGAAATCTATAGTGTGTTTGGCTATCCGATTGTAATTGCAGTGAGTGTACTGATTGTGGTGATTTCTTTGATAATTTTTAAAAAGAAGAAGTTCTGGTAGGAAAAAATGCTTATTTGTATTATACTTAATTATCATAACGTTAATGTAACAGAGTGGAAATAAGAGGAGTTTGTAGTTTATGAGTTCATTTAATGTGGAGTTAAAGAAGGTCGTAGATGACAGCTACGATATTGAAATCGGGTACGAGCTTTCCAAGCATCTTGTGGAAGATCTTGAGAGGGGCTTAATTGGAAAATGTAAAAAATACGCAATTATTACAGACAGCAATGTGTTGAACTTGTATGCGAAGCCGATTTACGACAAATTGATACATGCAGGCTATTCGGCAGATATCTTTGTCTTTCCAGCTGGGGAGAAGAGCAAGACCAGAGAGACGAAGGAAATGATCGAAGATGCAATGCTTGAGAAGGAATATCGAAGAGATTGCTGCATCATCGCAGTTGGCGGTGGCGTAGTATCGGATCTGGCAGGATTTATTGCGGGAACCTATGGACGGGGGGTGCCATTTATCAATTATGCAACCACACTTCTTGCAGCAGCGGATGCATCCGTTGGAGGAAAGACAGCCGTGGATACACCACTTGCAACGAATCTGATCGGATTATTCAATCAGCCGAAAAAGGTGTACATTGATATCGATTGTTGGAAAACGCTTCCAGTGCGGCAGGTACGAAGCGGATTGGCAGAGACCATTAAGCATGCATGTCTTGCAAGCATGGATATGTTCCAGTTCCTGGAAGAGAACCTAGATGATGTGTTTGGTTTCCAAAAGTTCGCATGTGAGTACATCACGGAGAATAATTGCCAGATCAAATACAATGTAGTCATGAAGGATGAGAAGGAAAGCGGACTTCGGGAAATCCTAAATCTTGGACACACGGTAGGACGTGCCATTGAGACTGTCAGCGATTATAAGCTTCTTCACGGAGAGGCACTTGCCATTGGAATGGCAGCAGAGGTTCAGCTGTCTGCAAGACTTGGATATATGTCAGAAGAGGAAGCGCAGAGAGTGATTAATCTTCTGGAAAGAGCAGGACTTTCCACAACGATTCCAGAAGGCATCGACCGTGAGGAATTGGTACATAAATTGTATACTGATAAGAAGGTACGAGATGGGAAGCTTCGCTTTGTATTGCAAAAGGGAATCGGGGATGTGATGGAATTCGCACCTGGAGTCTATGCAAGACCAATCGAAGAGGAACTGGCAAGAGAGATTATTATGGAGTTATAGAATATGCAGATTTATATGGCGCCTTTAGAGGGCATCACAGGGTTTGTGTTTCGTAATGCATACAACAAATATTATGGGGGCGTGGATAAGTATTTCACGCCCTTTATTACGCCACACACCAAAAAGAATATGGATGAAAGAGAACGAAGAGATATTCTCCCTGAGAATAACGAAGGAATCCGTCTTGTACCGCAGGTGCTGACGAATCAGGCAGAGGAGCTTATCTCTATCGGGAAAGAATTCCAAAGTATGGGCTACAAAGAGATGAATCTGAATCTTGGCTGTCCATCAGGAACCGTAACCGCAAAGAAAAAGGGATCAGGCTTTTTGGATGAGCCAAGGAAGCTGGATATGTTCTTTGAGGAGTATTTTGAAAAATCAGATATGCCGCTGTCCATTAAGACAAGAATTGGCACAGACGATATCGATGAATTCCCTGAGATTGCAGCAGTGTATGAGAAGTATCCATTTACGGAAGTGGTGATTCATCCGCGGGTTGGGAAGGAATTTTACCGTGGAACGCCTCATGTGGACGTATTCATGGATACATTAGCTCGTTCCAGACACTCCTTAGGGTACAATGGAGACATATTCTCTCTGGAGGATTATAAGAGGATAAAAGACCGTTGTCCTTTCTGCGAGAAGTATATGCTGGGGCGAGGGTTACTGTGGAATCCACAGCTTGCAGCAGATATCAGAGAAAATGTAGAGCATCCGCTGGACATGGCGCGTTTTCAAGCATTCCATGATGAGCTTGTGGCAGGATATGCCGCTTATTTATCGGGCGACCGCAATGTACTGTTTCGCATGAAAGAATTATGGGGTTACTGGGATGAACTATTCCATGAGGAGAAGAAGCTAAAGAAACAGATTCGCAAATCCACCACCATAGAAGAGTATCGGATGTGCGTAGGGCAAATTATGAAAGGGACGAACTAGAAACTGAGTTTCCAGTCGTCCCTCATGTGGGTCAATGATATCCCATGTGATAAGAAATGTTCTTGCATATTATGGAAGAATCATCAATTCCTGCTGGAAATCGTTCTTCGGAAGCTTGTGGCATCTATCCGCAACCAATTGGCGGTAGATATCAGAAGCAAGCAAATCTTTCTGGAAAAATGCATAGCTTTCTGGTGAAAGAATCCGAGAGGCATCTGCAACTTTGGTAATCAAAGGAACGGATGCCTTCTTTTTTAGATCCGAAAGAAGCCCAGAGGAATCCCTGCGGAAACCAAGAATCCGAAGATAGGGAATGTAATCCAGGCATTTTCCAGTGGCATAATCCTCCTGCCTGATATCAAGCAGAATGTGTAAGAGAACACGGCTGATTCTTGTGTAAGTGAGCTCCTTAGATTTTAAAAGCTCACAGAACTGGGAAAAGCCAAGGTAAGAATTCAGATTCTTACGAATCTTGTTGGAAATGTCTTCATTACAATCCGCATAACCTTGATAGCCGACGCTTGCCAACATGCGAAGACGATAGCCTAATATAGAAGAGATGGCATCCTCGTCCATAAGAGGCCACTCTTTCTGATAGGTAGATAATATCTTCTGACTTGTGGCTGGCAGTGCAGAGGCAGTATTTGTAAGGCTGCCGGATGCGAAAAGCTCTTTTCGGACAGCAGTGGCAGAGGCAAGTGGTGAAACAAGATCTGTCTCGTGATAACCATCCCCTTGGCGCTGAATTAACACAGGAGCAATCTCGGAATTGTCCTTCTGAGTCAGAGCCAGAGCTTTTAGATATTCGATTGCAAGAATATTGTTTGGAGAGGACAGGATGTCCTTCAGCTGCTTGGCAGGGAGCGTGAACTTTGTATCCTCCAATAGAAGCTGTGACAATGCATTTTCCCGCGCCATTGGAAAGGATAGTCCCTTCTTCAGTTCTAGGTTTAGCAGCTTTTGATATTCTTTGGACTCTTTGCTTAACACTTCGGCAATGGAAGTGAGAGCTGTCAGATTATCACTTTCTGCGCCAAAGCAAAGGTGCGTTACATTTCCCATCCTGCGAAAAAGGGTGATGCCTGCCATGGCGAAATACTCTGCGGAGGCAGTTGCCCAGAGGACAGGTAATTCGAGCACAAGGTCGGCACCAGCCGCTAGAGCCATTTGGGTTCTGGTATATTTATCAACAATCGCAGGAACGCCGCGCTGCAGGAAGTTACCACTCATTGCAATTACCACGTAGTCTGCACCGGTTTCTTGCTTTAATTGGTCAATCTGAAATTGATGCCCGTTGTGAAATGGATTATATTCTGCGATGATACCTGCAATTTTCATGTGGGATTCCTTTCCTGTGAATGATAAGCTATATGGGGACTGTGACATGTGATTACGTTTGTATTGTAACGATGTTCCTCTTATGGTACGCGTTACATTTTCTAACGAATGCAATATGTCTTGTAATAAGAATAATATACACGATTATAGCATATCGTATGGCAATTGATACAGAATAATATTGTGAAAATTGTAACAATATGGATATAAATGAATACAATCCCAATTTACCCTTGTCCAACTTGAAAAATAAGTTTATACTTTAAACAGTATGTTTATAAAAAAGCTTTAGAGGAGATAATAAGATGAACGTATTAGTTATTAATTGTGGAAGTTCTTCCCTGAAATATCAGCTGATCAATTCTGACACAGAAGCGGTACTTGCAAAAGGTCTTTGCGAGAGAATTGGTATTGATGGAAGATTAGTTTATCAGAAGACAGGACTTGATAAAGAAATTACAGAAGCTGCAATGCCTACACACAAACAGGCAATTCAGATGGTATTAGATGCACTTGTAAACGAGAAAACAGGCGCAATCAAAGCTCTTTCTGAGATCGATGCAGTTGGACATCGTGTTGTACACGGTGGCGAGAAGTTCGCAGAATCAACTCTGTTGACTCCTGAAGTATTAAAAGCAATCGAAGAGTGTAACGACCTTGCACCACTTCACAACCCAGCAAACTTAATTGGTATTGATGCCTGCAAAGAATTAATGCCTAACACTCCAATGGTAGGTGTATTTGATACCGCTTTCCATCAGACAATGCCTAAGAAAGCATATCTTTACGGATTACCACATGAGTATTATGAGAAATACAAAGTGAGAAGATATGGTTTCCACGGAACCAGCCACAGCTTTGTATCCAAACGTACAGCAGAGTACCTTGGAATGGATTTAAATAATTCTAAGATTATTGTTGCTCATCTTGGTAATGGTGCTTCCATCAGTGCTGTATTAAACGGAAAATGCGTAGATACTTCTATGGGACTTACTCCATTAGAAGGTCTTGTAATGGGAACTCGTTCCGGAGATATCGATCCAGCAATTATGGAGTTCATCGCTAAGAAAGAGAACCTTGATATCGAAGGCGTGATGAATGTATTAAATAAGAAATCTGGTGTACAGGGTATGTCCAGTGTTTCTTCCGATTTCCGTGATCTTGAAGCCGCTTACAATGAAGGAAATCAGCTTGCAATTGATGCAGTTGAAGTGTTCTGCTATCGTGTTGCAAAATATATTGGTTCCTATGTTGCTGCACTTGACGGCGTGGACGCAATTACATTTACAGCAGGAATTGGTGAGAATACAACATTTGTAAGAAGCAAGATTCTTGCTTATCTTGGATATCTTGGAATTAAAGAGAATGTGGAAGCAAATGCTACAACACATGGTGATGAAGCAATTATTTCTACTGATGATTCCAAAGTGAAAGTATGTGTAATCCCTACAAATGAGGAACTTGCGATTTGTAGAGAAACAGTTGCATTAGTATAGTAGAAAATATAAAAATAAGGTTGACAAACAATTATGCCATATGTATAATTGTTTAGGTGTGAATGGGAGAATGCCATGAAGATTGATGTTTCAGACATTTTAAAATCAATTAATAAAGAGACTACGAAAGAGGTAACTTACGAGTTTCATTCTTTTCAGTCAAGGTTAGGAGATTTCCCTATTCGGAAGAAGTCACCGGTTATGTTGACTCTGACCAACGTGGAAGATCAGAAGCTTCTGATCAAAGGAACCGTTGATCTTGAGGTACTCATACCATGTGGCAGATGCTTGGAAGAGGTTCCAACATCTATCCATTTCGATATCGACAAGGAATTGAACATTCAGGGAGATTCTGTTGTAGATGAAGAATTGGAAGAAATTGACTACCTGATTGGGTTTGAATTGGATGTAGATAAATTAGTCTACGCCGAGATTTTGGTGAACTGGCCAATGAGAGTTCTGTGCAAGGACGATTGCAAAGGTATTTGTAAAGTCTGCGGGATGAACTTGAATAAGGGAGCCTGCACTTGCCAGAGAACAGAACTTGATCCAAGAATGGCAGCAATCCAAGATATATTTAACAATTTTAAGGAGGTGTAACAAATGTCTATTTGTCCAAAGAATAAATCATCTAAATCTCATAGAGATAAGAGAAGAGCAAACTGGAAGATGACTGCTCCAGCATTAGTAAAATGCAGCAAATGTGGCGCTCTTATGATGCCTCACAGAGTATGCAAAGCTTGTGGCTCATACAACAAAAAAGAAATCATTCCTCAGGATTAATCCTTGGGAACGCAGGAAAATAAGGGATTCCGCAGATGTGGAGTTCCTTATTTTTTGCTTTTATACCATTTTTACACCAATCGAAGAAAGAGTTTTGTATATAATATTAAAAAAATAGGGTAGAAGAGAAAAATATCTCAACTACCCTATAATTTTGTTTTATAGGGCGACAGCAATTGCTTCCCTAGATGATATAAACGTAAATAAAATGTTTCGCGGGGCGTATAGAAAATTTGATCTAATTCACATCCCCTTTTTTCGTCAAAAGAGGATGTGGCAAATGACTTTTTTTGTATACGCCCCGCTTTTTGCTTAAAAAGAAGAAAAAATCCACTTTTTTACCGATTTGCGGGGCGTATATGAAAAAAGTATAACATTACAATCCCTTTCGCCAAAAAAATGGGATGTAAATTGCAACGAAATCTGTATACGCCCCCGCATTATATTATGTAAATCAATATATAAGACATGAAGGGAGCCAAGATATGTCAGACTGAGAGAAATTCGCTATATACAAACCATGAAGGAATCAGCAAGATATGCGGAGGTGCTGAGTTCCCAGATGCCCATGCATTTGCTCCACAATTCGCGTGGTTTAACTCAGAAAATCACAATGGTTGATAAGAAGCTTCCAGTGGAAGCGCAGATTGCTCCAGGCAGGGACAAGAATACAGCGATTACTACCACAAACACAGGTGATACCCGGTATCAGAGGTGGTATATGTTAATCGGCTTTTCTCTTTTGGATAGCTGGGAGCTGAGTAAGAATGACCGCTCCAAATACCAGACCACATCCAATCAATTCCTTTGTGGATAAGGTCTCATGTAGAAGTATCCAGCCTGCAAGGGATGCAATGACCGATTCCAGACTCATAATCAGTGAAGCAACTGTGGGATTCACATCCTTCTGTGCCACAATCTGCAGAGTGTAGCCGATTCCACAGGAGATAGCGCCGGCGTAGAACAGAGGGAAGGCCGCAGCGGTGATGTCAGCCCAGGAAGGGCGTTCTGTGAAGGCTGCAAAGATACCAGATAGAACGGCGGTAACAAAAAACTGCATACAGGAAAGCTTTAGTCCATTCACCTTTGGTGCATAATAATCTACAGCAATAATCTGAAAAGAGAAGAACAGCGCACATAGAATTAAATAAACATCGCCAATTCCAAGCTGGAAGCCTTCGTCCTTCATACATAAAAGATATAACCCGACCAAGGCCAGAAGAACACTGAACCAAATCTGCAGCTTCACAGGATGCTTTAGAAATAGTCCCAATAAAGGAACTAAAACAATGTAAAGGGTTGTGATGAAGGCGGATTTTCCGACTGTGGAATGTGTGATTCCAAACTGTTGGAGATTCGATGCAATACAAAGCATGATTCCGCAGATGGTTCCGCCAACGAGAAGAACCTGACGCTTTGTTTTACGTTCAACTTCAGAGCCTGTATGCTGCTGTTTCCTATCCTGAAACAGGATGAATGGCAGAAGTACAATACAGCCAATGAGTGAACGGATACCGTTAAAGGTGAAAGAGCCAAGATGATCCAGACCAACGCTTTGAGCTACGAAAGCAGTGCCCCAGATGGTGGCTGTGATAAATAGTAAAATAATTCCTTGTAATCTATGTGTTTTTTTCATTTGTATCATCCTCGCAGTTTTTTCGTCATAATAGCAAAAGTATATGAAAAAAGTGAGGTTTATGCAAGCCTTTTCATATGGAATCCAAATAACCTCGAGTTTACAAGAAATTTACATAAAAATTACAGAAAAGTGATAGTTGAAAGACTAGCATTTCTTATATAATAGAAAGCTAAGATGTGCGCACTGAAACCGTAAAGTGTATGATACGAGAGCGTATAGAACAAAAGAAAAGGAGAACGATCAGATAATGAAAAAGGAAAAACAAGTGACAGAGCCTTATATGATGAATCGAGAATTATCCTGGTTAAAGTTCAATGAGAGAGTACTAAATGAAGCAGGGAATCCAAGAGTGCCATTGGCAGAGCGATTGACTTTTGCGTCCATCTATCAGTCCAATTTGGATGAATTCTATATGGTGCGTGTAGGCACATTGATGGATCAGATGAATTCTGCGGAAGAGATACGTGAAAATAAAACAAACTTAACCAGCAGTGAACAAGTGGAAGCAATTGTAGAAGCTACAAGAATCTTGGATCAAAAAAAGGAAATAATATATGAACAGCTAATGGGAGAACTAGAGCCAAAGGGAATTCGAATTATTAATTTCAATCGGTTATCTGGTGAAGAAGGGGAGCTTTTAGAGACCTATTTCGACCACGAAATTGCACCATATTTATCAGCGAACATTATCAGTAAGCAGCAGCCATTTCCTTTCTTGAAAAATAAAGAAATCTATGCAGTTGCATTATTGAAAACAAAGGGTGGTAAAAATAAAGTAGCCATTATCCCATGCAGTAATAATGTATTTAAGCGACTGATTGATATTCCAACGAGACCGGGAACATTTATGCTCTCAGAAGAATTAATTCTTCATTTTCTGCCAAAACTATTTACGCAATATGAAATAGTAGAGAAATCCCTTCTTCGCATCACAAGAAATGCAGATATTGATACAGAAACAATCTATGATGAAGACATGGATTACCGTGATGCAATGGAGAATCTGGTAAAGCAAAGAAAACGTATGAACCCTGTTCGCATGGAGCTTTCCAGAAAAATCAATAAAAAACTAATTGCTGAGATATGCAAATATGTGAATGTAAAAAAGAATCATGTATTCCTGTCAAGAGTGCCTCTTGATATGTCCTTTGTTTTTTCTATACAGAATTATCTAAGAGACAAGGGACAGGAGAAACTATTCTATCAGAAACGAACTCCTCGGATGACAACAGAGCTGAATGAGAAAGAGAGCCTGATAGCTCAAATTGAAAGAAAAGATGTACTGTTATCATATCCATACGAGAATATTAAGTCATTTACGAATCTTCTGCATGAAGTAGCGAGAGATGATTCTGTTGTATCCATTAAAATGACATTGTATCGATTGGCTGATCGAAGTCAGATTGTGGATGCTTTGGTAGAGGCCGCAGAGAATGGAAAAGAAGTTATGGTACTTGTGGAACTCCGTGCCAGATTTGATGAAGAGAGCAATATAGAGTATTCGAGAAA
>CAZTGP010000012.1:11722-43118 GCA_964613325.1 uncultured Roseburia sp. | reverse complement strand
TTGTGGAACTCCGTGCCAGATTTGATGAAGAGAGCAATATAGAGTATTCGAGAAAATTAGAAGAAGCAGGATGCCGAGTGATATATGGATTGAATGGATTCAAGGTTCATTCGAAGCTTTGCCTTGTTACAAGAAAAACAGAAGAAGGTCTTTCCTATATCACACAAATTGGAACTGGTAATTACAATGAAAAGACATCGAAACTGTATACAGATTTGTCCTTGATTACTTCGAATACCGACATAGGAAGTGAAGCCGCAGAAGTGTTTGCCTGTCTCTTACGTGGAGAAACAATTCAGGAGACACATCAATTACTGGTTGCACCAAATTGTCTTCAGAATAAAGTTATTTCCATGATTGAAGAGGAAATGCAGCATGCCCAAAATGGCGAGGAGGCTTATATTGGCATTAAAATCAATTCCTTAACCGACAAAGTAATCATTGAAAAGCTTGTGGAAGCATCCCAGGCAGGAGTTCAGATTGAGATGATTATCAGAGGTATCTGCTGTCTGATTCCAGAGATCAAGGGCTATACAGATAATATCAAGATCATCAGTATTGTTGGCAGATTCCTTGAACACTCCAGAATATATCGATTTGGATGTGGTGAGAGGGAGAAAATATATATCTCATCGGCAGACTTAATGACACGCAATACCGTCCGAAGAGTTGAAATCGCAGCTCCTATTATGGACGATAGGCTAAAGAGGAGGCTTGTCCAGATGTTCGATACAATGATGAAAGATGATGAAAAAGGGAAAAAACTTGATTGTCATGGAGTATATGAAAATCGTTGTCTAGAAGAAACACAGTTGAATTCCCAGGAAGTATTTTATGACTTGGCATACAAGGCTTCTGTAGAATAAACATCTGTTACAGAGCGGGAAAACTGAATGAAGCTGTCAAAAGAAATATTATAAGATTTCCTGAAAATTTCAGATTCCAACTAACCAAGGAAGAGTATCAAAACTTGATATCGCAAATTGCGATATCAAGTTTGTCGGATAGTAGTTCGAACCATGGTGGACGCAGAAAACTGCCATATGTATTTACTGAACAGGGAATTGCAATGTTATCAGCTGTTTTGAGAAGTGATATAGCAATTCAAGTCAGCATTAGGATTATGGAAACTTTTGTAGAAATGCGTAAGTATATGGCAAATACTTCACTATTATATGATCGTATGAATGCAATGGAAGAAAAACAGATTATTTATCAGAATGAAACGAACGAAAAATTCGATAAAGTATTTGCGTATATTTCAGAACATGAAGAATCACAGCAGAAAATCTTCTTTGACGGACAGATATATGATGCATTTAGCCTGTTGATTAAACTTGTCGATGGTGCAACAAAGAGTATAGTTTTAGTCGATAATTATGTTGATGTAGGAACACTGAATATAATGGCGAAAAAGCATATCATATTGGTGCATCATTAAAAGATGCTGGAAAGAAATGCTTTGCAATTAGTATGTTACATGATTCGGGCATGATTAATGATATTCTGCAACGACTTGATATAGAGACTGAAGAGAACAGTTAGAGACAATCATTAAGTGGAATACAAAGCCATTAAGAACAAGGCGGTAAGTTACGAGCTTCTGGAAATGAACTGCAAGACATATCCAATCAAGCAGAATAGCTGTTACACAGTAATGTAGATGCAGTATTGAAATTAATGTCAGTACTTACAGGTGATCAGCGATTTGAGGATGCACAACATGAAGATGGAGGTGTTTCGAATATGTGCGAAGTATTAGATAGAGCAGAAAAACGTGGAGTAAGAATTGGAATAGAACAGGGAATGGAACAGGGAATAGAACAGGGAATAGAAGCGCTAATCCTTGATAATTTAGAAGACGGCAGAGCAGAAGCTGTGATTCTTGAAAAGCTAAAGAAGCGTTTTCAATTAGATAATTACAAAGCAAAACAATATTTTTCGAAATATGGAGTGCTAAAATAGCGATGCATTTTCAAATTAGATTCTGGTAAACTTATCACATTTTATTGCAAAATGATATCTCTTGGAAAATCAACATCACATCAGGTCTGCTTGCGATTCCTAATCAAACAGAGCAACTGTTATACGGTAATACAGATGGAGATTCGGGCACATTTATCAGATGAAACGATTTCACAGGTCAATCAAAGAATTGTAGTGTACTGGCAGGATTACAAACAGTTGCAGTATGCCAAGGAGGATTATCGAAAAGGCTGGTTTGTCATGTCTGTGCATGTATCGGTTGCAGCAGACAGCTTACGAGAAGTCGTCAATCACCATCAAGCACCAGAAGGGATTCTTCATGGGGCATTAAATATCATTGAAAAAGAACCGATTATTGAAGACCCTTAATGTAAAGACAGTCACTGCATATAAACTTGGCATGACAGAGGAAACCATGTTTCCCATTGCAAAGGTTCGTTATCGGGAAGTAAAAAATCAATTACGAAAATAAGAATCAAAAATCCATGTTATTTTGAAATGTATTGCTATTGTGCTGACATTTGCATATAATATAAATATAAGAAAAATGCTTTTATTGAAAGGAGCGATTATTATGGCAGCAAAATCGGCAAACCTTTATGCAAGAATAGAACCGGAGGTAAAGGAACAGGCAGAAGGTATACTTTCTGCACTTGGTATTCCAGCATCTAATGCTATCAACATGTTCTATAAACAGATTATTCTTCAGAGAGGACTTCCTTTTGAAGTAAAGATGCCGTCTGCAAGACCTATCGACATGAGTGCTTTAACAGAAGAAGAGATGAATCTAGAACTGGAGAAAGGATATGCGGACATGAAAGCTGGAAGAACAAAGACTGCGAGTAAGGCTTTTGCAGACATCCACAAGGATTATAACTTATGATTTTTGAAATTGAGATTTCAAATCAGGCAGATATTGATCTTAGAAATATTTATGAGTATATAGCATTTGAACTGCAATCTCCAGAAAATGCGAGTGGTCAACTTGACAGATTGGAAAAAAGCATCATGGGACTTGACCAGATGCCAGAACGATTTCGTGAATACGAGAAAGAACCTTGGCATAGCCGAGGTTTACATATCATGCCTGTAGATAATTATTGTGTGTTGTATATTCCTGACAATGAAAAAGCAGTAGTTACAATTATCCGTGTGATGTATGGAGGACGAGATATTGATACACAGCTGAAGAAACATACAAAGATATAGACGAATAGATATGTCAGAAAAATAAGTGAAACACTGTTTAGTCTTTTTATAATGAAATTCATGGATGCGACCGGTGCGCAAATGAAGTAAAATTGCAGTTATTACATATGTCATATCCGGTGACTACCTTGGTGCTTTATTTTGGAACCAAAAGCATGTAGATGCAGTATTGAAATTAATGTCAGTACTTACAGGTGATCAGCGATTTGAGGATGCACAACATGAAGATGGAGGTGTTTCGAATATGTGCGAAGTATTAGATAGAGCAGAAAAACGTGGAGTAAGAATTGGAATAGAACAGGGAATGGAACAGGGAATAGAACAGGGAATAGAAGCGCTAATCCTTGATAATTTAGAAGACGGCAGAGCAGAAGCTGTGATTCTTGAAAAGCTAAAGAAGCGTTTTCAATTAGACGATTACAAAGCAAAACAATATTTTTCAAAATATGGAATGCAAAAATAGCGATGCATTTTCCAATTAGATTCTAGAAAACATTGAATACTTGACAACCTAACAAGTGTTAGTTATAGTTAGACTAACACTTGTTAGGTTTCTTTTTTTATTGGAGGTAGAAGAATGAAGAGTAGATTTGAACGTGCTAGAAAATGGTTAATCTTTTGGTGCTTGTTTATAGGTATTGGTGCGGTGGCAGGAAGCGTTGGGATGTTTGTGGCTCCGGATGGTTCGGCACTTGGTATGGATGAGATGCTTCCATATTTTCAAGTACTTCCCTTTGCAGAAGTCGTATTTCAGGATTTCATTTTCCCAGGAATCTCACTTTTGATTGTAAATGGATTAACGAATCTAATTGCGGCGTTTCTTCTGGTTCGAAGAAAGAAGGTAGGAATTCTGCTTGGAGGATTATGGGGAATTACTTTAATGCTATGGATCTGTATTCAGTTTTACATATTTCCTATGAATTTCATGTCCACCATATATTTCATTTTTGGATTATGCCAGGCATGTACGGGGTATGCGGCTTATGTATTTTATAAGCAGGAGGAATTTGCAAGAAATGAAAGCAGAGACATCCAGACAGATAAAGCAGCAAAGTCACAGCTGGTTGTGTATTTCTCAAGAATGGGCTATACCCGTCACTATGCGATGAATCTTGCGGAAAAACTAGGAGCAGATCGATATGAAGTGAAAGCAACTGAGCTGACAGAAGGAACCTTGGGATTCTGGTGGTGTGGAAGATTTGGAATGCATGGCTGGGAAATGCCCATTGAAGAACCACAGATTGACTGGGATAAATACGAAAAAGTAATCATTTGTTCCCCAATCTGGGTGTTTCAATTATGTGGACCAATGCGAAGCTTTTGTAAGCTGGCTGCTGGTAAAATCAAACGAGTTGATTATGTCCTTGTGCATTTTCAAAAGAACGTTTATAAGAATGCACTCCAGGAGATGAACCAGCTTCTAGGGATTACATACGAACATGCCACAAGTATATGCTTCCGGCAAGGAAAAGAGGTAAAACGATATGAACTCAACGAAAGATAGAATCATATATGAAAGTCTATGCCTTTTCTCACAAAAGGGCTTCAACGGAGTGTCTATGAGAGAAATCGCTGCGGCGGTGGATATTAAGGCGGCATCTTTGTATGCGCATTTCAAAGGGAAGGATGCAATCTATGAAGCAATTCAAGAAGAGATGAAAGCAAGATACAATGAAGAAGTACAGCGGCTTTCTTTGGACGGAAGGAATCCTGGGGCAGATGTTTCATTATATGAACAAATCTCCTATGAACAGCTCTTTGCAATTGGAAAGGAATTGTTTCTCTACTTTGTCCACGACGAGTATACACGAATGTATCGGAAGATGATTACCATTGGACAGTTTGAAAATGAGAAGATTGCCGTGGAATACTCCAGTCAATATTATGACGATGCAATTATTTATCAAAAGCAGTTATTTTCCATGCTTGGTGCAAAAGGCTGTTTCTGGGATGTGGATTATGAAATCATGGCGGTACATTTTTACACACCAATCTATGCGTTCATTACGATATGTGATCGCCAGCCAGAGCGTGAGGAAGAAATGGTAGAGATGCTCAGAAAGCATATCAAACAGTTTGTGGAATTGTATCGAAGGTAATGCACTCTGCGATTGCAAGGTGATCATTTGTCATAATACTGAAAAAGAACGTGAAAATGTAGTCCAAAAGTCATATAATGTAAGTAGGTATTAGATGATTGCGAAACTCACAACTCTTCAGTACTATGAATACAATTGCATGAGCCAACGTAGCGAAAGCGTGCCTATATTTGATTGTATTCATAGTACATAGTATTTGTGAATTCAAAGTGTTTCGCAATTAACTATTACGGTAATATAGGATGGAGGAGAAAATATGGCAATATACAAATGTAGTGTATGTGGGTATATCTTGGATGAGGAGAAGGAAGGAAAGCTGCTTTCGGAATTGGACTGCTGCCCTGTATGTAAGCAGCCAATCGACAAATTGGTGCTTGTAGAAGAAAGCGAAGATGCAGACAAAGCAGCAAAGCAAGCAAAAATAGGCAAGGAATCTGATTTGGAGGAAGAGCAGAAGCCAGAAGAAAAGCCGATGGATTTGCAGTATGACAGCACCTATGTGCGACATGACACTTCCTGTCGTTACATGGAAGAAATTCATCAGATGGCAGTGACAGGGCAGTCCATCAGTGGGGCAATGGGAACTCAGATGCCGATGCCGAACTGGGACGACATTCTGCTTCTCGGGGCACAGCTGAATCCAGCACCATTAGATGACAACGAAGAGGTGTGTATTACCACAGTTATCGGGAAGAATGCAAAGAAGCCAATGATATTAAGCGGTCCAGTGTATGTTTCCCATATGTCCTTTGGTGCTCTCTCCAAAGAGATTAAGATAGCTCTGTCAAAAGGTGCAGCAATGGCACATACGGCCATGTGTTCCGGCGAGGGAGGAATTCTTCCAGAAGAACAGGAGAATGCCTACAAATACATATTTGAATATATTCCAAATAAGTACAGTGTTACAGATGAGAACCTAAAGCGGGCAGATGCCATTGAGATTAAGATTGGTCAGGGAACCAAACCTGGAATGGGAGGTCATCTGCCAGGTGCCAAGGTGACGCCAGAGATTGCCGCACTTCGCGGGAAGAATCCAGGAGAGGATGTGCAAAGTCCAAGTAAGTTCCCGGAGATTAAGACCAAAGAGGACCTAAAGGACATGGTTACCATGCTTAGAAATCGTTCCGATGGGAGACCTGTTGGAATTAAGATTGCAGCAGGACGGATTGAGAGAGACCTGGAGTTTTGTGTATACGCACAGCCTGATTTTATCACCATAGATGGAAGAGGCGGAGCAACAGGCTCCAGTCCATTTTTCTTAAGAGAAGCCACTTCGGTTCCGACGATTTATGCGTTGTATCGAGCTAGAAAATACTTAGATTCCATTCATTCAGACATTTCACTTGTAATAACAGGTGGGCTGCGTGTGTCTGCAGATTTTGCGAAAGCCATTGCCATGGGAGCAGATGCGGTTGCAGTGGCTAGTGCACCACTGATAGCGGCAGCATGCCAGCAATACCGCATATGTGGAACGGGAAATTGTCCTGTTGGAATTGCAACTCAGGAACCAGAGCTCCGGGCACGTATGAAGATTGACGCATCGGCACAGCGGGTGGCGAATTATTTCAATGTGACATTTAAAGAATTAAGAACCTTTGCAAGAATTACAGGACATAAGAATCTGCATGATCTTTCCGTCAGTGATCTTGTGACCATCAACCGCGAAATATCAGAATTTACGAATATTCCACACGCTTAATAGGAGAAGGGACATGCAGCTACAAAAGCATAGCGCACAGCAGATTATTGATGAAATTGGGGGCTTGGTTCATCAGAATATCAATATGATGGACAATACAGGACGAATCATTGCCAGTACTGATGCGAATCGTATTGGCCAGATGCATGAGGGCGCTAGAAAAATCATAGAGGAACAGCTTCCAGAGTTATATATTACGCCAGCGGAAGAGAGCAGCACAGCAAAATGCGGACTGAATCTGCCAATCACATGGAAGAATGAGGTAATCGGTGTGATTGGAATAACAGGTGACTATGAAAAGGTAATAAGTTTGGGGCAGGTGGTTCGAAAGATGACAGAGATTCTGGTGTTAGAACGGGATCGCTTGGAACAGGAGAAGTTAGATACCCGTGTGAAGAATCGTTTCTTAGAGGAGTGGATTCTTGGAGAAGGATTAAGCAATCCCGAACAGCTGGCAGAACGAGGCCTTGCAATGGGAATTGATATTAAGGTTCCCCGGAGAATCATGATTGTAAGTATTGCTTCTTTTGAGAAGTATTCCGATACCTTAGAAGGCCAGCAGAAGCTGGAAGAAGTGGAGCACATGATTACGCGTGAACTAAGAGCCTACAAGGAATGTATTGTACTTAGAAATACCGGCAGACAGATTATTCTTCTCCCTGCAAAGCGTGGCAAATCCATGGAGGAGCTGACCAGTCAGCTTTCGGAGGCTGCCCAGACGACATACAGTGTGCGCCTGTTGATCGGGTATGATGGCAAACCAGAGGATTTGCATACCGCTTATCTGGAAGCAAGCCGTGCCTGGAGAGGAAGTGTTCATACTCAAAGCGGAATCCTGTGCTATCTTGATATGAGAACAGAGCTGTTCTTAGATGACATATCTGTGAAACGCAAAAAAGAGTATTTACAGAATATGTTTCCGGATTGTGATGCAGTTGCCCTCCGCAGTTGGATTACTCTTCTGGATTCCTATTTCGCAGCGGAAGGATCCCTTTCCCATGCAGCAGAATTACTTTTTGTGCATAAGAATACATTACAGTATCGTATTCATAAATTGATCGAGATTACAGGATTAGATGTGCGTTTACCAAGCCAGTCTGCCAAATTGTATCTGGCAGTGCTGTTTTATCGGGACTTGGAGAATGACATGGCGCACCCGCAGATATAGAGAAATGATACGAGTTTCCATATTCGTTGTTCCACAGAACAATAAAACATACATTTTTATGTCTCCGAGAACATAGACACAGAATCTATATAATTGTATAATTTATACAAACAGTGAAGCATATATTATAGAAATATGTGTAAAATCACAAGGAGAAAGGGAGGAAATGCTTATGTCAGGTATTCCACTAATTATTGTTTTTGTATTGGCAATCATTGTTATGATTGTTGCAATCTCCAAATGGAAGGTTCATCCATTTTTGGCGATTATGGGGGTTTCAGTAATTCTTGCTTTATTGGCTGGTATTCCACTTGTGGATGTGAAGAATGATGACGGAACGGTGATATCGGGGATTCCATCTGTTATCGGTGCTGGCTTTTCAGGCACATTCAGTAGTATTGGTATTGTAATTATTCTTGGAGCATTAATCGGTACAGTCCTTGAGAAGACTGGTGCAGCGTTAAAGCTTGCAGATATGGTTATCAAGATTGTCGGTAAGAAACATCCAGAACTGGCAATAGAACTTATGGGATGGGTTGTATCAATCCCAGTATTCTGCGATAGTGGTTTCGTTATTTTAAATCCAATTCGTAAAGCGTTAGTGAAACGTACAGCAGCTTCCAGTGTGGCAATGACAGTAGCACTTAGTGCAGGTCTATACATATCTCATGTATTTATTCCACCTACACCTGGTCCAATTGCAGCAGCAAGCACACTGGGAATCGGAGATAACCTGCTTCTTGTTATGGGACTTGGTGTTGTATGTTCCATTCTTCCATTGATCGCAGGATATGTATTTGCAAAATACATTGGAAAGAAAGTAAAAAGTGCAGATGAGACCGGAAGTAATTCCGATACAACCAAAACATATGAGGAACTGGTAGCAGAGTATGGCAAGCTTCCAAACGGATTCAATGCACTTGCACCAATCCTTGTTCCAATCGTGTTGATGGCTCTTGGCTCAATCTCTTCCATGGCTGGCTGGACAGGAATGGCAAATGAATTATGTACCTTCCTGGGCAAACCAATCATTGCTTTAGCAGTTGGTACCATCTTTGCAATTATCCAGCTTGCAACAGCAAATAAGATGTCTGATTTCTATAATCTTACCAATGAGACATTAAAAACAGTTGGACCTATCCTGTTTGTTACAGCAGCAGGTGGAGTGTTAGGAAAAGTAATCTCTGCTTCAAGCATGGTAAGCTTTATCACTTCAAATGCAGAAGCTTTGAAGGTAGTAGGAATTTTCTTCCCATTCATCTTGGCTGCCATTTTGAAATCTGCACAGGGATCTTCAACAGTTGCAATTACAACAACAGCAGGTATTGTGGCTCCTCTTATGAGTGCACTTGCTCTTGAGACACCTGCACTTGCAGCACTTACAGTAATGGCAATCGGTGCTGGTGCAATGACCGTATCCCATGCAAATGATTCATATTTCTGGGTTGTTACCAACTTTGGAGATATGACACCAGAACAGGGATACAAAACACAGACAATGTTAACCCTGATAATGGGTATTGCATCCATGGTCGGAATTTTCATTTTATCATTGTTCTTATAATGAAAGTATTAAGACAGGGTGGTTTATCCACCCTGTTTTTTCACCATAGCGTACAAAATGAGTGCCAGTGGCACTCATTTCGTTCGCTAATTTATCACATGAAAATGCACTACGTGTATACCTATGGACATACACGCAACGAGAAAGGAATCACGAAGATGAATATAGGATTTATTGGTTTAGGAATCATGGGGCGTCCCATGGCAAAGAATTTGTGTAAAGCAGGATATACGCTTTATGTAACGGATCACCATCCGGAGCATATTGCAGAGGTGGCAGCGGCCGGAGCCAGGGAGGCAACCATAGAGGAGATGGGAAGTAAGTGTGAAGTGATTATTACCATGCTTCCAAACAGCCCACAGGTAAAGGATGCGGTGCTTGGAGCACAGGGGATTGCAGGTTATTTATCAGAAAAAAGTGTGCTCATTGATACCAGCTCCATTGATCCTATGGCAAGTAAACAGATTGCATCAGAGCTTTCAAAGAAAGGAATAGAGATGCTGGATGCTCCGGTATCCGGAGGAGAACCAAAGGCGATAGATGGTACATTATCTTTTATGGTCGGCGGCAAACAGGAGATATTTGACAGATGTAAGGTGATTCTTGAAGCGATGGGAAGCAGCGTTGTCCGCTGTGGGGAGATTGGTGCAGGTAATACCACAAAGCTTGCCAATCAGATGATTGTGGCAGCTAATATTCAGGCACTTGCAGAAGCCTTGACCATGGCACAGAAAGCAGGAGTGGACCCAGAGCTTGTGTTTCAGGCAATCCGCGGTGGCTTAGCTGGCTCAACGGTGATGGATGCAAAAGCACCAATGATGCTGTCCGGGAATGACCAGCCAGGCTTTCGCATAGATCTTCATATTAAGGATCTGAATAATGCACTGGACTGTGCACATGCGGTGGGAGCACCAGTTCCAATGACTGCACAGGTACAGGAAGTACTGCAGTATCTCCATAACGAAGGCTGTGGCAACAATGATCATAGTGCCATTGCAAAATATTACGAAAAACTTACAGGAATAAGGATTGGAAGAGTAAAGGAGGAACGTTGATGAGTGAAAAAGATTGTACAACAAAGCTTCGACAGGATGCCAATCAGATCATTGAGACAGCCATTGCAGCAGTTCAGCCAGATGCAGCAGTGCAGAGAGCATTGGCAGAAAAAACATTTTCAGGGAAAATTGTTTTGATTGCAGCAGGTAAAGCAGCATGGCAGATGGCGAAGGCGGCAAGTGACGTATTAGGTGAGCGAATCGATCGCGGAGTAGTAGTGACCAAATATGAGCATGTAAAAGGCGAGATCCTTCATTGCACCTGCTATGAGGCGGGACATCCAGTACCGGATGAGAATTCTTTTCGAGGAACACAGGCAGCCATAGATGCAGTAGCGAATCTTACAAAGGATGATACCGTATTGTTCCTGATCTCCGGTGGAGGAAGTGCCTTATTTGAAAAACCGTTGGTATCCGGCGATGAGCTACAGGATATTACGGGACAGCTCCTTGCCAGCGGCGCAGATATTGTGGAGATGAATACCATTCGCAAAAGACTTAGCGCGGTAAAGGGCGGCCGCTTTGCCAAACTTTGTGCGCCAGCCAAGGTATTTTCCATCGTCCTCAGCGATATTCTCGGAGATCCGCTGGATATGATTGCATCAGGACCTGCCTGCCCGGATAGCAGCACCTGTGAAGAGGCGGAAAGCATTGCAAAGAAATATAAGCTGAACTTGTCCGAAAATGCACAGAGCCTTTTACACCAGGAGACACCAAAACAGCTTGATAATGTAGAGACACAGATCAATGGCAGTGTCCGGGAACTCTGCGAAGCAGCGGCAGTATCCTGCCGTGCATTAGGTTATGAACCAATCTTATTGACGGATCAGCTCTGCTGCCAGGCAAGAGAAGCGGGAAGCTTCTTGGCATCTATTTGTAAGACCCACGGGGGAAAAGGCAAAAAGTATGCGTTCCTTGCAGGTGGAGAGACGATTGTGAAGCTTACTGGGAAAGGAAAAGGCGGCAGAAATCAGGAAATCGCTCTGGCAGCAGCAGAGGGAATTGCCGGGCTGGACGCAGCAGTCTTTAGCGTTGGCAGTGACGGAACTGATGGCCCTACCGATGCAGCAGGCGGTTATGTGGACGGAAACAGTGCAGCTTTGTTAAAGGAGAAGGGCTATAACATCGGCGAAGTGCTTCAGGAGAATGATGCGTATCATGCATTACAGGCAGTTGATGGACTGATTATTACAGGACCAACTGGAACCAATGTGAATGATGTTGCAGTGGCGCTGCTGCAATAATTGGTGTAGAGAACAATAGAATAGGTACAAAAGTGAAACTTCCCTTATATGGCAGGTGCTAGTAATGTGATAGCATTACCATTATGAGGGAAGTTTTTATGAATATTTTATTTGACGATAGTATCTTCTATGTATTATAGTGATAGGGTTAAGAAATGGAGGAATAGATATGGGTGAATTTTTTAGTGCAGACAGTGCATTTTCTAGATTTATGGGGAAACTTGTAGATATCGTTTGGCTTAGCTTATTGTGGTTTGTATGCTGCATTCCGATTTTTACAATTGGGGCTTCTACATGTGGGCTATATTATGCAATGAATAAGTCATTCAAGCATGACAGAGGTTATGCAACAGGTGCATTTTTCCATGGATTTGCAAGCAATTTTAAAATGGCTACACCAATTTGGCTGCTTAGTGTGTTAGGCTATGCGTTTATCGGTACGGATTTATACCTGACCATACATTTGATGACAGGGGTGGCAAGAACAATCTTTACCGTTGTATTTATAGTTATTATTGTTGCAATGATTTGTTGGAATTTATATACCTTCCCTTATATTAGCAGATTTGAAAATACAAGACGCCAAAGTATGTCAAACGCAGGAAGACTTGCAATTGCAGAATTGCCTTGGACCTTTGCGCTTCTGATTATTTTTGTGGCAACAATTCTTGTTTATTATTTATTTATGCCGGCACTTCTCTTTGTACCAGCTATTTATATGTTCGTTGCAAATTCAATTCTTGAGAAAATCTTCCGCAAATATATGTCAGAAGAGGACATCGCAGCAGAGGAAGAGCGCAATCGAGATTACTATAATTAGTAAAATATAACAAAAATGCTTCCCGATTTTAGGCATTTACATACGGGAATTTTGGTTGATTTCTAGTAACAGTTATAGTATATTTGCTAATAGATGTATAAGGAGGGGAAGAAATGCAGGACATTACAAGAGTCGCAATTGATGCGATGGGCGGAGATCATGCACCCGGTGAAGTGGTAAAAGGTGCTGTTGATGCTGTTTCTACCCGCAAAGATATTAAGGTCTTTCTGGTGGGGCAGGAAGATGCAGTGAATGAAGAACTGGCGAAGTACACATACCCAAAAGACCAAATTGAAGTGGTACATGCTTCCGAAGTAATCGAGATGGCAGAACCACCAGTTATGGCAATTCGTAAGAAGAAGCAGTCCTCCATGGTAGTAGGACTTAATATGGTGAAGCAGAAGGAAGCAGATGCATTTGTTTCTGCTGGAAGTTCAGGAGCAGTTCTTGTTGGCGGACAGGTGATTGTCGGTCGAATCAAAGGGATTGAACGACCACCGCTGGCACCACTGATTCCTACCGAAAAGGGAGTATCACTTCTCATTGACTGTGGAGCCAATGTAGATGCCAGAGCATCTCATTTGGTTCAGTTTGCAAAAATGGGTTCCATCTATATGGAGAACGTGGTTGGAATCAAGAACCCTCGTGTTGCCATTGTGAATATTGGGGCAGAGGAAGAGAAAGGCAATGCTCTCGTAAAGGAGACATTTCCACTATTAAAAGAGTGTGAAGACATTAATTTTGTGGGAAGCATCGAAGCAAGGGAGATTCCTCGCGGAGAAGCGGATGTTATCGTATGTGAAGCATTTACTGGCAACGTTATTTTGAAGCTATACGAAGGCTTGAGTTCCACCTTGATTGGTGTAATTAAAAAGGGACTCATGAGTACATTGAAGAGTAAGATTGGCGCAGCGTTAGCTTTGCCAGCTCTTAAAAATACACTGAAGGCATTTGATGCCAGTGAGTATGGAGGAGCACCTCTTTTGGGGCTGAATGGACTTGTGGTAAAAACACATGGAAGCTCCAAAGCAAAAGAGATTACCAACTCCATATACCAATGTGTTGCATTTAAAAGTGAAGACATTAATGGTAAAATAAAAGAAAGAATTGTCAACCAGCAGGTTGAGGAAGAGTAGAAAGGACTGTCACTATGGAATTTGAAAAACTGAAATCAATTATCGTTGAGGTATTAAATGTCGATGAAAGCGAAGTAAAGATGGATTCTACATTTATCGATGATCTTGGAGCAGATTCATTAGATGTATTTCAGATCATTATGGGATTAGAGGAAGAATTTGATATTGAAATCCCTAACGAAGATGCAGAGAAAATTGTTACGGTTGGAGACGCTGTAGAAGCAATTAAGAATGCAGTAAATAACTAAAATAAACAGATACAAGGAAAGCCCTTTTCATAAAGGGCTTTTTCTTAGTTTTTATGAGGAGAAATTATGTCAGCTAAATTAAAAGAGTTTCAGGAAAAAATTGGATATACATTCCACAATGAAGGACTTTTAAGACAAGCGCTTACCCATAGCTCATATGCCAATGAAAAACATATGAAAAAGCTATCGGATAATGAACGTCTGGAGTTCTTAGGAGACGCAGTACTGGAAATATTGTCCAGTGAATTCCTGTATAAGAAGTATGAAGATCTTCCAGAAGGAAAACTTACAACCCTGCGCGCAAGTATTGTATGTGAGCCAACACTTGCATTATGTACAGAAGAGATATCATTGGGAGATTATTTGTTCCTTGGAAAAGGAGAAGATCTCACCGGAGGAAGAAAACGGAAATCAATCCTGTCCGATGCGTTAGAATCTGTAATCGGAGCCATTTATTTGGATGGTGGTTTTGCTAATGCAAAAGAGTTTGTGTTAAAATATATCCTGACAGATATTGAACATAAGAAGCTCTTTTATGATAGCAAGACTATCCTGCAGGAGGTTGTGCAGGAAGATCATGAAGAACTGGAATATATACTGGTAAGTGAGACAGGCCCAGACCATGATAAGAGCTTTACGGTGGAAGTAAGAGTAAAAGGGAAAAAGATCAGTGAGGGTGTTGGTCATACGAAAAAGGCAGCAGAACAGCAGGCGGCATATAAAGCATTGCTTGTCTTAAAACCAGACATAAGGGAGTAGAAAATGTATTTAAAAAGCTTGGAAATACACGGGTTTAAATCCTTTGCCAATAAGATTGTGTTTGAATTTCATAATGGAATCACTGGAATTGTAGGACCAAACGGTAGTGGTAAAAGTAACGTAGGTGATGCGGTTCGCTGGGTATTAGGAGAGCAGAGCGCCAAGCAGCTTCGTGGTGCTTCTATGCAGGATGTTATATTCGCAGGAACAGAGAACCGTAAGCCGCTTAGCTATGCATATGTTGCGATTACGCTGGATAACTCCGATCATAAGCTGGCGATTGACTTTGAAGAGGTTACAATTGCAAGACGTGTGTATCGTTCAGGAGAAAGTGAATATTTAATCAATGGCAGCCCTTGCCGTTTGAAGGATGTATCTGAATTATTCTACGATACCGGTATCGGTAAAGAAGGCTATTCCATTATCGGACAGGGTCAGATTGACCGCATCCTAAGCGGTAAACCAGAAGAACGCCGCGAGCTCTTTGATGAGGCAGCAGGAATTGTAAAATATAAGAAGCGTAAGACAACCGCTCAAAAGAAATTAGAGGATGAGAGAGAGAACCTTGTCCGTGTCAATGATATATTGTCAGAGCTGGAGCGCCAGGTTGGACCATTGGAACGCCAGTCGGAAAAGGCAAAGACATATCTGAAGAAGAAGGAAGAACTGAAAAACTATGATGTGAACATGTTCCTTCTGGAAGTGAAACGAATTGAGAGCCAGCAGAAGGAAGTGGAGCAGAAGTATACCATTGCGGATGCACAGCTGAAAGAGACACAAGTCTCCTATGAGAATATCAAAGCCGAATATGAGAAGTTAGAACAGGCCATTGCAGATATGGATGAGCAGATTACTTCCATTCGGGAAAATATCAGCAATACCACTGTCATGAAGGGCAGGCTCGAAGGACAGATTAATGTATTAAACGAGCAGATTCATACAGCAGAGACCACAGATGAGCATTTGCAGAGTCGTCTTGACGCAATTGAGGCAGAGAAGAAGGAACGTCTGGAATCCAGAAAGACTTATGATGAGAAGAAATCTGCATTGGATGAGCAGCTGGCGGCAATGACAGAAAAGCGCGAAGCGGCTCAGGAAGAGCTTGCAAAAATGCAGGCCGAGATTGCAAAATGCAGTGAGGGCATGGAAGCTGGTAAGAATGAGATAATTGAGCTCTTAAATAATAAAGCATCGATTAAGGCACGTCAGCAGCGATTCGACACGATGATTGAGCAAATCAATATTCGTAAGGCACAGCTGAATCAGAGATTACTTGCCAGAAAAACAGAAGAAGCAGATCTCCAGGGGATTCTTGCTGGCTATTTGAAGGAACTGGAGGCTGCCAATCAGGGGATTACGGTCTTAAAGAAGAAGGAAGAGGAGCTGACTGCATCGGTAAGCAGCTGGAAACAAAAATTATTAGACTCCAATCGCCAGTTCGAAGAGCTTCAGACCACTTACCATAAGAGACAGTCCAGACTGGATTCTCTGAAAAATATTGCAGAGCGCTATGATGGCTTTGGCAACAGTATCCGTAAAGTAATGGAGCAAAAGACCACAGAAAAGGGCTTGCTTGGTGTTGTCTCTGATCTGATTCAGGTGGAGAAGAAATATGAGATCGCAATTGAGACCGCTTTAGGTGGTAATATCCAGAATATTGTTACGGAAGATGATACGACTGCAAAGAGAATGATCTCTTACCTGAAGGAGAATCGCCTTGGACGAGCTACCTTCTTACCAATCACCAGTGTAAACGGGAAAGGGAATCCAAAGAATGAGGAGAACCTCAAGGAACCTGGTGTGATTGGGATTGCAAATAAATTAGTAAAATGTGACAGCAAGTATGATGGCGTGGCAGCATATCTTCTGGGAAGAGTTCTGGTGGTGGACAATATTGATCATGCCATTGCTCTTGCAAAGAAGAACCATTACTCCTTACATATTGTTACCTTAGAAGGTGAATACTTAAGTCCAGGCGGCTCCATGACAGGTGGTGCATTTAAGAATACCAATAATCTTCTGGCAAGAAAACGTGAGATCGAAGAATTAGAGTCTCAGGTTCAGGAATTGAAGAAGAATATGCAGGAGCTGAAGAATCGTCAGGAGGATATTCGTACCGCCAGAAGTCTGAATGAGGAGGAATTAGAACAGGTAAAGGCCTCTATTCAGGAACAATACATTTTGCAGAATACAGCACAGATGAACTTTGAACGTGCCAAAGAGCAGCGTACAGAGAGCGAAAGTGTGTTTACCGGACTTCAGAAGGAAGCTCAGGAGATTGAGAAACAGCTAGAGGAAATCAACGGGAATAAAGCAAAGATTGCAGAAGAGATTGAAGCAGCTAAGAAGAGGGAAGCAGAGATTGAAGAGGAAAGCGCCAAGCTTCAGAGTGTGTTGGACCAGCAATCAGAGCTTGAACAGGAAGCTTCAAAGGCGGCAGCACAGGCTCAATTAGAGGAAGCAAATGTTCGCCAGAGCATGGAATTTGCTATGGAAAACATCAACCGAATCAACGGTGAGATAGAGAAGTTTGACCATGAGAAGGAAGAGCTTGTGGAGAATGCAAAGGATGCGAAGGCGGATGCGCAGAAGAAACTGGAGGATATCGAGGCAATCAAACAGACCATTGCCGCTTCCGATGATAATTATGCAAAATTAGATGCCAAGTTGAAGTCCAGCTTGGAAAAGAAAGAAGAAATGTCTGCGTCATACAAGGGATTTTTCCAGAAACAGGAAGAGATCTCGAAACGCATGAACGATTTGGATAAAGAGATTTACCGTCTGAATTCCCAGCGCGAGAAATTGAAGGATGCGGATGAGTATCAGATCAACTACATGTGGGAAGAATACGAATTGACACCTCATGCAGCGGAGGAATTAAGGAGCGATGAGTACCAGGATGCAGCGGTATTGAAGAAGCTTATCTCAGAGATAAAGGATGATATTCGTAAACTGGGTGATGTTAATGTGAACGCCATTGAAGAGTTTAAGGAGGTATCTGAGCGATACATTTTCTTGAAAACACAGCATGATGACCTCATTGAAGCAGAACAGACCTTAATTGGAATTATCGAGGATCTGGATGTGGGAATGCGTAAGCAGTTCACAGAGAAATTCGCAGAGATTCAGAAAGAATTTGATAAGACCTTTAAGCTTTTATTTGGTGGCGGGCATGGAACACTGGAGCTTGTGGAGGATGAGGATATCTTAGAATGTGGCATTCGGATTATTGCGCAGCCACCAGGAAAGAAGCTTCAGAATATGATGCAGCTATCCGGTGGAGAGAAGGCACTTACCGCAATTGCTCTATTATTTGCAATCCAGGCGTTGAAGCCATCTCCATTCTGTCTCTTAGACGAGATTGAAGCAGCGCTTGATGATTCCAACGTAGGACGTTTCGCAAATTATCTGAACAAGCTGACAGAAAATACGCAGTTTATTGTTATTACGCATAGACGTGGAACCATGGCGGCAGCAGACCGTCTGTATGGTATTACCATGCAGGAAAAAGGCGTCTCAGCGTTAGTGTCTGTAAATTTGATTGAGGATGATTTGACAGAATAGCAGCATAGAAAAGGAATAGAATATGAGTGAAGAGAAAAATGTAGAACTTCGTGAAGCGGGGGCACCAAAGAAAGGCTTTTTCAGCAGACTGGTTCAGGGATTAACAAAGACAAGAGATAATATTGTATCTGGTATGGATTCCATATTCAATGGATTTTCCAAGATAGATGAGGACTTCTATGAGGAACTAGAAGAGATTCTTATCATGGGAGACCTTGGCGTTCGCGCGACAGAGGAGATTCTTGACAATCTTCGTGCGAAAGTAAAGGAGAAGCATATTAAGGAGCCTGCTGACTGCAAACAGATTCTGATTGACAGTATCAAGGAGCAGATGAAAGTAGAAGATATGGCATACCGCTTTGAAAATGAAAAGTCGGTAGTTCTTGTAATTGGTGTCAATGGTGTTGGTAAGACGACTACCGTTGGAAAACTGGCAGGTAAGCTGAAAAGTCAAGGGAAAAAAGTAATACTTGCAGGTGCGGATACCTTCCGTGCAGCGGCAGGAGATCAGCTGAAAGAATGGGCGAACCGCTCCGGCGTTGATATGATTGGTGGAACAGAAGGAGCAGATCCAGGAGCCGTGGTATATGATGCCACAGCAGCTGCAAAGGCGAGAAACGCAGACGTACTTCTTGTGGATACCGCAGGCAGACTTCATAATAAGAAGAATCTGATGAATGAGCTGGGCAAAATGAATCGAATCTTGGAAAAAGAATACCCAGATGCATACCGGGAGACTTTGGTTGTACTGGATGCAACCACTGGCCAGAATGCATTGGTTCAGGCAAAAGAATTCTCCGAAGTGGCAGAGATTACAGGCATTGTACTTACCAAAATGGATGGAACAGCCAAGGGTGGAATTGCGGTTGCAATCCAGTCAGAATTATCCGTTCCGGTGAAGTATATCGGCGTTGGAGAGACAATTGATGATCTTCAGAAATTCAATTCCGATGATTTTGTAAATGCTTTGTTTGACGTGAAGGCAGAATCGTAGTATTATTTCTAGTAATAACTTCTTTATCACATTAAAGAGGCAAAGGGAATTATAATTGGAAAAGAGGAATGGGAAATGCTAACATTGGATAAGTTCGAGGAAGCCAGTGAAAAGGTCAAAGAGGTAACACTTGAGACCAAATTAGTTTACAGTGACTTCTTAAGCAATCAGACTGGAAACAAGGTTTATCTGAAACCAGAAAATATGCAGTTCACAGGAGCCTATAAGGTACGTGGCGCATATTACAAAATCAGTACATTAACAGAGGAAGAAAGAGGCAAGGGATTAATTACCGCATCTGCAGGTAACCATGCACAGGGTGTTGCATATGCAGCCAAATGTTATAACTGTAAAGCAGTAATCGTAATGCCTACCACCACTCCACTGATTAAAGTAAATCGCACCAAGAGCTATGGCGCAGAGGTGATTCTTTACGGAGACGTTTATGATGAAGCCTGTGCACATGCACTGGAACTGGCTGAGAAGCATGGTTATACATTTATTCATCCATTTGACGACCCGGCAGTTGCAACTGGCCAGGGTACGATTGCAATGGAGATTTTTAAGGAGCTTCCACTGGTAGAATATATTTTAGTACCAATCGGCGGTGGCGGACTTGCAACTGGCGTATCAACACTTGCCAAGCTGCTGAATCCAAAGATTAAAGTGATTGGTGTGGAACCGGCAGGAGCCAACTGTATGCAGGCATCCTTTGCAGCAGGTAAAGTTACCACACTTCCAACCGTAAATACCATTGCAGATGGTACTGCAGTTAAGACTCCGGGAAGTAAAATATTCCCATACATACAGAAGAATCTCGATGAGATTATCACCGTGGAAGATGATGAACTGATCGTAGCATTCCTTGATATGGTAGAGAATCACAAGATGATCGTCGAGAACTCAGGCCTTCTTACCGTGGCAGCATTAAAGCACTTAGACGTGAAAGATAAGAGAGTGGTATCCATCTTAAGTGGCGGTAACATGGACGTGATTACCATGTCGTCTGTGGTACAGCAGGGACTTATTTTCAGAGATCGTATTTTCACAGTATCCGTACTGCTTCCAGATAAGCCGGGTGAGCTTTCCAAAGTGGCAGACACCATTGCAAAAGAGCAGGGTAATGTTATTAAGCTGGAGCACAACCAGTTTGTAACCACGAACCGCAATGCGGCAGTAGAACTTCGCATTACTTTGGAGTCTTTCGGAACTGATCATAAGAAACAGATTATGAAGGCTCTTGAGAAAGCAGATTACAAACCAAAGATTGTACGCACAAATCTGTAAAATATCGAAAGCATCCTTATTAGGTAATTGCAAAACTCACTATTCTACAATTGACTATGTGCTACGAATACAAAGAAACATAGGCACTCTGGCGAAGCCGGTCCTTAGCGACCGTACTTTGGTCGCTTAGTACCGTTGCATGAGCCAATGTAGCGCAAGCGTGCCTATGTTTGCTTGTATTCGCAGTATATAGTCATTAGAAATTCAAAGTGTTTTGCAATTACCTAAAATTATTCTTATTACAAATGAGGAGGACAAAAGATGGAACTGGCTCTGCTTATTATCAGCATCATCATATTCATAGTTTGTTCGGTGGGATTCTTTCTTGCTGATAAGAAAGCAGAAAAGTTCTATTTTGCCTGTATTATAATCAGCTTGATTGGAATAATTGTGCAGCTTGCTCTTCTTCTTTAAAATGAATGTTTGGGAATCTTTTGGGGTGAATTTTTGGGTGTCAAGAAAAAAACTTGCGTGTCAAGAAGTTTTACTTGACACCTGTTTTCTTTTATGATAATCTATCCAAGGTGATTGATGTGGAAGAAAAAGTAGAACAGACATATTTATATGATTTTTATGGCGAACTGCTGAATGAGCATCAGCGCCAGATATATGAGGATTTCGTATTCAACGATCTTTCCCTAGGAGAGATTGCAGCAGAAGAAGGAATCAGCAGACAGGGTGTCAGCGATATGATTAAGCGCTGCACGAAGAAGCTTGAAGAGTATGAGGCGAAGCTTCATCTTGTGACGAAGTTCTTGTCTGTGAAGAAAGATATCGAACAAATCCATGATCTTACAAGAACTTTTGGTGAGACGAAGGATTCTAACATTATGAATGAAATCGAAACTATTTCGAATCAGATACTAGAGGAGCTTTAATATGGCATTTGACAGTTTATCAGAAAAACTGCAGAACGTATTCCGGAATCTTCGAAGTAAGGGAAGACTTACTGAGGATGATGTCAAAGCTGCGCTGAGAGAAGTTAAGATGGCTTTGTTAGAAGCTGATGTTAACTTTAAGGTGGTAAAACAGTTCACAAAGAGCGTGCAGGAGCGTGCAATTGGCCAGGATGTCATGAACGGTCTTAATCCAGGACAGATGGTAATTAAGATTGTAAATGAAGAGATGGTCAAGCTTATGGGCTCTGAGACAACAGAGATTGCGTTTCGACCAGGGAAGGAACTGACCATTATTATGATGGCAGGTCTCCAGGGTGCAGGTAAGACAACTACCGCAGCCAAGATTGCCGGAAAGCTAAAGCAAAAAGGCAAGAAAACATTACTTGCTGCTTGTGACGTATATCGTCCAGCTGCAATTGAACAGCTGCAGATTAATGGTGAGAAGCAGGGCGTAGAAGTATTCGCCATGGGTGATAAGAATGATCCCGTGAACATCGCCAAAGCCGCTGTGGAGCATGCGCGCAAGAATGAATTTAATGTGCTAATCATCGATACTGCTGGACGTCTTCATATAGATGAGGATATGATGGCAGAACTCGCTGAGATAAAGAAACAAGTTGACGTATTCCAGACCATCCTGATTGTTGATGCAATGACAGGACAGGATGCAGTCAATGTAGCCGGAACTTTCGAAGAAAAGATCGGAATTGACGGCGTAATACTTACAAAGTTAGATGGTGATACCAGAGGTGGTGCAGCTCTTTCTATTCGAGCAGTTACCGGTAAGCCAATTCTTTATGTAGGTATGGGAGAGAAGCTCTCTGACTTAGAGCAGTTCTTCCCAGATCGTATGGCATCTCGTATCCTTGGTATGGGCGATGTGCTGACGATGATTGAAAAGGCGCAGGAGAACATTGACGAAGAGAAAGCCAAGGAGCTTGAGCAGAAAATGCGCAAGAACGAATTTGACTTTGATATGTACTTAGAATCAATGAGCCAGATGCGCAAGATGGGCGGACTTTCCTCATTAATGGGAATGATGCCAGGTATGGGACTTGGAAATGGTAAAATGCCAGATATCGACACCGATGAGGCAGAGAAATCCATTGCCAGAACAGAGGCCATTATTCATTCAATGACCAAGAAAGAACGTACCAATCCATCACTTCTGAATCCAAGCAGAAAAACACGTATTGCAAAAGGCGCAGGCGTGGATATCGCTGAGGTTAACCGTCTGGTAAAACAGTTTGAACAGATGAAGAAGATGATGAAGAAAATGCCTGGAATGATGGGCGGCAAACGTGGTAAAAGAGGAATGTTCAAAGGACTTCCTTTTTAAATAAATTTTAGCAAACCTATGAGGAGGTGAAAGTAATGGCAGTAAAGATCAGATTAAGAAGAATGGGACAGAAAAAGGCTCCTTTCTATAGAATCGTAGTTGCAGATTCCAGATCACCAAGAGATGGTAGATGTATCGAAGAGATCGGAACTTATGATCCAACAAGAGATCCTAGTGAATATCATGTAAATGAAGAACTCGCTAAAAAATGGTTAGCAAACGGCGCACAGCCAACAGAAACCGTTAGCAGAATTTTCAAAAAAGCTGGTATCGAAAAATAGGATTTGTGAGGTGGCGTAATGAAAGAATTAGTAGAAGTAATTGCAAAATCACTAGTCGATTACCCGGATGAGGTAGTTGTAACTCAGACCGAGAATGAGAAAGCAATTGTTTTGGAATTACGTGTTGCACAGTCTGACATGGGCAAAGTGATCGGCAAGCAGGGACGAATTGCAAAAGCAATCCGATCTGTTGTGAAAGCCGCAGCCTCAAAAGAAGACAAAAAGGTTGTTGTTGAAATCATGCAATAGCCTTAGGACCGCCTCAAAACGAGGCGGTTTTCTTGTATCCCCCAAAAAGCACAATCCTTCAATTGACTATTGTGCCAATTTAGAAGAGGAGAATCCATATGGAAGATATGTTACAGGTTGGTGTGATCACTACGACACATGGTGTGCGTGGAGAAGTAAAGGTGTTTCCTACCACAGATGACCCACAGAGATTTAAAGAATTGAAGAATGTAATCCTTGATGATGGAAAGAACAAGATGGATCTGGAGATCCAGAGCGTAAAGTTCTTTAAGAATCTTGTTATCTTGAAATTTAAAGGAATTGATAATATAAATGATGTAGAAAAATATAAAAAAGCAGGTCTTTATGTTACCAGAGAGAATGCGGTAGAGCTTGCAGAAAATGAGTATTTTATTGCTGATTTAATTGAACTATCCGTGACTTCAGATGAAGGAGAAGACCTTGGTGTGATTTCGGATGTATTACAAACTGGAGCCAATGATGTATATGTCATCAGCAAAAAAGGGCAGCCAGATCTGTTAATACCAGCAATCAAAGAATGCATTTTGAAGGTAGATATGGACAATAGAACCATGCAGGTGCATTTATTACCAGGACTTAGGGACTAACAGGAGCAGACTCATGAATTTTCACATTTTGACACTTTTTCCTGAAATGGTATTGCAGGGACTTAATACCAGTATCACAGGGAGAGCGGTTGAGCAGAAAAAGATAAATATTGAAGCAGTGAATATCCGGGATTATACCACCGACAAACATAACAAAGTGGATGATTATCCATATGGTGGTGGCGCAGGTATGCTAATGCAGGCGCAGCCGGTGTATGATGCGTGTCAGAGTGTGTTTGAGAAAATACCAGCCAACAGCAGACACAGAGTAATCTATGTGACACCACAGGGAATGCCCTTCCATCAGGCAATGGCAGAAGACCTGTCACGAAATGATGACTTGATATTTTTGTGCGGACACTATGAAGGCATTGATGAACGTGTATTAGAAGAAGTGGTAACAGACTATGTGTCCATTGGTGACTATGTGCTCACCGGTGGTGAGCTGGCGGCAATGGTTATGGTAGATGCTATTTCAAGACTGGTTCCAGGAGTCTTGAATAATGGAATGTCTGCGGAAACAGAATCCTTCCATCAAGATTTACTGGAATACCCACAGTATTCAAGACCAGAAGTATGGCATGACAGAAGAGTTCCAGAGGTACTATTGTCTGGGAACCAGAAGAATATCAATAAATGGCGTCTGGAAGAATCCATAAAGCGGACGAGAGAACGTAGACCAGATCTTTTAGAACAGCATAACAGGCTGCAGGAATGCAAAGAGATTATGATGAAGCAGAAGCTGCTTCATATTGACATGATTGAGCTGATCAATCGCGGAAGAGCCAAATTGATTGCCAGGGATGGCGGGAATATTCTATTACAGGAGCCTGTCAGCAGAATCTATTATTTTACGGCGCTGGATGAGAAGAAAGATGGAATCGAGCTTTTGGAACAGCTTTCCGATGCAGTGAAAGATGATATTGATCTGCTTGTGGCACACCAGAGTGAGATAGTTCCAGCAATCGAGAAGCTGCTGGGGATTCGTCTGCTGTTTGGGTGTTATCAGGTGGTCTATACGAAGAAGGAACAGCTTCCAATTAGTGGTTTGTATCGCAACGATGGAAAGCCAACGGAGCAGGGACTTGTGATTCGCACATTGGGAATCGAATACTTACAGCAGGTGATTGATAATTATGATCACATGGATGATGAGGAGTATATTCGGGAGCGGATAGAACGCGGGCCGATGTTTGGAGCTTTTGTGAATGACGAGTTTGCAGGCTTTATCGGTATGCATGATGAAGGAAGCATAGGATTACTTGAGGTGATTCCGAAGTTCCGTGGAAGAAAGATTGGAAAAGCCCTGGAAACCTATATGATTAATTACTTGGTTCAGCAGGGGATGATTCCATATGGACAGGTGATTAAAGGAAATGAAGTATCCTTGAAGCTGCAGGAATCCTTAGGCTTATATTCGGCCAAATCACATGTGTATTGGATTGAAAAATAACTCTTGCTTTCCAGCAAGGTTTATGATAATGTATTAATGTTGTGAATAAGCTGATGGTCCTCTGTTGCGGGAGTCGCATTAAGAACATCAAAATAATAGGAGGTCACAAAATGAACGCAAGTGAAATTATTAAAAACATCGAAGCAGAGCAGTTAAGAGCTGATGCACCAGAATTCAACGTTGGTGATACCGTTAAAGTATTCGGTAAAATCAAAGAAGGAAACCGCGAAAGAATCCAGGTTTTCGAAGGCGTTGTATTAAAGAAACAGGGTGGAAGCAACCGTGCTACATTCACAGTTAGAAAAATCTCTAACGGTGTTGGCGTAGAGAAAACTTGGCCATTACATTCTCCAAACGTAGAGAAGGTTGAAGTTGTACGTAAAGGTAAAGTAAGACGTGCAAAACTTTACTACTTAAGAGATCGTGTTGGTAAAGCAGCTAAGGTTAAAGAATTAGTAAAATAAGATTTGCTTCAAAGGGCGGGTGCTTTTGCACTCGCTTTTTTATATACCTTACTTTCATTTCGCGAAGAAATATAGTAGAATAAATAGATAGATTTTTAACAGTTAGGAGAAATGTCGTGAGAAGAAGAGATGGGCTGAGTTTTGGGCGACGTAGAAGGAAATTTAATGTACCGCTTTTTAAAGAGATTATGTCGTGGATTGTAGAAATCGCAATTGTATTGTTTGTTGCGTTTGTGATTATATATTTCTTTGGACTTCGTACCAGTGTGGTTGGACAGGCAATGTCAGAAACACTTTCCAATGGAGATAACATACTTGTAAATCGATTTATATATATTGTCGGAGATCCAAAGCAGGATGACGTTGTAGTATTCCTGCCAAACGGCAATGAGAAATCTCATTATTACGTGAGACGTGTGGTGGGAGTCCCTGGGGATAAAATTCAAGTCAAAGACGGAGCGGTATATGTCAATGGTGAATTGTATAAGGATCCAGTGGATGTGGCAGCGATAGAGGATGCCGGAGTCGCCAGCGACGAGATTGAGCTGGAGGATGATGAATATTTCGTCCTGGGTGATAACAGAAATAATAGTGAGGACAGCCGGTATGCCAATATTGGAAATGTAAAAGATGAGTATATCGTCGGAAAAGCATGGTTTCGGATAAGTCCAATTGGTAAAATGGGCCCAATAGATTAAGTGAGAGATGAGGAAAAAAGATGAATTTTCAATGGTATCCTGGTCATATGACAAAAGCAAAGCGTCAGATGCAGGAAGATATTAAATTAATTGACCTAGTGGTAGAACTTGTGGATGCGAGAATCCCCTTGAGCAGCAGAAATCCGGATATTGATGAGTTGGGTAAGAATAAGTATCGCTTGATTTTGATGAACAAGTCAGATCTTGCAGATCCACGTCAAACAGATGCCTGGAGCAATTATTTCCGTAAGAAGGGATACTTTGTGGTATGCCTGGATGCAAGAAGTAAGAATGGTATGAAGAACGTAACGGATGTTATCATGGAAGCCTGCAAAGAGAAAATGGAACGTGATAGAAAACGCGGAATTAAGAATCGTCCGGTGCGTGCTATGGTAGTGGGAATCCCAAATGTTGGAAAATCTACGTTTATTAATTCCTATGCAGGAAGAGCATGTGCAAAGACAGGAAATAAGCCTGGGGTTACGAAAGGAAAACAATGGATTCGACTGAATAAGAATGTGGAGCTTTTAGACACTCCTGGAATTTTATGGCCGAAATTCGAGGATCAGCTGGTAGGACTTCGACTTGCGCTGATTGGATCAATCAAGGATGAAATCTTAAATGTAGACGAACTTGCACTGGAGCTTATCCAAATCCTTTTAGCCCAATACAAAGGAGTGTTGCAGGAACGCTATGGAGTCAATGAAGAGCAGAAAGTTACAGAGATTCTTATGGAGATTGCAAAGAATCGTAATTTTGTCACCAAAGGCGGAGAACTCGATTACAGCAAAGCTGCAGCCATTGTAATCGACGAATTTCGAAGTGGTAAAATTGGAAGAATCACCTTAGAGCTTCCAGAGAAACAGGAAGCATAGCAGACCCAAAAGACAAACCAGACATAACAGACATAACAGATATAACAGACATAACAGACATAAAAGACATAAAAGACATAAAAGACATAAAAGACATAAAAGACATAAAAGACATAAGCAGATTGACAGACATCGACATGAAGGGGGATTACAGGTGGGCAAAAAAATAGCAAAAAAGGTAGCAGGAATCATAATATATTTTCTACTGATATTTCTGGCAGCTTGGCTCATTGTGCATTTTATTGGGCAGCGGACAACCGTGGAAGGACCATCTATGGAACCAACGTTATACGATGGAGACAACCTGATTGTTGATAAAATCAGCTATCGATTCCATGACCCAGAGCGTTTTGACATCATTGTGTTCCCTTATCAATATAAGGATAACACCTATTATATTAAACGAATCATTGGACTGCCGGGAGAGACAATATCCATTACAGATGCAGGGATTATTATGATTGATGGTGAGCCTCTTGTGGAATCCTATGGCAAAGAAATCATCAAAGATCCAGGACTGGCGGCAAGCCCAATTAAATTGGGGGACGGAGAATACTTTGTCCTTGGAGATAACCGAAATGACAGCAGTGATAGCAGAATTGCATCAGTTGGTGTGATTGACAGATCAGATATCATTGGCAAGACTTCGATTCGAATTTATCCATTTGATCGAATTGGAAAGTTGAAATAGCAGGAGCAAAGTATGGAACAGAAGAAAATAGGCGAAATCAAAGAACAGTTTGCAACAGAGGACGTTGATAAACTGCCAGAATTGATTGTGCGGTATCAAGGGGATGAACGTACCGGCGTCCAAAAGCTGATTCAGCAGGCCAAGAAACGCCTGGAAAAGCTTGATACAGAGAAAAAGAGAATCGAGGAGCTGAAAAGATACGAATATCAGTATGCCGACCGCATGTACATATGTGGAATCGATGAAGTGGGAAGGGGACCGCTGGCAGGACCGGTAGTGGCAGGTGCAGTGATTTTGCCAAAGGACTGTGATATTCTCTATATCAACGATTCCAAGAAACTTTCCGCAGCAAAGCGAGAAGAGCTCTATGATGTGATTATGGAGAAGGCAGTGGCCACAGGTATTGGAATGGCAAGTCCAGCGCGCATTGATGAAATCAATATTTTGCAGGCTACCTATGAAGCAATGCGTCAGGCTATAAGTAATCTAAAGGTACAACCCGATATATTATTAAATGATGCAGTTACAATTCCAAAGGTGAACATTGAACAAATCCCGATCATAAAGGGCGATGCAAAGAGCATCTCCATCGGCGCTGCAAGTATCATAGCAAAGGTGACTAGAGACCGGCTTATGGAGGAATATGATAAAGTATTGCCAGGCTATGGATTTGCTTCGAACAAAGGATATGGCTCCACAGAGCATATCGAAGCATTGAAAAGACTAGGACCAACTCCAATTCATCGTGCATCATTTATTAAGAATTTTGTGGCAAGCGAGTCGTAGACCCGTTGCCATAACAGGAGTGTGAAGCTGGATGCAGATATCGGATTTAGTAGGACAATATCATCAGAATTCTCAGGCACCAACAGAGACCGTTACCGGAGTAAAAGGGGTAGAGCAGCTTGTGGCCACAGTACGTGGCATGACTGCAGGCAATATCTTTGAGGGAACGGTCAATTCCATGAAAAATGGACAGGTTGTGCTTGGATTATCCAATGGACAGCAGCTTTCTGCCCGGATAGATGGCAAAGTGCCAATTCAGGTGGGGCAGTCTATGTTTTTTCAAGTGAAATCAAATAATGGAACAACCGTGGCAATTCGCCCATTTACGGTGGACGGTGCCAGTGGGAATCTGACACTTCTCGACGCACTGAAAGCAGCGGGGCTTTCCGCAGATGCAGATAACCTGAATATGGTCAATTCCATGATGCAGGAGCAGCTGCCCATTGATAAGAATCATGTGGCACAGATGGCCAGACTCATGCAGAAATATCCAGGAATTGACGCAACAACCATCGTTCAGATGAATAAACTGAATATACCGATATCGGTGGAAAATGCATCGCAGTTTGAAAATTACCAGGGAGACCGTCAGGCAATTGGAAAAGAACTATCGAATTTGATGAATGAGCTTCCACAGATGCTGGCGAATGACTCCTTATCCTTGGAAAATCTGCTGATTCAAAATGATAAAGTCCTATCCATTATCTTGAACGGAATGCCTGAGACAGCACAGACAGCTGAATCAGAAGGGATTCTGGAACAAATGAATGGGGAGGTGGCAAATGCAGAAGCTCCAGAGACACAGGAGGCCGAGACAGCAGCAACTGCAGAGACTGCAGCAGGTGCAGAACTTGCAGGAAAAGACACAGATATCACTGCACCTCAGGAGCAGGTACAAAAAACTGCAGAGCAAGCCGCACAGAATCTGGATGTCCAAGATTCCACTGGAGAAGAAGTGCTTCTTGGACACAAAGAGGAGCAGCTTCCAGAGCATACGCTTGGACGGCTGCTTACCAATAACCAGATGAAAGAGCTGGCGGAGCAGCTAAAAAATCTAGGGATCACACCGGAGAATTCGAATCTGTTTGAGGATGGAGAATTGAAGGCTGACGTTAAGGGCGAAGAGGTGCTGCGTGCACTGCAGCAGGCATTTTCTGGCGAAAATGGACAGGACACAGCGCTTACCAAAGACAGTATTACCAAGCTGTTCTCTGGAAAAGCAATGGGAGCATTGCTCTCCGACAGCTTAGAGATGCAGTGGCTCATAAAGCCGGAGGAGCTGGCACAGGATAAGAAGGTACAGAGTCTGTATGAGAAGCTTGACACACAGATGAAGCAGATCGAGAATATCATTAAGGCAACCGGATCGGAGCAGACACAGTTTGCCCAGACCGCTTCTGATATTCGAAGTAATATGACCTTTATGGAGCAGATTAATCAGAATTATACCTATGTGCAGATACCTCTTAAGATGTCTGGTCAGAATGCCAACGGAGAGCTCTATGTTTATACCAACAAGAAGAGTCTTGCGGAAGGAACAGAGGATTTGACGGCGTTTCTTCACCTGGACATGGAGCAGCTGGGACCGACGGATGTATCCCTTCGCTTGCATGGCAAAGAGATCAGTACCAATTTCTATATGAGTGATGATGCATCTTTTGCGCTGATTCAGGAGCATTTGCCAGAATTGGAGGAACGTCTCAAGAAGAAAGGCTATACCTGCAAGCTTCAAGTGACCAATGAATCCAAGAAGGTGAACTTTGTGGAAGACTTTTTAAAGAAGGATCAGCCATCCGCAGGTCAGCTGAGACGCTATTCCTTTGATGTGAGGGCATAGATATGGAAGAAAATAAAGAATGGAAGCCGTTTCAGCTGGGTAAGGCTGCTACGGAGAATGACAAAGATAAAACTGCAGTTGCCATTGCCTACGAGCCAGGAGAAGCGGCACCAAAGATTCTTGCTACTGGAAAAGGCCTTGTGGCAGATAAGATCATAGAGACTGCCAAGGACAATAAAGTTCCTCTTTACAAGGACAATAAGCTCGCAGATACCTTATCCCGGTTGAAAATCGGCGATATGATCCCTCCAGAATTATATGAGGTGGTTGCGGAAGTGCTTGTGTTTGTAGATGATATAGACAGATTAAAGGCGAAAGTGGATATGAAATAGCACAGCAAAGCGTATAGCTGAGAAATGAGCTAAGAACAGAACAAAGAACAGA
>CAZTGP010000012.1:9789-11622 GCA_964613325.1 uncultured Roseburia sp. | reverse complement strand
CAAAGAACAGAGCAAAGAACAGAGCTAAGAGACATAGAACGACTGACGTAGAGAATTTCTGGGGAGAGATTTACGGAAATGGAGTATATGTGAATAGGAGACAAATTGGAACGGAATACGAGACCCTTGCGGCAGAGTATTTAAAATCACAGGGATATGAGCTTGTGGAGCGGAATTTCAGGTGCCGCTTAGGTGAGATTGACATTATCGCAAAAGATCATTCATATCTATGCTTTGTGGAAGTGAAATATCGGATCAATGAGATGCATGGGACTGCGGTAGAAGCGGTGGATCGAAGAAAACAGCGGATTATCACCAAAGTTGCATGGTACTACCTGCTGACTCATGGCGGAAATGAATGGACGCCTTGCCGTTTTGATGTAATAGCAATCGAAGGAGACAAGGTCACCCTTTATCAAAATGCATTCGAAGCTCAGATATAAGCATGAAAGCGGAAATGGAATCAAGGATAAAAATAAAGAATAGAAATAAAGAAAAGAAATAGAGAATAGAAAAGTAGGAATTGAGATTAGAATGGAATATCAGGATTTTCAGAGAAAAGACGAAAGAGATGTACTTCGGCTTGAACATGCTAAGATAAGCGGAGGAGAGACAATACCACTATTGAAGTTTCCTTTATTGGAAAAGACAGGGATTGTGGAACACTGCTTTACGACCCGTGAGGGTGGAGCAAGCAGCGATATATTTTCTACCTTGAACCTAAGCTTTACAAGAGGCGACGATCCAAGTGCTGTCACAACCAACTATAAGCGGCTGGCGGAAGCACTTCATGTATCAGCAGAGGACTTTACACTGACGGATCAGACACATACCACCAATGTAATCCGTGTCACAGAGGCCGATGCAGGGTGCGGCGTTACCAGAGACCGTAAATATCATGATGTGGATGGACTGGTCACCAATGAACAGGGACTGGTACTGTCTACATTTTATGCGGACTGTGTTCCACTCTACTTCGTGGACCCCGTTCACCATGCGATCGGGCTTAGTCATTCCGGATGGCGTGGAACCGTAAGCCGCATGGGGCAGGCAACACTAAAGAAAATGACGCAGGAATTTGATACCAATCCAGCAGATGCGATTGCGGCAATTGGACCATCTATTTGCCAGGATTGTTATGAGGTGAGTGCAGATGTGGCAGAACAATTTGTACTGGCATTCCCAGGACATGAGGCAGAACTTCTGATTCGTAAGCCAAACGAGAAATACCAGCTTGATTTATGGAAAGCCAATGAGCTTGTGATGCTCGACGCAGGGATACGCCCAGAGCATCTTGCAGTGACCAATATCTGCACCTGCTGTAACCCAAAGCTCCTGTTTTCGCATCGCGCCAGCCATGGAAAACGTGGCAATTTAGGCGCATTTCTATATCTGAAATAAACCAGCCTGCGGAACTTCCCATAATTGGCATTCCGCTATATTACGTTGATGTGCTTCCAGCCAGTTGAGGGATTCTTTCCCGTTTCATAAAACGGAAAGTCGTAAGCCCCTCGCTTCCTCCTATACGATTCGTTTGGTTCGTCAAAAGGTTCGACAGATGCCGCGGTCTTGTTCGTGGCACTGGGTTTCGTCCTGAGCACACCCATTTAGGGGGAGAAAAAGGCAGTAACTGAATCCCAGTGACAGGGACAAGGCCACGGCATCTGTCGAACCCCTTGACGTACAGAACTTTTAAGAGGAAGCGGAGAACTAACGACCTCAAATATTTTTCTCAAACGGGAAAGAAGCCCTCAACTGGTTGAAAGCAAATTATATAGAAATACATCGAATGCCAACTATGGGAAATTCCGCAATGGAATAATGAAATATATA
>CAZTGP010000012.1:0-9689 GCA_964613325.1 uncultured Roseburia sp. | reverse complement strand
AAATACATCGAATGCCAACTATGGGAAATTCCGCAATGGAATAATGAAATATATAAATGGAAAGGAAATGAATAAGAATATGAAAAGTAAGAAGTATGTAGACTACATTTTGGAGGAAACCAAGAAGGTGCTGGCAATTGACAGCCCGACAGGATATACAAGAAATGCAGCAGAATTTGTAATTGAAGAATACCGCAAATTAGGATATGACGCCAAAATGACAGTAAAAGGCGGCGTATTTGTAGATTTAGGCGGAGAAGACAAAGAGGATGGTCTGGTGCTTGCCGCCCATATTGATACCCTTGGGGCAATGGTCTCCGAGATCAAGAGCAACGGTAATCTAAAGGTATCCCCACTGGGTGGAATGAATCCCAACAATGCAGAGGCAGAGAACTGCCGTGTAATAACAAGATTCGATGGAGCATATTCTGGAACCTTCCAGCTGAATAACGCCTCCATTCACGTAAATGGGGAATACAACGACACCAAACGTAAATATGACGACATGGAAGTGGTTCTCGATGAAAAGGTAGAATCTGCAGAAGATACGAAGAAGCTTGGCATTATGGCAGGAGATATCGTATGCTTTGATCCACGTACTACCATTACAGAATCTGGATATATTAAGAGCCGTTTCCTAGATGATAAATTGAGTGTAGGAATTTTACTTGGTTTTGCAAAATATCTAAAAGAAGAGAAGATTAAGACCAAACAGAGAATTTATCATCATATTACCGTATATGAAGAGGTAGGCCACGGCGGAGCTGCATCCGTGCCAGACGGAGTAAAAGAAATGATTTCTGTAGATATGGGATGTGTTGGGGAAGGCTTAGAATGTACAGAGCGTCAGGTATCTATCTGCGCCAAGGACAGCAACGGCCCTTACAATTATGATGTGGTAACAGGCTTAATAAAAGCTGCCAAAGACAATGAGATTGACTTTGCAGTGGATGTTTATCCGCATTATGGTTCTGATGTAGATGTAGCATTAAGCGCAGGCTACGACATGAGACATGGCTTGATTGGATCTGGGGTCTATGCATCACATGGTTATGAGAGAAGTCATAAAGATGGAGTAGATAATACCTTCCGTCTTTTATGTGCTTATGTGAAATAAGAAAATATTAAGAAAATATTTTAATGATATTCATTTATTCAAGCGGCAGGTCTGTTATAGTAGGTGTATGAAATGTGTTAGTACACTTGTTGGAAGGAGGTAGCCGCTTGATTCAACTTAATTATCGCGATGCCAAACCTATATATGAGCAGATTGAAGACGGCGTGCGTAAACTGGTTGTAACCAATGCACTGACGGTGAACGAGAAACTGCCATCCGTGCGTGAATTGGCTTCAAGACTTGCCATTAATCCCAATACGATATCCAGAGCTTACCGGGAACTCGAAAGAGAAGGATATGTATATACCATAAGCGGAAGGGGAACATTTGTTGCAGAGGGGGAGCATGTAATGGATCACAGAGCAAGAGATTTGATGAAATCATTTGATGAAGTGGTATCGGAATTGATGTATTTGGCAGTAGATCCAGAACAATTGCAGCAGAGAATTGAGAAGCTAAAGGAAAGGAGCTTGACAACATGATCCGTGTTACAAATGTGATGAAAGAATTCGACGGATTCCGTGCGCTGGACGGTGTGACCATGAATATTGGAAAAGGCGATATTTATGGACTCGTGGGACCGAATGGGGCAGGAAAGTCTACGCTGATACGCCATTTGACCGGTGCTTACAAACAGGATGCAGGTGAGATTTTTGTTGAGGATCAGCCAATCTATGAGAATCGTGATGTAAAAGCCAAGATCGCATATATTCCAGATGATCTGTTTTATTTTGTACAGGCAGATACTATGGAAATGATGCGTTATTATAGAGGAATCTATCCGAAATTTGATGAGAAAATGTTTTATCGCATGCAGGAATTTTTCCCATCTATTGATGTAAAATGCAATATTCGCCGACTGTCGAAGGGAATGCAGAAGCAGGTGGCCTTCTGGCTGGCAATCTGCTGTAAGCCAGAGATTATGATTCTAGATGAGCCTGTAGATGGACTCGACCCAGTTATGCGCCGTCAGATCTGGAGTATTCTGATGGCAGAAGTGGCAGAGAAACAGATGACGGTACTTGTATCATCTCATAATCTACGAGAATTAGAGGATGTCTGTGATCATGTGGGCATTATGAATAAAGGAAAGATAATCATTGAGCGCTCCCTATCGGAACTGCAGGGGAACATTTCCAAGATACAGGTTGCCTGCCAGACCGGAATGCCGAAGATGCCGAAAGAATTTGAAATATTACATATGGCAAATACAGGACGCGTCTACACCATGATTGTAAAAGGAGACCCAAAGGAGGCAGAGAAAGCAATTCTGACGGAATCGGATAAGCTGGCAATTGTCGATATCCTTCCACTTACTTTGGAAGAAATATTTATCTATGAGATGGGAGGCGTGGACTATGAAGTTAAAGACATCCTTTTTTAATAAGACCATCTTTGCAAAAAACCTCACATTATTTTGGCCAATTTGGACCGTATATCTACTTTTCTTACTGGCAATGCTGCCGCTGAATCTTCTGATTCGATTCCAGAGACAGGTGGGAACTCAGAGAATTGGGTATTCCTTGGAACAGCGGAATCTAGCAGAATTGAATGAAGTGCTGGGTCAACTAAATCTGACAATGGTTGCAGTATTTATTGTTGCTGGGATTCTTGCAATGGCACTCTTTAATTATCTGTTCAATAGCAGAAGTGCGAATATGATTCATGCACTTCCGGTGACAAGAGGTGAGCTGTTTGGCACCAACGTGATATCCGGATTAGCATTTCTGATTGTCCCAGAAGCTATTTCTTTTATCACAAGTGTTTTTGTATGTCTGGCATATGGGGTGACCTGCGTCCAGCATTTGGCGTCGTGGCTTATTGCAATGATCGGAATCTCCTTTTTTTCCTATGGAATGGCAGTGTTCTGTGCCATGCTTACGGGACAGATGTTTGCAGTTGCGGCCTATTATGTAATTGCCAACTTCTTATACGTGGGAGTTCGCTCGATTATTGGATTGATTATTTCGACTCTCACATTTGGAGTTGAATATTATGATGTGATTAACGCCATACATTTGGAACGGTTATCACCATTTTACTATTTATACAGACTGGTATCCTTTAATGGAAAAACCAAATGGCAGAATGATCAATCTACAATCATAACTGGAATTACATTTGAGGGAGCTGAGATTATTGCAGGGTATGCAGTGTTTGCACTGCTTTTGTATGTACTTGCCTATTTACTCTACCGGAAGAGAAAGCTGGAAAAAGCAGGAGATTTGCTTACGGTATCCTTTGTGAAACCAATTTTCCGATGGGGTGTCGGCTTCACAGGCAGTCTGGTTTTGGCCTATGTGGTGTCAGAAGTGGTAAAGGGAATGTGTATCGGCAGCACGGTGAAATCCTTAATCGTGGGTATGCTGATATTTGGTTTAATCTTTTTCTTTGTGGCAGAGATGCTGATTCAGAAGTCATTTAAAGTATTTCATAAGAAAAAATGGTTGGAATGGGCTGCATTTTCTGTATTTTTACTCTGCGCCTTTGGCGGAATGTGTGGAGTATCCAATGGGCTGGAGAATAAAATGCCAGAATCAGAGGATGTGGCGGTAGCGTTTATTGAGCAGAGCTATCCAATTGAATATGACGGTGAAAATGCCAAGGAAGTCATTGAATTGCATCGCAATATTTTAAATCATAAAGAAGAGTTAAAGAAAGATGTTTATATAGGAAACAATTATAATACAATGACAATAAAATATGTATTGAAAAATGGAGAACGATTCCAGAGAACCTATGCAATTCCCCAGGATAAAGTGGTAGAGGGAGTAAGTGAGACAATCTACAATATGGAGGAGAATACAGATGCCATGCTGAAAAATCAGTTCTGCTATGATTACAAGCAGACGGTACTGGTGTCAGGCTCTTTGGATTTGTATGATTCTCATATCAATAGCAAAGGAAGCAGAACCATTAGCGAAAAGGATATAGAGATGATCTACAATGCATTTTTAAAGGATTTGGAGGAGCACAACATACAGAAATACTATATGGCTAATTATTCTTACATGTATGATCAGCAAACAACACAGTATACCAGTGATTTATATTTTGATATACGGCTTCCGGAGGGAGCAACCTTTCAGAATATGTATAAGAGATTTATGAATTACCCAATGGAAGAGGCGATAAATGGTCAGATGCAGGTGCTGTCAGAGGAAGAAGAGATGGAGCAGGGCGGTTATGGCAGAATTCCGTATGAGTATAAGCGAGATGGCAACTGGAGGGTTGGAATCTTATTTGGAGAAGATTGCACAAATCTTGTGCAAGCCCTTGTTGATTGTGGTATCATTGAATCAGAGGATGAATTAGAAACCTATGATACAAGTATGATGGACACCGACACAGAATATGTAAAAGGCGTGACATACTATAATTAATTTCAGTGCCAAAACAGCGAAGCTGCAACAATCCGCAGAATCAATTATTAGGATGCTTCATACACGAATTATAATGAAATAGATAGAACTGACTTGGAAAAGAAGATTGACAGAGGAATAACAATGGTTGTTATTCCTCTGTTTTTATAGTAATATATAACGGAATATGTATATCAGACACAACCTTGCGTTGTATTCGTAATTTGTAATGACTCGTTAGGAGAATAATATCTGTGAAAAACAATCAACATATAATAGATCGTATCGAACCAGGCAGCATCGCAGAAGAAATGGACATCGAACCAGGAGATGAACTGGTATCCATCAATGGGAAGAAGATGGAGGATGTATTTGATTATCATTTCCTTATCAATGATGAGTTCCTTCAGGTGGTGATTCGTAAGAAGAATGGCGAAGAGTGGGAGCTTGAGATTGAGAAGGATTATCAGGAGGATCTTGGAATCGAATTCGAGAACGGACTTATGTCCGATTACAGGTCCTGCACCAATCAATGCATTTTCTGCTTTATTGATCAGATGCCACCAGGCATGCGTGATACACTGTATTTTAAAGATGATGATTCCAGACTTTCCTTTCTACAGGGTAATTATGTGACTCTTACCAATATGAAGGAAAAGGATGTAAATCGAATTATTGAATATCGGCTGGCACCAATCAATATTTCCGTACAGACCACCAATCCAGAGCTTCGCTGTAAAATGCTTCACAACCGCTTTGCAGGCGAGGCATTAAAGAAGATTGATCAATTCCATGAGGCAGGAATTGAGATGAATGGTCAGATTGTTTTATGCAAAGGTGTTAATGATGGGGCAGAATTAGAACGTACCCTTTCGGATCTTGTGAAGTATATTCCAAGTATGGTCAGCGTATCCGTTGTACCAGTAGGACTCAGCAAGTACAGAGATGGTCTATTCCCATTAGAGCCATTCGAGAAAGAGGACGCCAGAGAGACCATTGCAATCATCGAGAAGTGGCAGCAATACTGTATGAAGCATTTCGGGATGCATTTTGTACAAGCCAGCGATGAATGGTATTTGACCGCAGAACTTCCACTTCCACAGGAAGAACGCTATGATGGATATATTCAGCTTGAGAACGGGGTTGGAATGATACGCCTTCTCATTGACGAATTCACAGAGGCTTTGAATCAGGTAAAAGAGGATAAGAAGAAAGAAGAACTTCGGGAAATTGCAGCTCAAAATGCCGCCCAGTTGAAATACCCTGCATCAAATCAGGAGAATGGAACCCATGAACATCGAGTTACCATTGCAACAGGGAAGCTGGCTGCACCATTTCTAGGAGAGCTGGCCGAGCTGTGCATGAAGGAATTCCCAGAATATCAGCTGGATGTGGTGCCAATCCGCAATGACTTTTTCGGAGAGCGGATTACCGTGTCCGGTCTGATCACAGCACAGGATTTAGTAGCACAGCTGAAGGAACATGGAGTGGGAGATCGTGTCTTAATTCCTTGCAACATGCTTCGCAGTGGAGAAAATGTATTTTTGGATGACTGGACTTTAGGTGAGGTGGAAAACGCTTTACAAGTCCAAGTCGATATTGTAAAATCAAGCGGTCAAGATTTGCTTGATTCCATGCTTGGAATTACTGAGATCTTATGATATACGATTATGATGTAATCGTGCCTATTTAGAAAAGGAGAGCAAAATGAGTAAACCAGTTGTGGCCATTGTGGGCCGCCCTAATGTTGGAAAATCAACACTCTTTAACACACTGGCCGGAGAACGTATCTCAATTGTAAAAGATACACCAGGTGTAACAAGAGACCGTATATATGCAGATGTAACATGGTTAAATCACAATTTCACATTGATTGATACCGGAGGTATTGAGCCAGATAGTGGAGACGTGATTCTTTCACAGATGAGAGAACAGGCGGAGATCGCCATCGCTACTGCAGACGTAATTATGTTTATCACAGACGTAAGACAGGGACTTCAGGATTCCGATTCCAAGGTCGCTGATATGCTTCGCCGTTCCAAAAAACCAGTTATTTTAGTGGTAAATAAAGTAGACAGCTTCGAGAAATATATGCCAGATGTCTATGAATTTTACAACCTTGGTATTGGGGAACCATATCCAGTATCCGCTTCCTCCATGCTTGGACTTGGTGATATGTTAGACGAAGTGGTGAAATATTTCCCAGAAGGCTCAGATACTGAGGAAGAGGATGATCGTCCTAAGATTGCCATTGTTGGTAAGCCAAACGTTGGTAAATCCTCTCTGATCAATAAGCTTGCCCAGGAGGACCGTGTAATTGTATCCGATATTGCAGGTACGACCCGTGACGCCATTGATACAGACATTAAGTACAATGGAAAAGAATACGTTTTCATAGATACAGCAGGACTTCGAAGAAAGAATAAGATCAAAGAAGAGATTGAACGTTACAGTATTATTCGTGCAGTAACCGCAGTGGAAAGAGCAGACGTTGTCATTATTGTAATCGATGCAACGGAAGGGGTAACAGAGCAGGATGCTAAGATTGCAGGAATCGCGCATGACCGTGGAAAAGGTATTATCATTGCAGTCAACAAGTGGGATGCAATTGAGAAAGACAACAGTACGGTGAAAAAGCATACAGAGGATATCCGCGATGTGTTAAGCTTTATGCCTTACGCAGAGATCGTATTTATTTCTGCCAAATCAGGACAGAGATTAAACAAGATTTTTGATCTCATTGATGTGGTAATCGAGAATAATACCATGCGTGTTCAGACGGGGGTATTAAATGAGATCGTTGCAGAAGCAGTTGCTATGCAGCAGCCACCTACAGATAAAGGAAAGAGACTGAAAATCTATTACGTAACTCAGGTTTCTGTCAAGCCACCTACATTCGTTATTTTTGTAAATGATAAACAGTTAATGCATTTTTCATATACAAGATATTTGGAGAATCGCATCCGTGATACCTTCGGGTTCCGCGGAACGGCATTGAAATTTATTACGAGAGAGCGAAAGGAAGAGAAATAAATGATACTTGCACGTTTGATTGCACTGGTAATTGGATATTTCTTAGGAACATTTCAGACTGGATATTTTTATGGGAAAAGCCATGGGGTAGATATCAGACAACATGGAAGTGGCAATTCAGGAACCACAAATACACTTCGCACCTTGGGTTGGAAAGCAGGAGCAGTTACTTTCTTAGGAGATTTGTTAAAGGCAATCCTGGCAATTGTAATTATTCGCTTGCTATATATTGAACAATACCCAGATGCAGTCAAGGTATTGGAGATGTATGCAGGATTTGGTGCAGTTTTGGGACACAACTTCCCATTCTACCTGAAGTTCAAAGGTGGAAAAGGCATCGCCTGCACAGCAGGAGTCGTGCTTACGGTATGCCCTCAGGCAGTGCCTGTCTGCCTTCCTTTATTCATCCTGATTGTTGTAGTGACCAGATATGTGTCACTTGCTTCGATTATGATGGTCAGCACCTTTTTAATCCAGGTAATCATATTTAACTATATTGGATTATTACATATTGGTGCCGAAAGTATCGTAGAATTCGATGTGATTACCGCTTGCTTTACCGCAATGGCAATCTGGAGACATCGTGCAAATATTGTCCGTCTTATAAATGGAACAGAAAATAAATTAGGACAGAAAGCGAAATAGAAATGAAGAAAATTGGAGTAATTGGAGCAGGAAGCTGGGGAACAGCATTATCCGTAGTACTTGCCAAAAATGATGAAAGTGTAACCCTATGGTCAATTGTGGAAGCTGAGATTGCTATGTTAAAAGAGAAGCATGAGCATGTAGATAAGCTTCCAGGTGTAAAGCTGCCGGAGTCTATTTCTTTTACCACAGACCTGGAGGAAACAATCAAAGATGCTGAAATGTTAATTCTTGCAGTGCCTTCTGTATTTACAAGAAGTACAGCAAAGAGCATGGCACCATTTGTAAAAGAAGGACAGATTATTGTCTGCGTTGCAAAAGGAATCGAAGAAGACACACTTATGACTCTTTCTGATATTGTGGAGCAGGAAATCCCGTGTGCAGATGTGGCAGTTATGTGTGGACCTTCTCATGCAGAGGAAGTTGGAATTGGGCTTCCTACAACGGTTGTTGCAGGAGCAAAGACCCGCAAGACAGCAGAGAAAATCCAGGATGCCTTTATGAACGAAGTGTTCCGAGTCTATACAAGCCCAGATATTCTTGGTATGGAGCTTGGTGGAGCTTTGAAAAATGTCATTGCATTAGCAGCAGGAATGGCAGATGGACTTGGCTATGGAGATAATACCAAAGCCGCTTTGATTACCCGAGGAATTACAGAAATCGGACGTCTTGCAATTAAGATGGGAGCAAAGATGGAGACCATTTCCGGTCTTACAGGAATTGGTGATTTGATAGTTACCTGTGAAAGTAAGCACAGCCGCAACCGTAAAGCGGGTATGCTGATGGGACAGGGCTACACCATGGATGAAGCAACAAAAGAAGTGAAGATGGTTGTAGAAGGAATCTACTCTGCCAAAGCAGCACTTGCACTTGCAAGAAAATATGAAGTAGAGATTCCAATCATTGAAGAAGTGAATAAGGTTCTCTTTGAGAATAAATCTGCAAAGGAGGCAGTATCGGACTTAATGCTTCGCGATAAACGTGCGGAACATGATGTGCTGAACTGGAACTAGACAATGGAAAGAATTCGAATTAAGTACTTTACAGATGCAATTGAGAAGCTGGATTATATTGATGGCAAATCCGATTGGATTGATCTTCGCGCTTCGGAAGAAGTTGAGTTAAAAGCTGGAGACTTTGCGATGATTCCTCTTGGTGTAGCAATGGAATTACCAAAAGGATATGAAGCACATCTTGTCCCTAGAAGCTCAACCTTCAAGACCTGGGGGCTTCTTCAAACCAACAGCATGGGCGTTGTAGACTGCTCATACTGTGGCGATAACGATATGTGGCGCATGCCGGTATATGCCACACGTGATACTGTGATTCATGTGAATGACCGTATCGCACAGTTCCGCATTATGGCCAATCAGCCAAAGATTGAATTTGTACAGGTGGAGAGCCTGGACAATGCAGACCGTGGTGGATTCGGATCTACTGGAAAGAATTAACCGTATACTCTAATAAAAAGAAAACGCATATAATCATTCAGTTGTTTGCCCTGTATCCCTTATGGGGCAGGACAGTGTAAA
>CAZTGP010000011.1:0-56531 GCA_964613325.1 uncultured Roseburia sp. | reverse complement strand
GATTCTCTGGATTGGAAGGACTATGGAGAGAAAGCAATCATTGACCGAGTGTGCAATGACCAATCATTAGAACCAGGTGCAATCATACTCTGTCACAATGGCGCCAAATATACAGCTAAGGCATTGGATACACTATTGACAAAGCTGGAAGAGAAAGGATATCAGCTTGTTCCAGTGTCAGAACTTATTATGAAGGAAAAGTATCATATGGATGTTACTGGAAAACAAGTGGCGGATTGAAATATCAAAATGCCAAACAAAGTGTGCATTCGCCAGCAGAAATTCAGTTTATACTCCCGACAAACCATGAGTTTGTGATGTATTTGAAAAAATTATCTTTCTACATCAAATTTTCTGGGAATCTAATGCTTTATTTTGAATTATGTTAACTAGTTTGTGAGGTATATGGAAAAACTAGAAAAATACATAACAGAAATCAGGAAATTCTGTGATGTGGAGAATGGATTATTACGTATACCTCACAAAATCCCTTCTACCAAGATGGAATTTAGCCACTTTTGCAACAAAATGTGATGTAATAGCAAAATTTTTTCATATACCTCACAAGGAGAAGGTTGTAATCTATTTCTGGGAGGAGGATGAATTCCCACATGTATATGGATTTGATGACATGATTCCAGTAGCTATTTATGGTGGGAAAATGCAGATTGATTTTTCTGTTGCCAGTTGCAAGCTGGCGAAGATTAATTGGCTTTTCTTTTGGAGAAAATTAAGCTATGATGAATGATAGATATAGTAAAGCAGCTACGAGATAGAGTAAAGTATCTATAAGATAGAAAGCTGGAAAGCGCGGAAGTATTATGAAAAAAGAAACCTATGTGAATATAACAGCACCACTGCGGGACAACCAAAAGCTGGCAAAAATCATACATATTAGTAACCGATTCTTGACTGGGATTGTATTCATAGCATATCCATTGCTATTGTTATGGCTATTGCTGGAAAAAGACTTGATTCTTGCGAGAGCAATTATTGTGCCACTGGATTCATTTGTGATATTAACGGTATTTCGATATATTGTTAATGCAAGAAGACCTTATGAAGTCTTTGAGATGGCACCTGTAATACCGAAGAATACGAAGGGAAAATCTTTTCCAAGCAGGCATGTGTTCTCCGTATTTATCATTGCAATGACCTATTTAGCAGTATGCCCGATAAGCTGGATCGGAATTGTGCTTCTTGTGATTGGATGCTTGCTAGCGGTAGTGCGCGTAGTATCAGGGGTACACTTCCCAAGAGACGTAATTGCAGGTGCGATATTTGGCATAGCAGCCGGTGTGGTTGGCTTCTGGATGATCTAGGCTGACACATAAGAAAGTAAAAATAATAGAAGAAGTAAATAAGACAAATAGAAAAAATGAATAAGATAATAGAAAAGTAAGAAAATAACCCCCAGGGGGGCTTGTGGACATACCAGAGCTTTGCTATGATAACCTCAACAATGAAAAAAACGTTGGAAACCTATGCGTTTTCATACGATTTGAGGAGGAGTATACGTTATGCATATGGCAGATGCACTGGTCGCACCAGCAGTCGCGGCTACTTTATATGCCTGTTCTACAGTTGCAGCAGGTTATTCAATTAAAAAAGTTCGATTAGAGAATGAACCAAAAAAAATCCCAGTTATGGGTGTCATGGGTGCGTTCGTTTTTGCAACACAGATGATCAATTTCACAATTCCAGGAACTGGATCATCAGGACATCTTTGTGGAGGAATGCTATTGTCTGCATTGCTTGGACCTTTTGCAGGCTTCCTTACTATGATTGGTGTGCTGTTAATACAGTGCCTCATGTTTGCAGATGGCGGACTTCTGGCACTTGGATGTAATGTTTGGAATATGGCGTTCTACGGATGCTTTATTGGATCTATGTTTATCTGGCGTCCAATTATGAAAAAAGGAGCAAGCAAAGTAAAGATTATTGTGGCATCCATCTTGGGCTGTGTGCTAACACTTCAGCTTGGTGCATTCTCTGTTTCCCTTGAGACGGTTGTATCTGGAATCACAGAGCTTCCATTTTCTACTTTTGTAGCAACTATGCAGCCAATCCATTTGGCAATCGGCCTTGTGGAAGGCTTGATTACAGCAGCAGTTCTTGTATTTATTCAGGAAGCAAGACCAGAGATGCTCTGGGGCGTTGGAGAACCAGCAAAGAAAGAAGGACGATTTACGTTTAAGAAGACTGTCGTTGTATTAGCAGTTCTTGCAGCACTGATTGGCGGTGGATTATCCTTATTCGCGTCTGCATATCCAGATGGACTTGAGTGGTCTATGGAGCAGATTGCAGGAACGACAGAATTGGAAGCAGCAGGATCTGTATACGAAGCAGCGGACAATATTCAGTCTGCAACTGCATTACTTCCAGATTATGCATTCAAGAATTCCGACAGTGCAGCAGGTACATCCTTCTCAGGAATTATTGGCGGCGCAATCGTATTAGGGGTATGTGTGGGGGCTTGTTACCTATTCAAATTCTTCCGTAAGAAGCAGAAGAATGAAGAATAGAGCACTTTTGTATCATAGAAATGGCCTTATAATGAGCATTTAAGAGAAATGTTAGGATCACATTTGAAATATGAGTAAGATAAATCAAGCAATACATGAAATACAAACATTAGATCAAATGGCAAATAAGAACCAGTGGGTGAATCGAATTCATCCACTGGTTAAGTTGTTTTTGACGATTCTATATATTTTGCTGGTGGTGTCTTTTCCAAAGTATGCACTGTCGGGAGTGCTTTCCATGGCGGTATATCCTGTTGTGATGTTTCTGCTTGGAGATATCTCTTGGAAGGAATCCATTTATCGACTTCGAGTGGTATTGCCACTGGTGTGCGTGGTGGGAATATTCAATCCATTTTTCGACAGAGAAGTGGTCACCTATGTTGGAACAATGGGAATATCCGGAGGTGTGATCTCCATGCTGTCTTTGATGGTCAAGGGTGTGCTGACCGTATTGGCTTCCTATATGCTGATTGCGACTACATCCATTGAGAAGATCTGCTATGCCATGCGCGCTGTCCATATTCCCAAAATGTTTGTCACACAGATTCTATTGATATATCGCTACATTACAGTTCTGCTGGCGGAGGCAAAGCGCATCACGCAGGCTTATACACTTCGGGCACCAGGACAGAAAGGAATTCAATTTAAAGTCTGGGGCTCACTTGTGGGACAGCTTCTGCTGCGCAGTATGGACAGGGCGGACGACATCTATGAGAGTATGTGTCTGCGAGGATACACAGGGGAATTCTATTATGGATCAGCTGTGAGATGGAAAATGCAGGATACCATAATCCTTGTAAGCTGGCTTGCAGCATTTATACTGTTTCGCATATTCCCAGTATTTCAGATGATAGGAGGGATATTTGTCAAATGAGTCATATACATATTAATGTGGAAAATGTAAGCTTTTCCTATGAAAAGGAGCATCCAATCTTAAAAAACATCAGTTTTACCGCTCATGAGAATGATTCAATCGGACTGATTGGGGCAAATGGAGTGGGCAAATCAACATTGCTCAAGATATTGGTGGGATTGAATCTTGGATATGAAGGCACAATCCGTGTGGAAGAGATTCCCTTAGAAAAGGCAACACTAGCCAAAATCCGTGAGAAAATGGGATACGTTTTCCAGGATTCGGACAGTCAGCTCTTTATGTCCAACGTATATCAGGATGTGGCATTTGCACCGAGAAATTATGGCTTACCAGAGGAAGAGGTGGAGCGTCGTGTGATGGATGCGCTGGAACGGGTTCATATCAAATATTTAAAAGATAAGCCAATCTATAAGCTGTCTGGCGGCGAGAAGAAGATGGCATCCATTGCGACTATTCTATCAATGACACCAGATATTATTCTGATGGATGAGCCATCGGCAGCCTTGGACCCGAAAAATCGTAGAAATTTGATTAATATCTTAAATGAGTTTGAACATTTGAAGCTGATTACATCCCATGATCTGGATTTTATCTGGGACACCTGTGAGCGTACGATTCTTATGGCACATGGTGAGATAATTGCCGATGGACCAACCAGGGATATCTTAAGTGATGAAAAATTATTAGCAGAAAATGGATTGGAATTGCCATTGTCGCTGATTCGAAGATAATTAGGACTCTGGGTTAACTAGAGTAATCTTGCGGAAGGCACTTGGTGTCATACCATATTTCTGCTTAAAGGCACGATTAAAATAGGAGAGATTATCAAATCCTACCTCCGATGCAATTGCAAGAATGGCGGAATCTGAGGTAAGTAAAAGCCGTGATGCCATGGTAAGACGATAATCTTTCAGATAATCAATAAAGGAAGTTCCCATAGTCTCTTTGAAATAGCGCATGAAATGTGATTCCGAGAAGTCAGACACTTCTGCTATTTCTTCTATAGTAATACGATTCATATAATTATTCTCAATGTATTTTAATACAATCTTTATTTTCTCTAAGGATTGGCGGCTGCGCTTTGGATAGGTGAGGTTACGACAGCGATTATCCAAAATAAAGAAGAACAGGTAGAGCTGGCTTTTGATGAATAGCTCGTAGCCCTGTGGTTTGGTTTTACTGATTTCATCGCATGCGTCGATTGGGGCAGCTACATCTTCATAATAAGGATAAACAGGGGTAAATATTGTAGGGACAGTGATTTTTCCATCCAATAACGGAACGATGAAATCAGTGCTGCAGATATCGGCTTTTTTCGGTAAAAACATGCTTGGGTGAAAGATGATGTTCTCGTATTCCATAGTCTCATCCTTGAATTGTTCGATGGAGTGGAGCTGCCCAGGGAGAATCAGCATGATTGTGTTACCAGTTACATGGTACTCACGGAAATCAACCGTTATCTGCCCGGTTCCCTTTTTAATATAGATAAGCTCCATTTCGTCATGCCAGTGAAGTGGAACCCTCGGAAAATCCAAAGGGATGGAACAGAGATATGTGTTATAGGGAAATACGATATCTCCGTGGGTTATTGTCTCATGATAATTCTCATATTCTAATATATTCATGTGGAATCCTCCGCGCTATCGCTGTGCAATGCATTTTCTAACGAATGTCTAATATTAAATAGCAAAATTACGAAAATTTACTACTTGATGATAGGATTGTACTACTTTTTGCATGGATATGACAAGAAAAAAATATAATACAGCCGTATACTCATATCATAATAATGAACATTGAGGAAATATGACGCGTGGGTTTGCCGCTTCGGTGGTGCCTTCGGTCAAAATTGGAGGGAAAACAAATGACATTAGCACAGGCTGTCGAAAAGAAATTCAATAAGAGTATTGCACAGTGTAGTAATGAAGAAGTATATTTTTGCCTTTTAGAAATGGTAAAATCTATGGCTGAAGACAAAATCAGCAATGATGGCAAGAAAAAATTATATTACATCTCAGCAGAGTTCTTAATTGGTAAGTTGTTATCCAATAATCTGATTAATTTAGGAATCTACGATGATGTAAAGAAAGAATTAGCAGCAAACGGTAAATCCTTAGCTGAAATCGAAGAAGTGGAATTAGAGCCTTCTTTAGGAAACGGTGGACTTGGCCGTCTTGCAGCATGCTTCATGGATTCCGTTGCAACACTTGGATTAAACGGCGATGGTGTTGGATTAAATTACCACTATGGTCTTTTCAAACAGGTATTTGATAAGAATCTTCAAAAAGAGACTCCAAACCCTTGGATTACTCCTGAAAGCTGGTTAACAAAATCTGAGATTTCTTACCCAGTTCAGTTCGGTGGATTCACAGTACAGTCAAGATTATACGATATCGATGTAGTGGGATACAACAACCGCACCAACAGACTTCGTTTGTTTGACATTGAGTCTGTAGACGAGACAATTGTTGGAGACACCATTGATTTCAACAAAGATGAGATCGAAAAGAACCTTACTCTTTTCTTATATCCAGATGATTCCGATGAGAAGGGCCGCTTACTTCGTGTTTACCAGCAGTACTTCATGGTAAGCAATGCCGCTCGTTTAGTAATTGATGAATGTGTAGAAAGAGGATCTAATTTACATGACCTTGCTGATTACGCAGCAATTCAGATCAATGATACACACCCATCTATGGTAATTCCTGAATTAATCCGTTTATTACAGGAAAAAGGAATCCTTATGGATGAAGCAATCGAGATCGTTACAAAGGTTTGTGCTTACACCAACCATACAATCCTTGCAGAAGCTTTGGAAAAATGGCCAATCTACTTCCTGGATAAAGCAGTTCCACAGTTAATGCCTATCATTCGTGAATTAGATAACCGTGTACGCCAGAGAGTATCTGATGAAAGCACATACATCATCAAAGATGGTCTCGTTCACATGGCACACATGGATATTCACTACGGATACAGTGTAAACGGTGTTGCTTACCTTCACACAGAGATCCTGAAAAACACAGAGTTAAATAACTTCTTCAAATTATATCCAGAGAAGTTCAATAATAAGACAAACGGTATCACTTTCCGCCGTTGGTTAATGGAATGTAATCCAGAATTATCTGCAATGATCACAGAACTTATCGGCGAAGGCTGGAAGAAAGATGCAAACGAATTAGAGAAGTTAGGTAATTTCGTTAATGACGATGCAATCTTAGATAGACTTCTTGCTGTAAAAGCAGGAAAGAAAGCTGACTTAAAGAATTACTTAAGCCAGACTCAGGGAATGGACATCGATGACAATTCCATCTATGACATTCAGATTAAGAGACTTCATGAGTATAAGAGACAGCAGATGAATGCACTCTATATCATTCATAAGTATTTTGAAATCAAAGCAGGAAAGAAACCAGCTAGACCAATCACTTTATTCTTTGGCGCAAAAGCTGCTCCTGCATATATCATTGCAAAAGATATCATTCATCTTATCCTTTGCTTACAGCAGATCATCAACAATGATCCAGAAGTCAGCCCATACTTAAAAGTATTCATGGTAGAGAACTACAACGTAACTTTAGCTGAGAAATTAATCCCGGCATGTGATATCTCTGAGCAGATTTCCCTTGCTTCCAAAGAGGCATCTGGAACTGGTAACATGAAATTCATGTTAAACGGTGCAGTTACACTTGGAACCATGGATGGAGCAAACGTAGAAATCGCAGAGCTTGTTGGCGAAGATAATATCTACACCTTTGGTGAGTCTTCAGAGACTGTTATCGAGCGTTATGAAAGAGGCGATTACTGCTCTAAAGATTACTATGAGAAGGATGCTGAACTTAAGAAGGCAGTTGATTTCATCGTAAGTGATGAAGTGATGGCAGTAGGATGCAAAGAGAACTTAGAGCGTCTTTACAACGAATTATTAAACAAAGACTGGTTCATGACATTCCCAGACTTCAAGGCTTATGTAGAAGCAAAAGAGAATGCATATGCTGCTTATGATAATCGTAAAGCATGGGCTAAGAAAATGCTCGTGAACATCAGCAAAGCAGGATTCTTCTCATCTGACAGAACGATTGCTCAGTACAACGAAGAAATCTGGAAATTAAACTAAGAAACAAATACAACTATTTGTTGCTTTTACAAATCCTCCCAATTTGTAAATAATGACGGACTTCTCACTTACGTGGGAGGTCCGTTTTTGACTTGGGACGGGGTATTTCTTGTTTCGGGACGGGGTTTTCACGTGAAAACCCCGTCCCGAAACAAGAAATACCCCGTCCCAAGTTCTAACTCTCTGTACAGAAAGGTGTAAGTTTGTTATACTTACAAGGAATCTTTGATTCGAAAATGAGATAGCAGGTGAATAAGAATGAAGTTTAATTATAAATTGATACGGACAATCTTGGTTGGAGCAACAGCAGTGCTTCTTTTGACCGGGTGTGAGACAGAAAAAGATAAAAATATGGAAGCATATCGTCAGTATGGAATTAACTGCATGGACCAAAAGGATTACGAAGGCGCAGTCTCAGCATTCCAAAAGGCGTTGGATCAGTCTAACGGCCGTATTGGGGCAAAGGAGCTGGATCTGAGCTTCTACAAGGCAGAGGCACAGTATCTTACCGGAGACTATGACGCAGCACTGGATACCTATAACACATTACTGGAATATGACAAGAAGAATGCAGATGTATATTATCTGAGAGGTAATCTGTATTTTACAAAGGGAGAGAGTGAGAAGGCCGCAGAAGATTATGCTAAAGCAATCGAGCTGGATGACGATAATTATGAGTTGTATATTGGCATATATCAGTCACTTGCCGCTAATGATATGAAGGATGATGGGGAATACTATCTGAACAAGGCACTTTCCATCAAAGGAGACAGCGCAGAGGACAATACGCAAAAAGGCAGAATCTACCTTATGTTAGAGGATACTGCAAAGGCAGAAGAGTATCTTAAGAAGGCATTGGATTCGGACTCTGTGGAGGCAAACTTCTATATGGCGCAGGTATGTCAGACCAACGGAGACGAGGACGCAGCACAGGAATATATTCAGACATATTTGGACAGCGGCAAGGTCACATCTGAGGATTTGTATCAGATTGGAAAACAGCAGTTGGAAAATGAACACTATGAGCAAGCAGTTACGTATTTTGAAGCAGGACTTGCAATGGATGAGGTCCCAAACGAGCAAGCGCTGATGCGTGCATGCATATCTGCTTATGAATATAAAGGCGACTTTGCATCTGCAAAGACAATGATGGAGAAATATATCAAAGCATATCCAGATGATCAGGAAGCTGCCAGGGAGAATACCTTCCTGCAGACAAGATAATTCATTGGAAAATGCATAAAGGAGCAATATGACAGAAACAATCAAAATAGAAGAGATAGAGGAACGGGTAGTCCTTGTAGGAGTCAGTGAGCAGGAGGGTGATGATACAGAGGATTCTCTTGCAGAGCTTGCAGAACTGGTAAAGACAGCAGGCGCAATTGTGGTTGGAACTCTGATTCAGAAGCGGGAGCTGATTCATCCAGGGACATATGTTGGAACGGGTAAGGTTCGGGAAATCGCAGAGATTGTGGAGCAGACAGGTGCCACAGGAATTGTCTGTGATGATGAACTGTCCCCAGCACAGTTAAAGAATCTCGAAGAAGAATTGCAGATTAAGATTATGGATCGAACCTTGATTATCCTAGACATTTTCGCAGATCGGGCAACAACCAGCGAAGGCAAAATTCAGGTAGAGCTGGCACAGCTGAAGTACCGCATGAGCCGTCTGACTGGATTCGGCAGATCCATGTCGCGACTTGGAGGTGGAATTGGAACCAGGGGACCAGGAGAGAAAAAGCTGGAGATCGACCGACGACTGATCAATGATCGTATTGCGCAATTGAATCGCGAGCTGAAAGAGGTACAGAAACACCGTGATGTAACAAGAGCACAGAGAGCGAAGAATCAGGTGCCAGTGGTTGCAATCGTAGGCTATACCAATGCAGGAAAATCAACGCTGTTAAATCATTTGACCGATGCTCAGGTACTTGAGGAAGATAAATTATTTGCGACCCTGGATCCAACCACACGTACATTGGAGCTTCCGGGGAAACAGCAGGTGCTTCTCACCGATACGGTAGGATTTATTCGTAAGCTTCCACATCACCTGATTGAGGCATTTAAGAGTACTCTGGAAGAGGCAAAATACGCAGATTACATTTTCCATGTGGTGGACGCATCGAATCCCCAGCGTGAGAAACAGATGCATATCGTGTATGAGACTTTGGATAACTTAGGGGTAAAAGATAAAACAGTTGTTACCCTGTTTAACAAGCAGGACTTGCGCACAGAGAGTGAGCCTATGCATGATTTTAGAGCAGATCATGTACTCCCAATCTCAGCAGCGCGTAATGAAGGACTGGATGAACTGAAGGAATTATTAGCAGAGATCCTCCGAGATAATAAGGTATATGTGGAACGTGTAATCTCCTATGCAGACGCTGGAATTATCCAGCTGATTCGCAAACAGGGAGAATTGTTAGAAGAAGAATATGTACCAGAGGGAATTGCAATTAAAGCATATGTCCCAATGGATGTATACGGTAAACTATAAGAAAACATAAGGAATAGGCTATGAAATTTGAAGTATTAGACAAGGGACAGATTCGGCAGATATATCAGACAATGCTGGTGCATGATTTCCCAGCAGACGAAGTGAAACCACTGGAAAACATATTACAGAGAGTAAAGGAACGGCAGTATATTTGTTTTGGACTTTTAGATGATTTGAAAGTCATCAGCTATGCATTTATTTCTTTTGGGGAGAATACAGATGCAGCACTATTAGACTATTTAGCTGTATATGAGCCATATCGTGGAAAAGGCTTCGGAAGTCGTATGTTGACAGAAGTTCAAAAATATTTTGGGTTTGTGAAAAACAAGAAGGTTATGATTATCGAAGCAGAAAGTATAGAATCCGCAAAGGATTTGAAAGCTACTCGAACACGTGAAAATCGTATTCGATTCTATAAGAAGAATGGACTGTATGAAGACAAAGTCAATAAACCAGTTATCTGTGGTGTGGAGTACACACTTTTGTATTTGGAATTCCCTAAATATAACATAAAGGTAGATGAAGATGCACCAGATAATCTGATTCTTGTGGCAGAAGAAAGTGTAAACACTTCACCAGAAAAAACATATATGAAAGAGTACCAGCGTATCTATAAAACACTTGTGGGCGAAGAAAACTATTCAAAGCTTGTAAACCTGTCAAACTGCCCGGATGTTTAACTTGGGACGGGGTATTTCTTGTTTCGGGACGGGGTTTTCTCGCGAAAACCCCGTCCCGAAACAAGAAATACCCCGTCCCAATTCATTATTTAAAGTAAATTGGCCGATCACCAGAGATGCTGTCTTGTGTGGATTCCTCCACATATTTCAAGAGTGCAGCCTTCTTACGTGACATCAAAAGCTCAATGAATTCTTCGTTGCTTGTGTTGAGTGCATCAATTCCATAATTAATGACAAAGCGCATCCACAAACGACATACGAGATCCTTGAAGGACATAAAGAAAAGTGGAAGGAGCGAATTACCACTGATGAAGGAAATCTCATGATATAGGTGGAAGGTATTCTCAACAGCTTCTTCGTTGGACTTGCTTCTGCGAGCCTGCTCTAAAAGTGGAATAAGAGTATGTAATTCTTCATCAGAAGCATGATCAATGGCAAGAGTAGCAGCCAAATTCACAAGAACTATTCGGATCTCGAGAATCGCTTTTACTTCTTTACGGCCAATACTTCCTCCATTAAACTTCATAATGGATACCAATGTGTCAAGAGTTCCGTTTCTACGATAATCTTCAACAAAGGTTCCAATTCTTGGCTTTACAACCAGAAACCCTTTTTTCTCCATTTCGGCAATACCAGAATTGACAACGGCACGACTTACCTGCATAGAAGCAGCAAGCTCACGTTCACTTGGAAGCTTAGAACCAATTGCAAGTTCACCGGATAAAATTTTATTTTCTAATTCAGTAATAAATAATTCTTTTAATGATGGGGCGGATAATTTCTGAAAATTCATATATATCTCCTCTCTGCCTCGTGGCTATACCACATACCAATATGAAATATCATACAATAATAATTTGAAAAAAACAATGAAAATCTTGTATTTTCTTCCATATATTGACATGAATAAGAAATTGTGATACTTTATGACTAGATGTTATTTGTGCAACTGGTTATACCAGATGAAATGCATACATATCATGAGGGAGTATTTCTTCATTGAGCCGGTAGGTGATTCGTCATCTGCCGGTTTTATTTTATGGGAAATGTATACCAGACAGACACAACATGCTATAATAGAAATATGTAAAAAATCTGAACAATGAGCCAGGGGCGAAAAGTAAATGAGCAAAGAAGAAATACAACAACCAAAGCAGAGCGAGCGCGCAGCTAAGAAAAGACGGCGCATGAAAGATAGAGAGTTACGTAAGGAAGATGCAAAATACCGAAAAACGCATATGATACGCTGGGATAAGCTGGATAATACAGCACATCTTTTTCCTGTAATTGCGGGGGAAAGCATGACCAATGTCTATCGAATCAGTGTGACATTGAAGGAAGAGATTCAAAAGGAGATCCTTCAGGATGCACTGGATATGATGCTACCGAAGTTTGACGGATTTAATGTGAGATTGCGCCAGGGAATCTTCTGGTTCTATTTCGAGGAAAATGGAAAGCAGGCTCCAAGAGTTGTGGAAGAGCATACATTTCCTTGTAGATATATTCAGCAGAACCAGAACCATAGCTATATGTTTCGTGTAACCTATTATGAATGCAGAATTAATCTCGAGGTGTTCCATGTACTGACGGATGGAATGGGAGGCCTGAATTTCCTGCGAGAGCTGACCTATCAATATCTGCGTCTCGTGCACCCGGAATTGCGGGAGAAGGTTGGCGATAAATTAAGCGAAAGCACTTCTTTAAATCGAGAAGACAGCTTTGTGAAGAATTATAAGAAGAAAAGTGCCAGAGGCTATCAGAAGCTGAAAGCCTATCAGATTCGGATGGACAAGCTGCCAGCCGGCGAAATGGGACTGATGCATGCACGAATTCCAGTTGGAAAATTAAAAGAGGTGTGCCATCGCTATGGAGCTTCCATCAACGAGTATTTGGTGGCCATATTTATCTGGAGTACCTACGTGGAATGTCTGCACAAGATGCCATCCAAAGAGCCAATTCGCGTAGCCGTTCCGGTGAATCTGCGCCCCTATTTCGACTCCGTGACAACGAAGAATTTCTTTATTGTAGTATCAGCAGAATTCCATCCAACCAAGGAGGATTACGCCTTTGAGGAAATTGTAGCAATCACAAGAGAGAGCCTTCGCTCACAGATTACCAAAGAACATTTGGAGAAGCTGTTCTCATACAGTGTGGCAGGCCAATTGAATAAGTTTGCCAGACCCGTACCTCTTTTCCTGAAAAATGCATATATGAAGATGATCTATACCCAGTCGGCCCTAGCGAATACCACAACCGTTACCAACATTGGTAATATACAGGTGGAAGAACTGTACCGCCCATATATTGAGATGTTTCATTCCTTCATTGCAATGTCGAAGGGACAATCACTAAAGGGAACCATATGCTCCTATGGTGATACGCTGGTATTTACCTTTAGCTCTGTGTTCAGTGATACATCGGTGCAGAAATGCTTTTTCCGCAAAATCGCTGAGGATGGCGTAGAGATTCAATTGGAAACGAATGGAGTGTATGAGTAATGAGCAGATGTAAGAAGTGTAATATTGAATTATTAGATGATACAGATAAATGTCCTCTTTGCCATCATGTGCTGGAAAAGGACGCAAACCCAGGGAAAAACATGTACCCAAATGCAAGAAATACTGCAAAAAAGTACCGATTTGCATCAAACCTATTATTATTTGCATCGATTATGACAGAGACTGTATTGGTATATATTAATTGTCTGGTGGATACACATTTCTGGTGGAGCTTTATTGTGGGACTGGTTCTAATATATGGAAACGTCATTGTCCGCCTGGCGATTGTCGGGAAATCGGATTACCGTTTCAAGATTCTTAGTCTGACATTTATGGCCGTTGTGTTTTTGGTGGGAATTGATTTCCTGACTGGATATCGCGGCTGGTCTGTAAACTATATTTTACCGGCAGGAATCATGGTAATTGATCTTGGAGTATTGCTGCTTATGGCAATTAATCGACGAAATTGGCAAAGTTATATGATGATTCAACTTTTGATGATCCTGCTGAGCATTGTTCCGGTTGTGCTCCTGGCATTGCAAGTGATTCATTTTCCATATCTTGCAATTGGTGCAATGGGATTGTCACTATTCATTTTCCTGGGAACCTTAATCCTTGGTGACCAGAGAGCAAGAACAGAATTAAAACGGAGATTTCATGTATGATAGAAAGTGAAACCAGTATACAGGGGAGAGTTATTCGAGACCTGCTGGCACATCTGACCAACGACCTTTCCATTGGTAAGAAAATTAAATCTGGGGAGCTTCGCAAAAGGCTTCAGGAGCCTGCATGGAAAGTGCCAGGCTGCTTTACAATGACACATATTGAGATGGCGAATTATACAATGGAGTATTTGGCATCGAAAGAGAATCCAAATCTGGAAAAGGTCATTCTTCAGCTTCATGGAGGCGGCTACACAGGTGCAGTTCGCAATGCATATTATGTATTTGCAGGACTTTACAATGAAGTCAGTCACGGCTGTAGTGTCCTGACTCCAGATTATCGTGTGGCGCCGGAACACCCATATCCGGCTGCGCTTGAGGATGCGGTGGCTTCCTATCAGTGGCTTTTGAATCAGGGATATTTCGGAGATCAGATCATTCTAGCAGGTGATTCCGCAGGTGGCGGACTCGCAATGGCGCTGTGTATGTATCTGAAAGACCACAGCATGCCAATGCCATGTGGAATTGTCGCGATGTCGCCTTGGACCGACCTGACAGCCAGCGGAGAATCCTATGAGACCAATTATGAGAAGGATCCTCTGTTTGGAAATACAAGAGACAGCCTGATATACCATAATTATTATGTGGGGGATGCAGACCCAATGGATGCATACATTTCCCCACTGTTTGGCGACTTCAGGCAATTTCCACCGATGCTTATTCAGGTGGGCTCCATTGAGATGCTTCTCAGCGATTCTGTGGAAGCCGCTTCAAAAGCGCGTCAGCAGGGTGTGAAGGTTCGTTTGAGCATCTATGAGGGAATGTTCCATGTATTTCAGATGGCATATCTCAACATTCCAGAATCCAAGAAGGCATGGGCAGAGGTTGGAAAATTCATAGATATCCTAATGAAGCCAGATCAGAAATATGATATGAATGACGGTTCCAGACAGTATTCAGACCATGAATAAGACAAAATAAAGCAAAAATTGATAAAAATATCATAAGAAAACTGAAATTCCATGCAGTTATGTTGTATTTCTTCTCAGAAAAGTAGTATAATAGGACTATAAAATGCCGAAAACCAAGATACTAAGAACGGAGCTGTCCGGTAAAGCAACCTTATTAATAAGAGATATATGCTACAAAAGGGGGAACTCAACATGGGTATGCTTAGAAAAGTCCTAATTGTAGATGACCATCAGATCAATCGAAAGGTATTGACAAATATTCTAGATACAAACTATGAGATTCTAACGGCAGAAAATGGACAGATTGCATTGGAAATTCTACGGGAACAAGGAAAACAGATTTCTGCAGTCCTTTTAGATGTGGTCATGCCGGTTATGGATGGTTATCAGGTATTAGAACAAGTGAGACAAGATCCGGTTTTGTCTACGATTCCAATTCTTGTTACAAGCTATAAAAGCGGAGACGAGTCGGAACTGAAAGCGTTAAATCTTGGGGCAAGTGATTTTGTATCAAAGCCATATAACCCGGAGATTTTGAAGAAACGTCTATGGAACCTGATTCAGATGCCGGAAGCTACAGAGACGATTGATGTTTTAGAGAAAGACAGTATGACAGGACTGTATACCAAGCAGGTATTTTGCAGGAAGTTCTATGAATTGAAACAGCAGAATCCAGAGAAGAAGTATGATATTATCGCAATTGATATCATGAATCTGAAGCTGGTAAATGATACATATGGATTCATGGAAGGAACCAGATTGATTCAGCATATGGGTGAGAGCATCAAGCGGCAGATCGGTGATTCTGGGGGATTTGCCTGCAGAGCATACGCGGATCAGTTCTTCCTTTTCGTTGATAGGGAGGCACAGAATGAGAAAGATATTCTGAATCATATTCGAGCGGATATGAAGGCTCATCCAATGGATATGAAAATGCATGCCAGATTCGGTGTCTATCATGTGGAAGACGGAATCGATGTACCTGTGTCTGTCATGTGTGAGCGAGCAATGTTTTCTGTGGATTCCATCCGTGGACAGGTGCAAAAGGATATTGCGTATTATGATGATTCGGTTCGAACGAAGTTATTGTTGGAGCAGCAGATATCAGATGAGATGGCAGATGCTTTGACCAATCAAGAGTTTCAGGTATATTTACAGCCGAAGTACTGTATTTCCACTGGGAAGATGGCTGGAGCGGAAGCGTTGGTACGCTGGATTTCTCCAAAAAGGGGATTCATGTCGCCTGGAATGTTCATTCCGCTTTTCGAGAAAAATGGATTCATTACAGAATTAGACCTCTACATCTGGGATAAGACGGCCGAGATGATTGCCAACTGGCTGAAAGAGGGTAATAAATACGTTCCGGTATCGGTCAATGTATCGCGTAAGGATATTTATCGCAGGGATCTTGTGAAGAATCTGAAGAAGATCATAAAGCGTCATGGCCTTGAGCCAAAGCACCTACACCTTGAGATTACTGAGAGTGCTTATACAGAGAATCAGGATCAGATTATCGAGACGGTAAATAAGCTGAAAGAAGAAGGCTTTGAAATCGAGATGGATGATTTTGGAAGTGGATATTCATCCTTGAATATGCTATCAAGACTGCCAATCGATATATTAAAGCTGGATATGAAATTCGTGCAGAGCATGTGCGAAGAAAGTAAAAGCGTCAGCATCCTTGGCTCAACAATACAGCTGGCCAAGCGAATTGAACTGAAGGTAGTAGCTGAAGGAGTAGAAGAAGAAAAACAATATGAGATACTGCGGGACATGGATTGCGATATGATACAGGGATATTATTTCGCCAAACCAATGCCAGAACCAGAATTTCGTGAGTTACTATACAAAGACTAAGGAGTAGATGGAATATGAAACCAATTATTGAAGAACTAACAAACAGAGGCTGCAACATGGGAATTGCCCCAATGTATGAAACTGTATGCAAAATCGTAGAACCATTCCGTGCTGGAAATGAAGACGGAGTTGCTGAAGCCTACAAAGAATTGTTAAAGGAACGTGAGGAATACCGCGAGCTCGCAGCAAAGCTTTGCTAAGACAAATGGAATTTGTAAAGAACAAACACCCAAAGCACATAGATTCTGTTGAAGAATAAGAATGCAGAATCTTTGTATTTTGGGTGTTTTCTTTTCCTAAGAATTAGGACATTTATTACCGCCTGAAAATCTTGATTTCACTTTCTAGAATGTTTGCAATTTCTATATTTTTTCCAGTAGAATCGTTGATATCTGTCATCTGAACGGCAATGTCTGTTGTATATTGGGCAGCGGATTCCACTCCCTTGGCACTTTGGTCAATTGCGATGGTGACATCAGAAATAGAGGAGGATATCTGACCAGAGGTCTGTTTAAGCAGACTGGCAATTTCTTGTAACTCTTCCATCATTTCTTTCATTAACAGCGCATCTTCTTTGTAGATTGTACTTGTCTGTGCAATGTTATCATAATCCTTTAATACATTTTCATTGATATAGTGCAGAATCTGATTGGCAGTATCTGAAAGATTGTCAACGGACTGGCGTACAATGGAGCTGATATCCTGAATGCCATTCGCGGTATTCCTGCTGTTGTCGGCGAGAACTCTTATCTCATCTGCAACAACAGCAAAGCCTTTTCCTGCTTCTCCAGCTCTTGCGGCTTCGATGGAAGCATTCAGTGCAAGAAGATTTGTCTGAGAAGAAATGGATAAAATGTCTTCCGTAAGCTCATCAATCTGGCCTACACGTTTGCTCTGATTAATTGAGTTTTCCAACTTCTCTGATATCTGGGATAGCATATGATTTACTTCCTGTTGATTCTGTGAGACTGTCTGCTGCATATTTTCTGCTTTCAATTCAATATCCTTTACATGCTGAAAGCCGTCTAGTGTCTTATCTGCCATACCAGCAATTTTTTGTTCCATATCCTCGATGTTTTCGGTAATTGTCATGATGGAAGCATTTACCTGCTGCATACTGGCGGCAAGCTCTTCCATAGTGGAGGAAGTGTCTGTTATTTTATCACTTACAATGGTAACATCGTGATTCACACTTCCGGCACTGGTTTCGAGCTCCGTTGTGGCGGATGCCAGCTTATGTATGATGTTATTTAATGTTTCCATTAACTGATTTACCCCAGACACAATCTGGCCGATTTCATTATTCGATTTGGATTCAAGCCGGTCACTGAGATTGCCATCTCCGTTTTGAATATCAGTTATGATTTTTTCGATGCCTCTCGATAACTTCTTAAGAGGGCTGGCAATTGCATTCCGAGCAAAGATCATTCCTATCACGCTGCAAAGTAATGTGACTACAGTAAAAATAATTGTGACATTAATAATCAAAGAATAAATTCTGGTCATAGAGTCATATTTGGATAGCTCGTTAATTAAGAATCTCATTCCAAATATACTGGATAGGTTCGAAATAGTTGTAATCAAGATGATAACTGTAAAAATAATGGTAAAGATTTTACCGATTCCATTTGTGCGTTTCCTGTTTTCATTCATAATAAGCTTCTCCTTATCAGATAATAAAGTGAATATATACATTAGGGATTGTATTAGAATCCGTATATCATTGTATCAGTTTCCGATAAGGGAGATGATTCAATATTCGTGTTTATGTTTCCAAAATCATCTAACCAAGATCTAAATTGACAAATAGGGAAAGTGTATTTTCATTCAATGACTGAATTGCCTTAGCAATTTGCTGAGGCGTTTCTTTTGTACCAGTTTGTAACCAACGCTCAATGATACTTGCAGTTCCACCAGCCAGGTAACTGTACACGTACTGCTTGTTGGAAGTGGTAAGAAGTTCTATCTGCTCAGGTGACATTTGGGAAAATGCATATTGATTACAACATTCATTCAACCGCTTGGTAAAGCTGGAATTTTGAGAATTGGCAGTGAGAGGAGCAAGGAATTCCCGATATTCTGCAAGTGAAGTTAACATAGTGACTAAAATCGGATAGTTACCATCTACCTGAATAGAGGAAAGCAATTCTTCAAAGCGATGCAGCGCTTCATTTTCTAATTGTTCCATTAGGTCATAGATATCCTGATAGTGCTTATAGAAGGTGCCGCGGTTAATTTCAGCTAGTTCACAAACTTCCTTCACAGTAATTTTATTCAACGGCTTCTCCACTAATAAATCTAAGAAAACCTTTCGAATAATATCTTTGGTATAACGTACTCTGGCATCAGTTTTCATTGGAATGTTCCTTTCTTCAACAGATTTATTGAATATGTTCATTAAGTAACAGGACAGATGGAATTGATGATTGTTTCTTTCGTGGCTCTGATTATAATCAATTTCAACAAGTAAATCAACAGCTGTTCATTAAAATGACATTTGTACAGAGCTGGCAGACATTTGAAAAAGGAAAGGAATGGAAAATAAAATGAGTGAGAAAAAACAGAGAGCAGTATTTGAATCCGTAGAAGGAAAGGTCGCAATTGTGACAGGAGCAAGCAGAGGTATCGGAAAAGCCATCGCCGAGATGTATGGAGAGAATGGAATGAAGGTGGTATGTGCTGCCAGAAGCGAAAATCAAGGACAGGCAGTTGCAGATGGAATCTGTGCAAAGAGTGGAGATGCAATCTTTGTACAGACAGATTGCAGCGATGCAAAACAGATGGAGGCACTTGTGGAGCAGACGATTAAGCATTATGGAAAATTAGACGGAATTGTGAATAATGCAGGAATTGGACAGGGAGGAACACCTTTACATGAATATGGAGTAGAAGAGTATGAGCAGATTTTTGACTTGAACAGTAAAGGTGTATTTGCAGGTATGAAATATGCAGCAGAAGCAATTCTTCGTTCTCACAGCCAGGGGGGATTTTTAATTAATGTGGCTTCTATTGCGGGTATAATGCCACAGCGAGGACAAGCTTTATATACTGCAACAAAGTTTGGGGTAGTAGGAATGACAAAAGTTGCAGCACTTGATTATGCGCCTTACAACATTACAGTGAATGCTATCTGCCCAGGATATACAAAGACAAGCATCTTTGGAGATGCACCAGAGCAGGCGATGGCCTTCTTTGAGAAAGATTGTCCAGCAGGAAGAATGGGAGATCCAAAAGAATGCGCATACCTTGCATTATTCCTGGCAAGTGATATGGCTCGATATATTACAGGAGCAGCAATCCCAGTGGATGGAGCACTTTCCGCAGGAAGCAAGAATGTATCACAGTGGAAGCATCCGGAGATTCTAGAATAAGAATACTACTCGGTATCCTTAAATGCCCAGAACTTGTTCAAAAGAAAGTTAATAGGAACACTGATGATCAGGTTGAGCAGTGGTGCAATATATTTGGACATACCAAGAGTATGAATCCAAAATGTGGATAATACATTATTTAGAATAACACCAGTGAAACCATATGAAATATAGGTACGCAATAAAGTACCTTTGCTTGAGGCAGACTTGTCGGTCTGGCGGAATACGAATCTGCGATTCCAGTAATAAGACCAAAGAACACTTAAGAAAAAGGATACAAGATTACCTGCAATATAGTCATAGTTGGTATGAAGTGGCTGCATAAGAAAAAGTGTGGCAATGTTTAGTAGATAGGACACAACGGTATTGGACACTCCTACAAGACCAAATTTAATGAATTGAATAAAACGCTTTCGTGACATAGGTAATCAATATCCTTTCGAGAATAAGTTATATAGTGCCTACATTGTATCAGACGGCAAGAGATAGTGCTAGCAGGATTGGACACTATTTCTTGCTTTTTTTATAACAAAAACGAATTATAGAACATAATCGTGAAATCATGTTCGTAGAATTTGCTGATTTGTTTTATTCTAGAATCAGATAATACGAGAAATATCAAAATAGATAAATTGTAATGGATAAAGGAGAAACGATGAAAGCATTTCAATTGAAAACAGAACAATTAGTAAATCCAATAGGAATGGATGTGAGCAATCCAACTTTTACATGGCAATGTCCAATGGGACATATGCAGTCGGCTTATCAGGTACAGGTATTGTGTGGAGACAATAAAGTATGGGACAGTGGAAAACAAGAATCCTGTGATATGCAGATTACATATCACGAGGAACTTCAGACAAAGACTGCTTACCAGTGGCAGGTGAAGATCTGGGATGAAAATGACAAGGAAAGCGAATGGAGTGATGCCGCATCCTTTGAAACAGGAATAGCCCAGAGCGAATGGCAGGCAAAATGGATTAGTCCAGAAGAAAGAATTGTATCCGAAGAGAGACAACCAGCTGGTTATCTAAGAAGACGATTTGTAGTGACAAAGAAAGAAGAGGCAAGGTTATATTGTACTGCTCATGGTTTATATGCAGCTTTTATTAATGGTAAGAGAGTGGGGCTTGATATGTTTACCCCAGGATCCGATGAGTATAAGATGCGTCTTACCTATCAAGTGTATGATATCTCGGAACTCCTTCAAGAAGGTGAGAATGAGATGCAGGTGATTCTTGGTGATGGCTGGTATAGAGGCTGCAATGGAATAGATGGAATTCGTAATCTATTCGGAGAAGACTTATCATTCCTCGCACAACTGGAAATTGGTGGTGAAATACTTCTTACCACAGATGAGACTTGGGAAGGAAGCCAGAAAGGACCAATCCGCCTCACTGATATGGAGTTAGGCGAAATTTACGATGCTCAGATGGAAATGATCAACGAATGGAATCCAGTTACAATTCTAGAATTTGGTTATGACAATCTGGTTGCTTCCAACTGTGTTCCAGTTCGCGAGAAGGAGAGCTTCAAAGGAAAGCTTATACAAACTCCTAACGGAGAATTGGTATTTGACTTTGGACAGAATCTTGCAGGCTATACCAAGCTTTGCGTGACAGCCCAAGCAGGTCAGACAATCAAATTGGTGCATGGAGAAACGCTAGATGAGAATGGTAACTTTACCATAGCGAACTTTCAACCCGGAGACCGAAATCAATCGGGAGGAATCAAACAGGAAATCATATACACTTGCAAAGAAGGCGAGAATGTTTATAAGCCAGCATTTAGCATCTTTGGTTTCCGTTACGCAAAAGTAGAAAGTGAGATTTCAGCAGAAAATATAGAGCTTACGGCAATTGCAGTATATTCTGATATGGAAGAAACAGCAGAATATACATGTGGAAGCCAGGAAGTGAATCAGCTTTTTAAGAATAGTATATGGAGTATGAAATCGAATTTCTGTGATGTGCCTACAGACTGCCCTACCAGAGAACGTGCGGGGTGGACTGGGGATGCAGGAGTATTCGCACCAACAGGAAGCCGCCTTATGAACTCCTATTCGATATTACGCAAATGGCTCGCCAATGTAAGACATAATCAACATGAGGATGGTAAGATGGCATATATCTCACCTACCAATGGAAAAGGAAGCCAGATCTCCGAAATGTTCAGCGCATCAGTGGGCTGGGGCGATGCTTCCGTGCTTGTACCATATGCATTATATGAGAATTTTGGTGATAAGAAAATACTAGAAGAAAATTATGACATGATGCTCAAATGGGTTGATTTCCTATGTGAGCGGGCAAAGGCATCCAGAGAAAATGACCCGTTTGAGGGGAATCCTTATCAGGAATATATCATTAACACCGGAATGGATTACGGTGAATGGTGCGAGCCAGGGGCCAATGTGATGGCAACTATGCAAAATGCATTTGCAAATGGACAGCCAGAGGTGGCGACTGCATATTTTGCAAACTCAGCAAAGCTATTAAGCAAAATTGCAGGAATTCTTAATAAAGAGGCAGATCAGAAAAAGTATCATGAGATTTCAGAAAAAGCAAAGAAGGCTTATCGAAGCATCTTTGTAAAGGAAGGCCATATTCAGTCGAAACGTCAATGTGAATATGTTCGTCCACTGGCATTTGAATTGCTAGAGGAATCGGATGCAAAGCAGGCAGCAGAGGATTTGAACCAGCTTGTAATCGAGAATCAGTATCATTTGAATACAGGATTTCTATCTACCCCATACCTATGCCAGGTGCTTACCAGATATGGCTATCAAGATACGGCGTATCGCCTTTTATTACAGGAAGAATGTCCAAGCTGGCTGTATGAAGTAAAGAAAGGTGCAACCACAATCTGGGAAACCTGGGATGGTGTGAAAGAGGATGGAACTGTGCATGATTCTTTGAACCATTATTCTTATGGGGCTATCTCAGGGTGGCTATTGTCTGGCGTATGTGGAATTCAGTATTCCCATGATGCACTTGTAATTCAGCCAGTTCCAACAGCGCAGCTAGGGTCTGCAAAAGCTGTATATAATTCCCCAAGAGGAAGAATTGTATCCAGCTGGAAAATAGACGGAACCACAGGTAAGGTGACATATCACTTTGAGATTCCAGGTAACGTGGAGGCAACTATTATTTTGGCAGATGGAACTACAAAGAAGATAACATCTGGAGAATATGATTGCTAATTCGTTAATGCAAGAATAAATAATATTAAATATAAGTTTAATAATTATGAAAACCATAGAAAAACAGGAGAATGAAAGTATGAGTAAATTACCAGAGAAGTTTCTGATTGGTGCAGCAACCGCAGCACATCAGGTAGAAGGAAACAACATTCACAGTGATTATTGGGCACTGGAACATATGAAATATGGCAATTTCAATGAGCCATCACTAGATGCGGTAGATCATTATAATCGCTATGAGGAAGACATTCAGATGATTGCAAAGGCAGGACTGAATGCGTACCGTTTCTCAATCGAATGGGCAAGAATCGAACCGGAACAGGGAATCTATGATGAACAGGAAATCGAACATTATCGAAAAGTACTTAACTGCTGCCATGAGAATGGAGTGGAACCAATTGTAACCATGATGCATTTTACCTCCCCAAAATGGCTGATTGAAAATGGTGGTTGGGAAAATGAACAGACAGTAGACGCATTTGCGAACTATTGTAAATACGTTGTGGAAAAGCTTGGGGATCAGATGAAGTATGTCTGCACCATCAACGAAGCAAATATGGGAATTCAGGTTGCTGCAATTTCAGAGCGATACAAACGTCAGATGATGGCGAAAATGCAGCAGATGCAGCAGGCAGCCCAGAATACAGCTGACGAGCAAAAAGGTAAATCAGACATGGAAGGAACTGCACAGGTTGGCATGAACTTTAACGAGATGATGGCCAATATGCAAAAACAGAAGGCTGAGAACCTGGAAGTGTTTGGAACAGAAGACTTACAGACCTTCGTCAGTGCAAGAACACCAGAAGGAGATATGCTTGTAATGAAAGCACATCAGGCTGCCAAAGCTGCAATGAAGAGCGTGAAGCCAGAGCTTCTCATTGGAATTTCTTTGTCACTTCATGATATTCAGTCTGTAGAAGGCGGCGAAACAAATGCAGCTAAAGAATGGGAGGAGGAATTCGCACATTATCTTCCATATATTAAAGAGGATGATTTCTTCGGATTACAGAATTACTCACGCTCTATTATCGGACCAGATGGAATTATGCCAAACCCAGAAGGCGCTGAGGAGACCCAGATGGGCTATGAATATTATCCAGAAGGACTTGAGCATGTCATTCGAAGAGTTCATGAAGAACTTGATATTCCGATTATGGTTACCGAGAATGGCATTGCAACAGCAGATGATACCAGAAGAGTGGCTTATATTGAGACTGCACTATCCGGTGTGGAGAAATGTATTGCAGATGGAATCCCTGTAACAGGCTATATGTACTGGTCTATGATGGACAATTTTGAGTGGCAGAAGGGATTTGGCATGACATTTGGACTGATTGCAGTGGATCGCAGTACACAGACACGTACACCAAAGCCTAGCCTTACATTTCTTGGGGGCTATACCAAGTAAGAATATATTCAGTGCGAAGCATTTTTCGAATTCTAATTAAAGAACAAATAAAGAGGTATATAAAAGCGAGGTAGAATATGAGAATTATTCAGGAATTAAGAGACAATTGGAAATATGTAAAAACAGCAGAATCAGCAGCAGAAGCGGCAGCTACAGCAGGAACAACAGTTAGCCTTCCACATACCTGGAATGCGGTAGATGGACAGGATGGTGGAAATGATTATTACAGAGGAACCTGCTGGTATGTAACAGAGCTGAAAAGACCAGAGATGGAAGAAAAAAGCCGTGTATACATGGAATTTTTAGGAGCAGCAGTAATTGCAGATGTGTATGTAAACGGAGAGAAGCTGGCACACCATGAAGGCGGTTATTCGACATTCCGTGTAGATGTGACAGATAAGCTGCAAGAAGAGAACGTGGTAGCTGTGGCATTAAATAATGCAGATAACAATTATGTATATCCACAAAAGGCAGATTTCACATTCTATGGTGGATTATACCGCATGGTAAATCTTGTGATTGTTCCAGAGACTCATTTTGAACTGGATTATGCTGGTGGAGCTGGAATTAAGGTAACCCCAGAAGTGAAATGTGATGAAAGCCGTGTCCCAACTGGAAAAGCGACTGTCACGGTAGAGACCTGGGTAAAAGGAGTGGCAGAAAACGTAAAGGTAACATTAAGCGGGAAAGCTACAGACTCTCAGACAGTTCCAGTTATTGATGGAAAGGCAACCGCTGTGTTTGAACTGGATTCTGTTCATCTTTGGGATGGAGTGAAGGACCCATATCTTTATACTGCAAAGGCAGAGATTGAAAGTGGCGATTCCGTGGAGACACGTTTTGGATGCAGAAGTTTCTATACAGATCCGGAGAAAGGATTTGTATTAAATGGTAAAGTTTACCCTCTTCGTGGAGTAAGCCGTCATCAGGATAGAAAAGGTGTAGGAAATGCTCTTAGCTATGAGATGCATAAGGAAGATATGGAGCTTATCAAGGAGATTGGTGCCAACACCATTCGTCTGGCACATTATCAGCACGCACAGGAATTCTATGATCTCTGTGATGAGTATGGAATGGTTGTATGGGCTGAAATTCCATTTATCACACTGTTTATGAAAAATGGACAGGCTAACACATTAAGTCAGATGGAGGAACTGGTGGTTCAGTGCTACAATCATCCTTCGATTGTATGCTGGGGACTTTCCAATGAAATCACAGCCGCAAGTCCTGTAGATGATGCACTTATGGAGAATCACAGATTATTAAATGACCTTTGCCATCGTCTGGACAATACGCGTTTTACCACAATGGCAAACGTATTCATGCAGGAGCCAGACAGTCCACTTCTCGATATTCCAGATGTGAACAGCTACAACCTGTATTTCGGATGGTACTTAGGTGAGCTGGAACAAAATGATCAATTCTTTGATGAATTCCATGAGAAGTTTCCGAACCGTTGTATTGGATTCTCAGAGTATGGTGCAGACGCGAACCCACAGTATCAATCCACAGCTCCTACCCATGGAGATTATTCAGAAACCTATCAGACAGTATATCACGAACATATTTTAAAGATGATCGAGGAACGTCCATATCTCTGGGCAACACATGTTTGGAATATGTTTGACTTCGCAGCAGACGGACGAGACGAAGGCGGTAAACATGGCGAGAACCAGAAGGGACTTGTGACCATGGACCGTAAGCTCAAGAAGGATGCATTTTATCTCTATAAGGCATATTGGAATAAGGAGGATGCGTTCGTACATATCTGCGGAAGAAGATACGCAGACCGTAAGGAAGAGACCACAGAGGTAAAGGTATACTCCAACCAGTCAGAAGTGACATTATTTGTAGATGGTAAAGAATTAGAGACTCAAAAGGGAAGCCGCATCTTCATATTCCAGGTACCAATCACCGGATCGCATCAGATTATTGCAAAAGCGGGAGCATGTTCGGATGAAATTACGGTTCGCAAGGTAGAAGAAGCAAACCCTGATTATGTGATGGGCGAGATTAAAGAAGTGATAAATTGGTTCGATGATGAACCATACAAACCAGATTATTATTCAATTAAGGATAAAATGTCTGAGCTTCAGGCAAGCCCAAAAGCAGGCGCGATTCTTGCACAGTTGATGCAGCAAGCCCCAGGAGCAAGCTCAAGAGGCGATGTGGCAGAAAGTGTAAAGGATAATCCAAATCTTGTTCGTATGATGGGAAGAATGACCTTGGAAAGTACGTTAGGTCATATGAAAGACAGTATCACAGAAGATCAGGTAAAATCCTTAAATCGTGTATTACAGCAGATTAAAAAGGGCGAGTAGCAATTAGGTAAACTGTTATTATTCATAGATTTATTAGAAAGTGGAGAGGTTATTGTACATGAAATATTTTTGTAATCCTTTAAATATCAATTATAGATATCAATTTAATGCAGACCCTAGAAATCCAAAGATTCAGATTGCCAGAGAAGCGGCAGATCCTTCTATGATTCTGTTTCAGGGAAGATATTATATTTTCGCATCCATGCAGCTTGCTGTGTGGGTGTCTGATGATCTTGTAAGCTGGGAGAGCCACAGACTGCCAGAGAATCTTCCACTATATGATTATGCACCAGATGTCCGCGTTGTAGGGGAATATGTGTATTTCTCTGCTTCCAAGCGTGGAGAGAACTGTAACTTTTATCGTACCAAGGATATTTTGAATGGACCATACGAGGAAATGAAAGGAACATTTGATTTCTGGGATCCAAATCTATTCTGTGATGACGATGGAAGACTCTATTTTTACTGGGGATGCTCCAACATCACACCTGTATGGGGCGTAGAGCTTGATCCAGAGACCATGCTCCCAATTGGAGAAAAAGTTCCTGTTGTGGACGGAGATGCATGGACAAAAGGCTTTGAACGTGTGGGAGAGGAACATAGTAAACCACCAAAGTCTGAGGAAGAGGTGGAAGCGGCATTCCAGTATTTTATGAAACAGCAGGCCGAGGCTGCTAAAAATGCTTCAGCGGCTCAGACAGGTCAAACAGCTATGGGAAGCCCTGAGCAGATGCAATCCTATATTCCGCTTATCAAGGGAATGCTCAGCGATAAGCCATATATTGAAGGCGCTTGGATGGAGAAGCATGATGGAAGATATTATCTTCAGTATGCATTTGCTGGAACCCAATATAACATCTATGGAGATGGTGTTATGATCGGGGATTCTCCACTGGGACCTTTCAAATTAGCGGAGAACAATCCATTTTCTTACAAACCAGGCGGATTCATCCCAGGAGCGGGACATGGCTCCACCATGTGGGATAAATCAAAGAATTTTTGGCATACTTCAACCATGCGAATCAGCATGAATCATCAGTTTGAACGACGTGTGGGATTATGGCCAGCGGGATTTGATGCAGATGGGGAGCTATTCTGCAATCAGCGATATGGGGATTGGCCAATGGCAGTAACGGAAGGTCAAATTGACCCATGGAAGAACCCAGACTGGTTCCTGCTCAGCGCCGGAAAGGATGCAATGGCATCTTCCTATATGGAAGGCAAAGAGCCAGAGAAAGTGACAGAAGAAAATGTACAGACCTGGTGGCAGGCTTCCACCAATGAATCAGGAGAATGGATACAGGTGGATCTTGGTAAGTCTTATGATGTGCGTGCAATTCAGGTGAACTTTGCAGATGATGCCATTGATATTCCAGTACCAGGCAAGATTCGTGGAACAACCCAGGCTAGATATATTGAAGAGACGGACTATGAGACCAGATGGATTCTGGATGGCTCTATGGACGGAGATCACTATTTCCTGATTCAGGATAAATCCAAAGCTGATACCGATCTGCCTCATGATCTTGTGGTAGTTGAAGAAGGAATACAGGCGAGATATATAAGACTTACGATAATAAAAGTTCCTTATGCGCAGAAGCCATGTGTGTCCGGAATTCGTGTGTTTGGTATCGGAAATGAAGAAAAGCCTGGGATTCCAGAATTCACCACAGATCGCACAGGGGATCTGGATATGAAGGTGAAGATTTGCGGAGAACGTGCAATGGGATATAACATCCTGTGGGGAAGCTCTCCTGAGAAGCTATATCACAGCTATATGGTATTTGCCAAAGCAGGTTTGGATTCGGTAGAACAGAACATTGGAGCCCTTGTAAAAGGCAGAAAGTATTATGTTCGCGTGGATGCATTCAATGAGAGTGGAATTACGGAAGGAAATGTAGAAAAACTGAGATAGAAGAAGGCGTAAAAGCTCAGGGAAAAAGGAGAAGCAGATATGGCAAAATTATATGCAACAACCAACTCGAAGGTGTCAGAACGTGAGATACGCAATGCAAAACGTTCCAAGGATATCGCAGTACAGGGCATGGTGTTATTGGAAAATCATGGGGGATTACCACTTCAGAATAAGAATAAAAAGATAGCGCTGTTTGGAAATGGAGCAAGACATACTATTAAGGGTGGAACTGGTTCAGGCGACGTGAACAGCAGAGCTGTGCTCAGTGTGGAAGAGGCATTAAAGCAGGCTGGCTATCAGATTATGACATCCGGCTGGCTGGACCGGTATGATGGAGCCATCCAAGAGGCACAGGGCGAGTATTATGGAAGGCTCCGTGCAAGAATGGCAACTGAGGGAATGGGCGTATTTATGGAGTTACTCAATCATCCATTTCAGAATCCACCAGTAATACCAGCAGAGAAATTAGAACTGGAAATGGATGAAGTATCTACAGCAATCTATGTGCTTTCCCGCAATTCGGGGGAAGGTGCGGATCGAAAACCTGGCGAAGGTGATTTTCAGCTGTTTGTGGAAGAGCAGATGTTATTGAATCAGATTCTGGCAGCATATGAAGAGGTTATCGTGGTCCTAAATGTAGGTGGTGTGATTGATACCAGCTATTTCCAAGACAAGGAGAAAATCAAAGCCGTTCTTCTCATGAGCCAGGCAGGTGTGCAGGGAGCGGAAGCACTTGTGGATATACTGACTGGAAAAGCAACTCCAAGTGGACATCTTACAACCACCTGGGCAAAGAGCTATGAGGATTATCCGAATGCAGATACCTTTAGCCATATGAATGGTAATATTGACGACGAATATTACACAGAAGGAATCTATGTAGGATACCGCTATTTTGATACCTTTGATGTGACACCACAGTATCCATTTGGATATGGGCTGTCCTATACCTCGTTTGACTTGGAAAATGTAAGCGTTAAGGCAGACGAGAAAAAGGTACAGATTGAGGTATGTGTGACAAATACAGGCAATCAGTATTCTGGACGGGAAGTGGTTCAGGTATATTATACTGCGCCAGATGGAATTCTTGAAAAACCATATCAGGAGCTTGCAGGATATGCGAAAACGAAGCTGTTAGCGCCAGGGGAAAAGCAGATGCTTACTGTGGAGTTTGAGACAGCGCAGATGGCTTCTTATGATGTGAATCAGGCAGCTTGGATTCTAGAAGCAGGAGACTATTATCTCCGTGTTGGAACAAGCTCAAGATCTACCACAGTTGCTGCCAAGCTATCTCTTAGCACCACTGTTGTAACAGAGAGAATGAGCAATCGCCTGTCATTGGATTCGAAATTAGAGGAGTTAACAAAAGAAGCAAGAGCAACATACTCCTATGATGGAGAAGAAGACGAGAAGTGTATGGCACCTGAAATTGTGCTGCAGCCAGAGAAGTTTACTTGTATTACATCCCAATACTCCGGAGCACCAGAGGAGTGGAAGAACCACACGGAAATAAAGCAGATTACCATGGAGGATGTGAAGAATGGAAAAGCTTCTTTGCAGGAACTGGTAGCCCAGTTGAATGTGGAAGAGATGGCAGAGTTATGTGTGGGAACTTCACGTGGTGATTTCAGCGGGGGCTCCATTATCGGAGCAGCATCGAATGCAGTGCCAGGTGGAGCTGGAGATACTACCTCGATTCTGCTTGAAAGCAGAAATGTCAGAAATCTGATTCTTGCAGATGGACCAGCTGGCCTTCGTTTATCATCAAGCTTTATGGCAGATTCCAAGGATAATGTGATTCCAGGGACTGCAGATGCACCACTGCCAGGAATTGAACTTCTGGTGGGACAGACACCAAAAACAGATATCCCAGAAGATGCAGTCACTTATTATCAGTATTGTACCGCAATTCCAATTGCAACACTGCTTGCCCAGACTTGGGATGTTGCAGCGATTGAGGAAGCGGGGAATATTGTTGGAGAAGAGATGGAGGAATTCGGAGTACATCTCTGGCTTGCACCAGCAATGAATATCCAAAGAAATCCATTATGTGGACGCAACTTCGAATACTATTCTGAAGATCCGTTTGTTGCAGGAAAATGCGCAGCAGCAGATACCAGGGGAGTCCAGTCACATAAAGGATGCGGTACGACAATCAAACACTTCGCATGTAATAATCAGGAAGATAACCGTATGCACACCAATGCGCATGTATCGGAGCGTACCCTTCGGGAGCTATATCTAAAAGGGTTTGAGATTGCTGTGAAAGAATCCCAGCCAAAATCGATTATGAGCTCCTATAATTTGATTAATGGAATTCATACGGCAAATAACTATGATCTTCTGACCGCAATTGCCCGGGATGAGTGGGGATTCAAAGGTGTAGTTATGACCGATTGGGGAACCACTGGTGTGTTAGAGGCTATTCAGCAAGATCAATCGGTGCAATTAAAGTATGGCTGCAGCAGTGCAGCAGGCTGTATCAAAGCCGGAAATGATTTGATTATGCCAGGGCAACAGGCGGACGTAGATGAAATTGTTCGTTCTGTTGGAGCAGTGGAAGGGGCAGATGGTGTGACTTGTCCATTGACACTTGGTGAATTACAGAGTTGTGCAATGCATGTACTACAAGCTGTTATGGAATTGGCTTAATTAGAATGATTGTATAGAAGAAGCGGCCACACATTTGTGTGACCGCTTATAGAAAGGCTTTCTATTTATGCATTTCCAGTTGTACTTCCCTCTGTATTTCGAGAAGTTCGGATTCGGATAGTTCTTTAAAGCTTTTTTTGATGATGTCGAAGTTAACGTTATTAATAAATAATTCTTTAGCGCTTTCTCTTGAAACTTTTTTTGCAGAAGCTTTTTCAGCTTCGGCGGCTTTTTCTTTTGCATACTCTTCAATGATCTCGCACATGATTATTTGCCCCTCCTTACTGTTCTTGAATTGTTTTTTCCGAAATCGCATAGACCACACTCTCAACATCCAAAGGCTCACACAGACAAGGAATTGAAATGGATTCAGGATTATCATAGGCGTAATCCTCATATCTCCATTTGTGTACTCTATGGCAAGCTAAGAACCGATAAAGGATACACAAGGCATCCTGGTTCTCTTTATCGTGTATTTCGCAGATACTATAAACGCAAGAAGATAAAAACAAAATGTGATATATTGCTGAAATACTATTGAATCTTGCTCTTTTAAAAAACCACGTAATAAGTGAGATGCATAACGAAACCGGTACTGATTGGAAAAAACTTATGCATCATATAGTTTTCTCCATTGACCGGGGGTGATTCCAGTGGAGCTTTGGAAGAGCCGAATAAAATTTGCTTCATTTTGAAAACCGCAAAGCATACCGACCTTATAAGAAGGGAGTGCTGTGGTGTTTAAAAGTAATTTGGCCTGTTCAATTCTTAATTTTATAATATATGCTTTGGGAGAAAACCCGGTATACCGGCTGTATTCTCGACATAAATGATACTTACTTAAGTTGCAGAAGGTGGCTAATTCATCTAGGGAAAGATTTTCTGTATAGTGATGTTCGATATAGGTACGAAGCAGATGTATGGTCTCAGGAATCTCTTTGCCTTTGGGATTTAAAACATAATCCCGAAGCAAAAGAAGTAAATTTTCAATTTCGCGAGAAACATGAAAAATCCAGTCAATATGATTACCTGTTTGCAAACGTAATATATTTTCCAGATGAACCTGGTAAATTTCCTGTGGGATGTGATATACGTAAGGGGTTTCCTGAATAAAGGATTTGTAGTAGCACTGGATTAGAGAGCCGGACACGTGTAAATCAGAATGACACCAGGTTGCTGTTTGCGTTAGGTATTCATGAGGTAATTGACAGTCTATGACGATCAAGTCTCCGGCCTGAAGAGAGAAGGTCTGTCCGCGATATTTCATAATGCCACATCCACTATAGGTGTAAAGAAACATAAATGATGCATAGTTTTTTCGTCGAGTATAGTAGTCCTGATCCATTTCCATATAACTAAATGACTGCAAATAATTTACAGATTTTTTTATTTCAGCAGGAATCGGACGAGGCATAAGAAACTGTACAGTTCCATGAATCCGATATTGGGTCTCCGACGGAAGAGCCTCGATATTTTTTTTGGAATATTCCTTCAAGGTTTTATCTTTTTGGTTATCCATGTAATTATAGGAATCCTGATATTGGGTGGCATCTGAAAGATGAATGTGTTCAAACATATCCTGTACCTTCCTTATTATTTTGCAATTGATTTTTAAATGATGGAACCGCTTAAATCTAATATGGAAATTGTTTTATAGATATCAGCAATATTCTATAGTATGTTCGCAACAAAAGTCAAATATTTTCAATGAGAAAATGATATTATTACACTGCATATAGTTCATTCAATATTTTTTATGGAGGAAAAGGTATGAAAATAGCGAATTTAGCAGTTTGTAATCAAAAGGAACCAATGGGGATAGATTTAAATCCATATTTATCATGGACACTGGAAAGCGAGCAGGAAAATACAGTGCAGGTTGCTTATGAAATCACAGTGAAAACAGAAGATGATATTTTATTATTTGAAACGGAACATGTGGAAAGCGATGAAACTTCCTTTGTAAAGCTTACTACTTTACGCCCTAGAAGTCGTACAAGGTGCCTGGTTCATCTTCAGGTATGGGATAATCATGAACAATCATCATGTGCTGACACTATATTCGAAATGGGACTTCTCGCACCATATGATTGGAAAGCGAAGTGGGTTAGTCCAAAGAAAAAAAGAAAAAAATCAAAACCAGGATTTGGAAATCAAGATCCAGCCACAATGTTTCGCAAGCAGTTTGTGTTAAAAGACAAACCGATACGAGCAAGATTATATGCAACTTGTCATGGTATTTACCAGGTGTCACTTAATGGAAAACGGCCAGACACTCGTTATTTTGCTCCTGAGCACACGGTTTACGGTGACTATCTTTGTTATCAAACCTATGATGTTCTTGAATTATTAGAGGCTGGCGACAATGTGCTTGGTATGTATGTGGGAGATGGTTGGTATTTATGCTCTCATTCGCTGCCAAATATTAAGAAGCAGGTACATGCACATGCAGTGCTCTTTCAACTTGAGGTGACTTATTCTGATGGCAGTAAAGAGATGATTTGCTCTGAGACTTCCGTAACATCATCAGATGGTCCCATTTTAGCGGCGGATCTTTTTGCAGGAGAGCTTTATGATGCGCGGATTGAAAAAAATGGCTGGGACAAACCGGCATATTGTGACGCAGATGATATGTGGACTCCAACAGTTGAACAGAAATTCGGTTATGCAAATTTACGAGCACAAAATGATAGTGGAGTTGTGGAAGTCAAGAAGCTCCAGGTAAAAGAAATGATAGTTAGTCCCAAAGGAGAAATTATTCTTGATTTTGGGCAGGTGCTTGCCGGTGTAGTTCAGATGTGTGTCCATGAGGAGAAGGGGAAAGAAATTCAATTAGATCACTGTGAGGTTTTAGATTGTCAGGGAAATTATTTTAACAATATTCTTGGTGCAGGCGGTGTCGGCAAGGGCTGTGATCAAAGAGATGTATATATCTGTGGCGGAGAACAAGAGGCTGTGTATACGCCCAGATTTACGTATCATGGCTTTCGGTATGTACGTGTCAGCGGTGTTACAAATCCAAAGAAGGAGGATTTTGAGGCAATTGTATTGTCCACAGAAAAAGAAAATCTGGGAACCTTTGAAACTTCTGACCCTGCTTTAAATAGATTATATGAAAATACTCGCTGGTCACAGACTGCAAATATGTTATCTATACCGACGGATTGCCCACAGCGTGAAAAAGCAGGATGGACGGGAGATATGTTAGTCTATGCAAAAACGGCTTTGCAAAACGAAGATTGCACCCCTATTTTCACCAGATGGCTTGAAAATATGAGCTGTGATCAGGAGAATAATGGAGTTGTACCAATGGTTGTGCCTAATGACGGTAGTTATCCAATGATAGGGAAAATGATCAATCTCTCCCAGGGAGAGAAGGGGCAGGCAACCTCCTCTGGTTGGGGAGATGCAGCAGTTATCGTACCCTGGAGCATGTATGAGATTACCGGAAATAAAGAAATTCTGGAGCAGCAGTTTGAATGCATGAGAAAATGGTGTGACTATATTATTCATAAAGCTGCCAAGGGGAAACCAAAAGATTCGTCGCTTCCAGAAGAAGTAGAAAAGTATCTGTGGAACACGGGATATCATTATGGAGAATGGTTGATACCCAGCCAGAACAAAAGTGGGCTTGACACGAAAAATCTTGGCAAAATTATGGCAAAAAGTGCATGTTACACAGCGCCGATTTTTGGATGGTATTCTGTAAGTACCTTTGCAAAGATCTGTGAGGTGCTGGGCAAAGATAAGGAAATAAAAGAGTACAAGGATATAGCTGACAGAATGAAGAAGGCAATACAGCAAGGGGTAATTGGACCGGACGGCACGATGCCCTCAGATTTGATGGGAGCTTATGCGATTCCCATAGCGATGGATCTGGTACCAGAGGAGCATAAAGAGAAATTTGCACAGAATTTAATTGCTTCTATAGAGGAGCATGATTATTGTATGGACACAGGCTTCCTTGGGACACCGTTTTTATTAGATGCGCTTTGCAAAATCGAACGTCCTGATTTGGCCTATCAGCTGCTTTGGCAGGAACAGGTGCCGTCATGGCTGTCTGAGGTTAAGGCAGGGGCAACCACTATTTGGGAAAATTGTTTTGGATATGATGAACAGGGAAATCCTGGTAACCTAAGCTATAACCATTATTCGTTTGGATGTATCGAAGACTGGATGTTCCGTTATATCGGGGGAATTTCTACCGATACACCAGGGTATCGACATTTGATTTTTGAACCAAAACCAGACAAACATCTTACATTTGCAAAACGCACCTATATGACGCCTAACGGAATGGCTGCATGTGAATGGAGCAGGGGAGAAAAATTCATTATGAAGGTTACAATACCATGTAACTGTAGTGGAACTATTATTTTGCCTAACGGCGATATTGTAGAAAGGGGAAGTGGAAATTATGTTTTCGAAAACGAAGTATCCTTATAATAGCGAATTGAAAAAACCAGACACCTACGGCAATTTTGATTTGCAGACTATTATTGATAATGGTGTGCTGGAAGCAAACATGAAATACGTGACTGGTCCTGTGAAAAAATTCAAAAGCGACGAGGTATATTTTGAACCCAGTACTTATCCTTCATTTGATGGGAAAATGCTGGACTACTATTCTTTTATACCCAAGGTGAAACAGGATCGTTATCCAGCAATCATATATTATCATGGTGGAGGATTTATGTTTCCCCTGCAGAAATGTATGTTAGATAATAGTGTAATTTATTCCAAAGAGTTAAATGCAAGGGTTTTTGTTCCAGAATATCGCGTGGCCCTGCAGGTATCTTGTGATGTTGTTTTAGAGGATTGCTATGCAATGCTAAAATTTGTGTTTGAGCACGCAGAGGAACTTCAGGTGGATACCAATCGTGTAATCCTGTATGGAGATAGTGCTGGTGGATGCTTGGCTGAATCGGTAACACTAATGAATCGGGATCGAGATGCATTTCCTCTATGCGGACAGGTACTTTGCTATCCAGTATGTGACAATGAGTCTGAGCGATATGAGTTAGTAGAACTTTTTCAAGAGGCTGCATGGAGCAAAAATGCGAATCAGACAATGTGGAGAACCTATTTGCGAGGAGGCACTAATTTACCAAAGTATGTTGTACCAATGAGGAATAATCTTTCTGGTCTGCCGAAAGCTTATATTGAACCGCAGGGAATCGATACTTTACGAGATGAAGCGATTGCATATGAAAATAAGTTACGTGCATCGAGTGTGGAGACGGTACTCAATGTTATACCAGGATCTTATCATGGTTTTGATGCTGATCTGGATAATGCATTGGTAAAGCGAGTAATTCGCCAAAGGCTGGACTTCATGCAACGGTGTTTCATATAGAAACAAAACATAATGTAAATTTGGATTAAGGATCTTGAATTTGAGCTTCATCCTCAATGTGGGGATGGAGTTCTTCTATTGTAGGAGAGTTTGTTGAAGCATATTTCTGTGTAAATTCTTCTTGGATACCAAAGACAGGTAGCATGAGGTCACAGAATTTTCAATATTCGATTAAGAAAAATGTTTTATTTCTGAAGTGCTTGAATACCACCCCGGACGAAGGTCTTGATATATTCGAGATTCGCGAAACGAGAATCGGTGTGATTCTCAATCAGACTGAGCAGGCCGCTCACAATAAAGCTGATTAGAGCACCAAGCTGCTGATACTCATTCACATCAATGTCCATCTTCTTTATTTCTTCATTCAAGGTGTCAGTAATCTGCTTTGAGAATATATTATCACCGTGATTTGCATGGGATATTGTATCAATACGAATGTCATATAGTGTCTGATAAAGATTGTCAATGAATTGATCTGGAGCCTCAAAGAGCAGATGGATGTTATCCAGATGAGCAACAATATAATCTACACCTTCTTGCTTTAGTGTTTCAATCAAATCTTCGATGGTTTCATAGTGGGCATAGAAGGTTGTTTTATTTATTTCAGCAAGCGCTACCAGCTCACGAATTGTAATTTTGGATGTGGGTTTTTCCTGTACCAGCTTGAAAAAGGCACTTCGGATGGCCTTCTCTGTTTTCCTTACTCTTAAATCATTGTAATTGGATGGTTTTACTGTTGCCATAATGGGTACCTCACTTTATTGTTTGATGAAATAATAGCTGTCCAACTATATAGAGGATAACATACAAATGGTTGGATAAAAACAGGCAGTTTTCGGAACAAAGGTAGGATATGCAACAAATTGAAAGGGAATAGTTGGTTAACCGACCTTGGGGCAGTAAAGTGCTGATTGTTGGAAAACAAATGGGTTGCTATCATAACAGTAACAAAAATGACTCACATTCAGTTACGTGATATACATGGGAAATAGGAAGACTGTGAATAAAGCTGGATAATCAGGAGGAGATTAAAATGTCACAATATGAAGAATTATTTGAAAAGAAATCCGTATGGAAATCTATTATTTCCATGGCGATTCCATCGGTCATTACCATTCTTGTCATGATTTTATATAACATGGCAGATATGTTCTTTATCGGGCAGCTGGGGGATACAAGACAGGTTGCTGCAATCTCGATTGTTGGACCTATATTTTCAATCGCAGGTGCCATTGCCACTATGCTGGGTGCTGGTGGTTCTGCAATGATTGCAAAGTCGTTGGGAGAAGGGGAGAAGGATTTAGCCAAAACATATGCAAGCCTTTGTTTCTATGGTGCAATTGTGCTTGGAATTATCGTGACAATTTTTGTCTTACTGCTTCGCGTACCACTTTTAGGCTTTCTTGGTGCAACAGATGAGACGAGATCTTTTGCGACCACCTATATGTCAATCTGCGCCTGTGGAGTACCTCTGATGCTGCTTTCTACCACACTTGCAAGTATCATCCGTTCGGAAGGAGCAATTATAGCAGGAGTAGTAGGGAATATGATTGCTACTGTGGTGAATATGATATTAGATCCAATCTTTATTCTTGGGATGAAAATGGGGGTTGGAGGAGCAGCTCTCGCCACAGTTCTTGGTAATCTGGTGGGATGCATCTACTTTGTTATCTACATCAAGAGAAAAGCACAGATTCTGAATTACAGTCCTTCTTTGGCTTTGAAAAAGCCACTGGCACTTTTTCATATTATTGCACTTGGAATGCCAAATGCTTTGGGAAGCCTATTATCAGGACTTGCATCTTCTTTCGCAAATCAGCTTCTGGCTCTTTATGGAACAAATGCCATTGCAGCTATGGCAGCGGCAAGTAAGACCACAATGCTCATTACATTGATACAAATGGGAATCTGTATGGGGGTTCAACCGCTTATGGCATATAACTATGGAGCAAAGAATATCCCAAGATTAAAAGAGACAGTTAAGGATCTTTCAATTCTTACTTGTGGAATGGGACTTGTCTGTGGAGTGGCATGCTATCTTGGAAGAAATGCAATTATTGGAATGTTCTTAAAAGATGCAGTTGCAGCCGAGATGGGGACAAACCTTGTAATCTATCTTGTGCTGGCAAGCCCAATCGTGGGAATCTTCTATCTTGCAACCAATTTCCTTCAGTCAGCAGGCAATGTAGTATTTGCAACAATTGTATCGGTGCTTCGACAGGGAGTGTTATTAATTGCTTTTTTATATTTGTTCCATGCAATTTTTGGCTTCCTTGGAATAGCGATTGCGCATATGGCAGCTGATGTAGTATCCGTTGTAATTTCCTTCATCCTTTTATGTATTCAATTTCATCGTTTGGAACGAGAAAGAACGGTAGAGGTGCAAAAAGCAGAAGAATCGATTGTTCTGGATAGTTAATTAATCTAGAAATAAAATTTAACTACCATAGCGAAAAATAGAACATTTTCATGAAATCCTGTTTGGTGATAAAGTACTCACCGAATATACTGATAATTGAAAGATGCATTTTGGACACCCTGAAAACAATAGCGATTTAAAGGGAAAAGTGAGGAAGAAAAGATGGGAATCAGTGTTGTATTATTAGCATATAAAGAAGAGGAAAATCTAAGAGTATTACTGCCAAGGATTATTCGCGAAGTAAAACGATGCGGTGAAGCCTATGAGATTCTGGTTGTCGATACTAAAAGACCACTCGATCAAACAGAAGAGGTATGTAAACAGTATGGAGCATGTTATGTGAATCAGGAAGCACCAGGCTTTGGAGGCGCTTTCCGAACAGGCATCAAATATGCTTCTATGGATAAATTTCTGATTCTAGATAGCGATGGCTCGCATCCAACAGAAAAAATATATCCAATCTATCAGAAATTTGTGACAGGAATGTATGATGTGGTAATTGGTTCCCGCTATGTGGAAGGCGGAAAGACAAATGATAGTACAAGTTCTATCTGGATGTCGCATATTTTAAATGGAGTATTTCGTCTATGCATTGGGGTGAAGGCAAAAGATATTTCGACAGATTTTCGTATGTATCACACTGCAGACTTAAAGGCAGTAGAATTAAACTGTGAGAATTATGATGTGCTTCAAGAGGTTTTGCTGAAATTAAAGCTTCAAAAGTTTGATCAAAAGCTGCGGGTAGGTGAAGTCCCAATTGAATTTCAGAAAAGAATGTTTGGAGAGTCCAAAAGACAGCTGATCCGCTTTGTAATCAGTTATGGAAAAACACTTGTGAAGCTGACTTCCATGCGTGTCACAAATGGGGGACGACAGGAGCGGCGAAAAATTACTGTCACAAGCCAGAGACAAAGAGAAGTTTCCAATGGACAGAGAATGCGTAGAACTGTTATGAGACAGAAGAGTGGAAGCCAGTCTGCCATGATATAATCCTAGAATAATACATAAAAAAACACATAAAAAATACATAAAAGAATACAGAAAACAGTATATAACACACTCTCAGATGCAAGATGCAATTCTGGGAGTGTGTTTATGATTATTATGCATTTATTTTATGAGAGATAAGAAAGCTACTCTGGGCAAAGCATACGAACATCTGAATAATCGGATAGATCCAGCTCCGTTCCCACAATATATCCATCAATTTCATAATAATTTAGTCCGGATTCTAAAGAAGAAGGAATCTCGGAAATATCAAAGAAAAGATAGAGGTTCTCGGGAAAACGTTCTCCAGATTCCCGTTTTGCAAAGTGTTCATATGTGGCAATGTCTGCTTCCTTGGAAAGATTGCGACTGAGATAACTGATGTTACAACTTATCCCATGCTGCAGGGCATATTCCACGAAGGTGCAGGATACTTCTGGGTCACAATAAAGTCCATAATGTGTCGGTGGATAAAAGATGAGATTAGTACATGCCCCACCGAGTTCATCCCAGGCAGCAGAGGAAAGCTGTGATTGATGGGACACAAAAGCAGCATCTTGGGCATACACTTCATGCTTATATTGGAGTGATGGACTTAAATCTACTAGCTGTAAGAAGAGACATAACGCAAGGAAGAATTCTGGAAGAAAAAGAGAAATCTTAACTTTGCCATGCTGCATATTATTATTATTATTATTATGGAATAGCTTGGATGTTTGTGTCATAGATCTGGAAATTATACGATACATACCAGTGAGCCCAAGTATCATAAATCCATAATACACCGGCCATATAAAACGTCCTGTTGAGCGGAAAATACTAAGCAGATTGTAAATCCATGTAGGGTAATCGATATGATAGAGCATATAGGAACCTACAGTTGCAGTGGGGCTGAGTGCTAAAAAGGTAAATACAAGGAGTCCAAGTAAAATACTTGCAGAAAGTGGAGCATTTATAAATATACGTTTTTTCTGTTTGGAAGCAGGAGCGCTTGGATTCTTGTTTGGGGCATGATGTAATTTTAGTAGTTCATAGCTTCGAAAGAACAAGTAAATTATGGAGGATACAAGGACAAGCATAAGTATTATGAGTATTCCAAATCCTAAATAGGAGAAGCCTTCCTCCTGCCAGGACGATGATAACGGCAGGACTGGAAGAAATCTGGAATAATTCTGTGTGGTCCACAGGTAATTGCGGTGTTCGATCCGAAGGAGCTCATTGTCTGGATTGATAAGCTGTAACAGATTGAAAGACAGGTCTTCCAAACCGTTGGCAGAGGCACTGACAGAACCATAGAACATACCGGATACATACCCAGCTATCAGAAAACTGATAACGGGAAAAAAGAATGCCAAAAGCAGAGTACCAATAGAAGTCTTACGAAGCAGCTCGTAAAAGAGTTCGCAGAGAAGAATTCCAAGTACCATGGGAACATAGTATGGGTTAATCAGAACCGCTACAGCAGTAAGCAGACTCCAGAGCCCAATCCATTTACGTCTTTTCATTTGTGAAGCGACCAGACAGAGGCAGAATGCAGCCAAAATTAGAAATGGCGCAGCAAGTGCGGTGTGATAGAACATTCTTTTTGTCAGGACAGGCGAGAAAACAAAGAAAATACTGCCGATGATGGAATAAGAAACAGAAACTTTCAATTTCCATAAAACCAAAGCACCAAAGCCGCCGGTAAGCTCATAACTGAGAATCCCGAAAAGCCCAAAATACTGGAACTGCTCTGGTAAAATAGGAGATAGCAGCTTAAAAACTATTGCAAATAATGGAATGGAATCGGTGTAGGTCACAGAGACTGGGGAGGAATAGAGTCCTTCCGTCAGTCCCAGTGGAAAGGACACAGGGCTGTTACGATATGCAACCCAGCCAAGATAGTGCTGGGCAAGATCGCTGAGGCCTTCCAGACGTTTCGATTCCATAAGCCAGTCCGTATTCGTAAATGACAGAATGGAAGTTCCATATATAATAAGAAAAAGAATAGCGCCAATGATTGTCCCAAGGGCAAATATGAAAAATGGTGTGTGTAGCAGTCTCATTTTCATGTGAAAAAGCCTCCATGTGTCAATTTCAAAAACCATGTAATAATGGTGATTTATTTATTCTAGGTGTTATGCTATCCTCAGAATAAGAGTTTGAATTTCAGTTGTCAAAGGGAAAAACACATGTTTTTTCAATGTTTGAAATATGTTCATAAATTTACATACATTTTCATGAAAAAGCTATCACACGATTTCAAAATTCAAAATATAATTGCTTTAGAAATTGACGATAAGTCGAGGGCTATTATTTCAAATATGGAGGGTTACTTATGAGTAAAGAAAAGAAAGCTGGCCTATTACATGCCAGTGAACGAGATGGAGTTAATTATCGTAAAGCTTCATGGCTGCAGATGATTCTCGGAAACGCAAACAATGGGTGTGGAATGTGTTTCTATCTGTTGATGATTTATGCAAGTTATATTGGATCACAGGGATATGGAATCCTTTCTGCAACCGTAGGTATTATTCTTATGGCGACACGTATCTTCGATGGTGTTACCGATGCGTTTTTTGCAGCACTTTTTGAAAAGTTCCCAGCAAAGCACGGAAAAATCCGTATCTTTATCATTATGGGATGGGCTATTGCATCTCTTGCAGTACTGATTATGTTCAGCTGGGCATCAGGCAGATTTACAGGAATTGCTGGAATCATTGTATTTATTCTCGCTTATGTTCTTTATATTATTGGTTATACCATTAATGGTATTGCTGGTGCAACAGTATCAATTGTTATTACAAATGATCCAACACAGAGACCTATGAATGGATTGATTTCAACCTTATATTCTTACTTGACACCAATGTTGTTTAATAACGTGATTGCATTTCTGATTCTTCCAAAATATGATGATCAGTACAATGTGCCAATGTTAAGAGAAGCCTGCTATCTGTATGTTGCATTTGGACTTATCTTTGTGGTATTAGCTTGCATCGGATTACGCAAGGTTGATGTGGAAGAAACATATCAGGGTATTAAGGGTATTGGAAAAGAAAAGAAAGAGCGCATTAAGTTCAAAGATATGATCGCTGTTTTGAAACACAACCGTGAAGCACAGATGTATATTGTTACTGGCGTATCTGATAAATTTGCACAGCAGGTTGGTTCCCAGTCTGTTATCACTACTTTGTTAAATGGTATTCTGATTGGTAGTTACAAAGCTGCTACTATGGTTGGAAATGTAACCATGATTGTTGGTATTTTGTTCGCATTTGCTGGAGGAATTTTTGTAGCAAAGAAAGGTGCAAAGAAATCAACTGTTACCTGGTCACTGCTCTGTATTATATTTACAGCTGTGAACTTGGGATATTTCATCTTCCTTGGACCAAACGGAATGAGCGCAGTTGGCAAGATGGGAATACCAATTATTATTTTTGCAGTACTTATGGTTGGTACAACTGCAAGTAAGATGGTATTAACTACAACAGGTGTTGCCATGAGAGGTGACGTAGTAGATTATGAGTTATCCAGATCTGGAAATTATCTTCCAGCAGTAATCGGTGGTGTATATAACTTCATGGATAAGATTGTAACATCTGTCTGCAGTGCAATTGCAGGATTCTGTATCGCAGCAATCGGTTATGTAAATACGGTTCCACAGATGGGTGATAAGATTACCATGCCACTCTTTATTATGTCCATGTTCTTAAGCTTTGGATTACCTATTATTGGATGGTTAATTAACTTAGTTGCTATGAAATTCTACAAACTGGATCGTGAGACCATGATCAGTGTTCAGAAAGATATTGCAGATAAAAAAGAAGCAGCAAGAGCTGCGGAAGCTGCAAACACAGAAGTATAAGGATAGACCCCTTTGTACATATTCCTTTTAGAAACTGCCAGCACAGTGTAATTGTGCTGGCAGTTTCAGCCCTATGACAATCACACTTGTACAAAAGGTCATCAGTGGCAAGCTTTTTATTACGGAGGTCAGAGTGGAAAACAAGAAGAAATTAGACAGCATCCAGGGACTTCGGGGATTGCTGGCAGTCATTTTTGCATACATTTTTCATTATGAGCTTTTGTTCCAGGCAATGCCGGTGCATATGCCAATATTGCGGGAATTGTTTGAGACAATAGGTAGAATTACTTTCTATGCATCAGACATTTTCTTTCTTCTATCTGGGTACTTAACCCATCAGGTATATGAACAGAGAATCACAGATGGAGCGTTGTCATTAAAGGGATATCTGGTTCCGAAAATCAAGCGCATCTATCCTTATGTGATTGGAACCGCAATTGTGAACTATTTTCTAGAGAAGATCGGATTGTGGACATTGGGATACTATCCGCTTCATGGAGATGGAGGAAACGTCAGGTATTCACTGGGGGCATTGCTTGCAAGCTGCACTGGGATACAAAGTGGCTGGGTGAGTGAAGGAGACATGCTTGCAGTGAATGGACCAAGCTGGTTTATCAGTGTATTATTCCTCTGCTATCTAATTCATTATCTTCAAGCAAAATTCATTAAGAGTCAAAGAATTAAGATGTTCGTGTATATTGGGATGATCATGCTGGGAATCTTACTTTTGTTTCAACCAATGGAAATTCCCTTTTTATATAAGGTAAATGGGCGCGGATATGTAGGATTTTTCCTTGGGGTTCTGATGTGTGCAGGAGCGGAACGTTTGGGAGAAGATGCGAAAAGGAGACTTGCAATACCGACAACGGCGGTGCTTGTAATTAGTGTCGTTTTATGTGCAACAGGAAGTATTGATTACATGATTCCAGAGGTGTGTGTGATTTTTCCGGCAGCGGTATATCTTACAATTTATGGACCAGTCAGCAAAGCAATATTGTCTGGCAGAATTATGCAAAGTTTAGGCAAATATTCACTTGTAATCTATCTGTGTAACATTCCTACAATGACATTGATAGAATTATGTAATCAGCTATGGGGTTGGAAGCTGGATTACAGTAACACACTGGTATGGATTGGAGTAATAATTGTTTCACTTATTGCAGCCGTTGGGGTACAGAATCTTAGAAAACATAACACAAATAACGAATAGCATAACATAATCATGAAAGAGAAAACACTCTAAATTCATGATTATGTTATGTTTTTTCATATAAAGAGAGATAAGTGACTGGGGAAAGTAGATTAGAAAATGGAGAAGAGATATATGAAGAAAGTATTTATTACAGGAATTACAGGGCAGGATGGAAGTTACCTTGCAGAGTTCTTACTGGAAAAGGGATATGAGGTGCACGGATTGGTTCGTCGTTCTTCTGTTGTAAACACAAAGCGGATAGATTCTTTGATTGCAGATGGTCATATTACGATTCATGAAGGCGATATGACGGATACCTGCAGTCTTCTTCAGATTATACGTAAGATTGAACCAGACGAAATCTATAACCTTGCGGCACAGTCTCATGTACAAAGCAGCTTTGAATCTCCGGTATATTCCTGCGATGTAGATGGGATGGGAGTGCTTCGTATTCTCGATATTGTGCACACCTTGGGCCTGGATTACAGCTGTCGCATCTATCAGGCTTCTACCTCGGAATTGTTTGGAAAGGTTGAGGCAATGCCACAGGATGAGACAACGCCATTCCACCCATACAGCCCATATGCCATTGCAAAGCAGTTTGGCTATTGGACTGTTCGTCAGTACAGGGAAGCCTATGGCATCTATGCGGCAAATGGGATTCTGTTCAATCATGAATCAGAACGGCGCGGTGAGAATTTCGTTACAAGAAAGATTACTTTGGCAGCAGCAAAAATCGCAAATGGTTTGCAGGATACGCTTTATCTAGGCAACCTCGACAGCAAAAGAGACTGGGGTTATGCAAAGGACTATGTGGAATGCATGTGGCTGGTGCTTCAGCAGGACAAACCGGATGATTACGTGATTGCAACAGGTGAGCAGCATACGGTACGAGATTTCACGGAGCGTGCATTTTCCCATGCAGGAATTGAATTAGAATGGCAGGGGCAAGGGCTTGACGAGAAAGGAATTGATAGGAATACTGGACAAGTCGTTGTTGCTGTAAAATCAGAATTCTACCGCCCCACCGATGTGGTGGATCTCTGTGGAAATCCCCAAAAGGCTAAGACGAAGCTTGGCTGGAATCCAAGAAAGACCAGCTATGAAGAACTGATACAGCGGATGGTAGAACATGATTTAGAGCTGGTACAGAATGAGATGAGCCAGAAGATGTAAGAAAGAATCGTGTGTGAATTCAAAAATTGAGATAAAAACGTAAGAGATAAAAGAAACATAAGAGATATAAGAAATAGAAGAAACAAGAGAAACAAGAGAAACAAGAGAAAGCGAGCGTGGCAAGTTGGAGAGTAAGCGTCAGGCGAATATAGAATTATTTCGGATTATACTAATGTGTACGATTCCCGTGTATCATCTGATGCTCTATAATGGGGTTCTATTCCGCGATTTTCAGGGAACAGTACTCCTGGGACTTGCATTGTCTGTGGGAGGCGCAATCCCGGCGGACTACGCGTTTATGGCAATCAGTGCATACTTTCTGCAGAAGAACGGTACCTCGTTTCAGCTTCCAAGAGTGCTGCGATTCGCAGCATTAATGATCACGATGTATGTGATTAAAGCAGGAATACTTCGGGGGTTATTTGGTTTTCATAATACCGAATATTTTATTGATCTATTTCTGATGAAGGGAGCCTGGTGGTATGCAACCGGATATCTGTTGCTGCTGTGTATCTATCCATTTTTAAATCGCTTCTTGGAAAAGGCATCAAAGCCAGTGGTAATGTGCTGCACAATAATCCTTGGAATGGGACTTTTCGCAGCATGTATTTGGAATAAGACGAATGTGGCAGCAGATCTTGTGGCCTTTGTTTTCGTATATTTTGTAATGGGATTACTCAAGAAGAAGGAATATCAAAGCTATATGGGAATCCCGGTTACCAAGAGAAATATGATAGGATGCGTGATTATCTGTTATCTGATTCTTTTGGGAATTGGCATCTGCACCAGAATGCCGCAGGCTATTTGGGCGGATTCCATTGGAACCCAAATACTAAAAAGAATCATTGGGCGATATAATCTGCTGGCAGCTTTTATGGGAATTGCAGCTTTTCTTGCAGCAAGACTTGTGAAGATACCGCCTTTTAGATGGATTTATCGAATATCAGCAAGTACAATCTATGTTTTTTTGCTTCATGATCCAGTGATGGGAGTGTTTTGGTACTTTGGAAAATGCTGGAATAATCTGGCAGAGTATCCCTATGGAGCTTTCCTTATATGGACAGGGGTGTATCTTGTGGCATGTTTTGGCGTGGCGCTTGTGGTGGAGCAAATCTATCGAAAGGGAATTGCTCCGGTATGGGAGAAGCTGATTTGAAGAATTTGCAAGGAGTAGAAAAAAGGAATGGAGAAGGAATGATGCAGCTGGACAAAGAGAAAAGAGAATCCATGATTCGGTTCATGATGGTTCTTATGATATTTGGATTTGCTATTTTTCTGAAAAATTATCTGGAACGCATGGAATCCTACAATACAACAATTCTGGCATTTACCTATCAATATGGATTCATATCAAGAGGCTTTTTAGGAACTGCATACCTTTTATTGGATAAGCTGCTTCCATGGAATCTTATGAAGTATAAGATGGTACTGCGGGTGACAGTGATTGCCACATCCATTTTTATGATGCTGTTTTACTGGTTTATCTGGATCTGCATGAAGAGATGCAGTAGAAAGTATCTGGTAAATCTACAGTACTGTTTTCTGTTTCTTACGATTTCAGTGGTGTCTATGTTCTATTCCAAGCGGAATCTTGGAAGACCGGATGTATATATGCTATTTCTTACGTTGATCTGTGTGATACTGGTTATTTATGAAAAGGCAGAATTTTTGCTTGTTCCAGCGTCTGCAATCTGCGTGATGATGCATCAGGGCTATGTATTTATGTTTTTCAATATTCTTCTGGTACTGTTGGCAATCCGAATTCTTGAGACGACGGGAATGCGCCGCCGTTATTATATATGGATTCTTGGACTGAGTTTTGTGATATGCTCGGGTCTGTTTGTATATTTTGAATTCTTCAGCCACGGCGGAGGGGAAGAAATCTATGATTCCATTGTCTCAGTTGCTACGGAGCTTTCCCGAGGAGGAAAATACCATGAGACACTGATTGCCCATGAAATCCTTGGGGTAGATTTGTTTGAGACAGAATGGCCACAGCACATCAGCAATTTTATCGAACTGCCACTTTATCTTCTGTGTATGTCACCCTATCTTGTACTCGGAGTGCGTTATATGAGGAGGGTCCTAAGGGCAGCAGACAGCAGACAGAAAAAGCTCTCTTATTGGTTATTGATTCTAGGGGGTGGGACACTGCTTCCAGACTTTATTTTGAAGATTGATTATGGAAGATGGCTGTTTGCATTACTTATGTATTTTGCAATTGTGCTGTTTGTGCTCATTGCAAGAGGGGATGAGCTGCTTGCAGAACAGCTGCATGTGCTTATGAACGAAGTGAAGACAAAATGGAGCTGGTCAATGATGCTTCTCATCTATCCAGCATTATTCAATCCATTTTATGATGTACATATCTGTCAGCTGCTCCGCAATATCACGAACCCTTTGAATGAAGCTTTCTGGCATATATGGCAGTGAGAGAGGAGGTAGAAAATGCGCAGTATTTTACGTAAAAAAGAAGATCGTTCTTTCTTTCTGGCGCTGGCGGAATGGCTTGTATTCTGCTGGTTCCGGTATTTTGAGCGAACGATGGAATTCTATAACACCACGTTGTTTGCACTCTCCTACCGGTATGGTTTTATCTCAAGAGGATTCCTTGGAACCATGTGGGAGCTGCTGGATGGTCTGCTGCCAATCTCTCTGATGAGTTACCGGGCAGTCTATGTGTTTCACATCGGTGTGAGTATTGTATACGAGCTGGTGGTGTTACTGTTCTTTGCCACTTGCTACCGGACCTGCAAAGAACATCAGAAACCAATGATGCGTTATTTAATCTGCTTTCTGGCAGTCTTTGCGTATCCGATGTTTCTCAGCGAAGAGATGTTTGGAAGACTGGATGTGTATTTATATATTCTGGTATTAATTGGAGTTATCTGCATTCTTCGAGAGAAATGCGAATGGCTGGTGCTTCCAATTGGACTTGTGTGTATTCTGATTCATCAGGGATTTGTGTTTATCAATGCAAATATTATATTGGTGCTTTTATTGTACAAAGCGATCACAAATGAAGCAAAGCGAAAGAAATATGTGATGCTGTTTTTTGCATTTTTCCTACTGATATCTGCATTCTTTTGCTATTTTGAATTCTTCAGCCACGCGAATGGAACAGGTATTGCAGATGAGATTGTTACCAATGCGAAGCTTTTATCTGAGGATGGGGAAAGCTACAATGAGACCATTGTGCGACATGAGATCCTGGGAGAAGATGTATTTTTGGATGAGATGAAATATCATATCTATAATTATAAGGATTTTCCGATCTTTCTGATACTGTTTGCACCTTACCTTGCAATCGGGCTTCATTTCTTTGTGAAGCTGATTCGAAATAATGAGAAATGGAACCGCCTGAATTATCTGATGATACTGCTTGGTGCCGTGACAATTCTACCACAGATGATTCTGAAGGTGGATTATGGACGATATATGTTCTCTACGCTGTTCTACTATATTCTTGTGGTGATGGTGATCTTTGCCATGGGGGATGTGCGGGTGGCGCTTCAGCTGGAAAATACAAAGCAGGCGATTAAAAGGCGGACAACAGTTCCGATGGTGCTGCTTGTATATCCAGTGTTCCTGACACCATTTTATGATGTGATTATCTCGGGACCGGTACACTGGCTGTCGGAACAGATATTCCACTAATGGGGGCGAAGGGGCTATGAAGCAGATTGAAAGGATTCCAGCACTGGATATGGCCAAGTGTGTGATGGCAATTCTGGTGGTAGCGATACATGTGGAACCTTTTTCCGGTGATCTGGCATTTTACTATAACAATTGTCTGGCACGAATTGCAGATCCCATGTTCTTTGCAATCAGTGCTTATTGTCTAATTGCAAAATGCAGGGAGAATCACTGGGAAAAAAGCGTATTTATTCTATATATGAAGCGTATTGCGATGCTATATGCAGGCTGGACTGTGATTTATCTCCCATGGATTATCACATCCTGTCTGAGGGAAGTGAAAGCAGGGAGTCAGGTGATCTGGCTTGGCTTCATGCCAGAGAAGGCACAGTGGATGGCACTGCTTTTCCAAAAGATGCTTTTTGCAGGACCCTTTGGGCCACTATGGTTCCTTACTGCTCTGTTATTTGCGATGCCGATTGTTTATCTTCTGGCTTCTCGAGAGAAAGCCTGGGTGGGGGTAGCACTGGGACTTCCATTCTATGGAGTAACTGTTCTTTGGATGGGGTATCGAAGCTGGGTGCCAGAGGATTCTGTGATTGCAGCAGTGGCACATATCGGTGAGAATGTGTTTGGCTGGCTTGCAAACGGTCTGTATTATGGACTGTTTTTCTGTGCACTGGGAGCGTGTGCTGCGATGTATGGGAAGTGTCCCACGGATAAAAAGAAACCTGACATACATAAAATCAATAGAAAACAAGCATCTTATGGAATCCTTACACTTTTGTCGGCAGCACTTCTTGTAGTGGAGTGCAGTTATATTCGAAGAACAGGATGCGGGGTAAGCTATGGTGCAATGTTTTCATTGATTCCGCTGACTTGGCTTCTACTGATTTATCTGGTGAATACCAGATGGAAGGATCGGGCAATCTTTAGACATTTATGTAAGATGAGTACCTTGATTTTCGTATTGCACTATGGAGTTATGATGTCACTTGCGTACCTGTGGACGCAGAGGATGAGTAGTGGAAGAGCTGATTGTATCGCGTGTTCATGGGGAGTAAGCTACTGGCTTGTACTTGGTATCACGATAACACTTGGAGAGCTGTTATTACGCTTATCTAAGCAGAGACATTTTCGCTGGCTTCGCTGGTTGATGTGACGAATCATTGTATGGCAGGTAGATATTCAAATCTAAGTGATAACAAAAGAAGGAATGGAAATTATAGAAAGGGAAGTAAGAGGATATGAATATAGAACGTAAAAGATCAAACCGAATATTTCTTCTGGCGTGCATCGGATTTGTTCTGGTGCTTGGAATCCGATTCTGGGGGAATCAGGTGAACGCTATTAATTCCACAATGCTTGCGTTTTCTTATGAATATGGCTTCATATCAAGAGGCTTGATTGGAACCATCTACCAGGGGATTGATTGGCTACTTCCAATTGACATGGAAAGCTACACAGCGGTTATGTGGTTCACAAAGAGTGTTACAACTCTGTTTTTTGTGGTAGTACTTGTCTTTTTTGCCGCATGCCTTGGGAAGGTGGAGGAGAGAAGCTATAAGAAAATGCAGGCGCTGATTCTGTTCTATCTGATGTTTGCTGCTCCGTTTTTTGTGACAAAGTATAATTTTGGAAGGCTGGATCTGTACATGCTGATGCTTAGCATTCTTGGTGTGCTTCTTTTGATTTGGGAACGGGCAGAGTGGCTTGTGATTCCAATCGTGGCAGTGGCAACCATGGTGCATCAGGGGTATGTATTTATGTTTTTTAATATCATCCTTGTATTGGTATTTGCAAAATGCTGCGATAGCAGTGGGAAGCAGAGGAGAAAATATATCACAATACTTGTGACTGCTTTTCTGGTGGCATCTGCTCTATTTCTATGGTTTGAATTATTCTCCCATGTGAATGGAGAGGCGGCATATGAGGAAGTGGTAAGCCGTGCACTTGCCATGAGCAGTGATGGGAAAACGATACATACCGATGTGATTGATAAAGAGATTCTTGGAATAGACCTGACCAGCAGGGAAGTTTGGTACCATCTTCAGAATGCAGTGCAGTTTCCTGTTTTTCTGGTGCTGGTATTGCCATATCTCGTAATAGGAATTGGATTTATGCGGGGATTGGTAAAGGGAGCAAAAAACAGGGTGGAGAAACTGAAGTATCTTGCATTTTCTATTGGTCCACTTACGATTCTACCGGATCTGCTTCTGAAGGTGGATTTTGGGAGATGGATGTTTGCAATTGTATCCTATTATCTGATTGTGTCTATGGCTTTTCTTGGAATGGGAGATTGGCATTTTACCAATCAGGTAGAGACGTTATGCCGAAAGCTTCTTGCAAGACCAGGACTTGCGGTAATGCTTTTTGTGTATCCGTTTGTGCTGCAGCCATTCTGCGATGTGAGCATCTGCCATGTGACAGCAAGTATTGCAGGAGCCATCAATGACACCTTCCTGCATTGGTGGTAAAAGAAAACAGCATGGAGGACTCATAATTAGAGTCTTCCATGCTGTTTTCTATATTCACTGGGAGAAATCCCTACTTTCTTCTGAAAGCAGGAGTAGAAGTAGCTGCGGTTGCTAAAGGCAAGTGATTCACTGATATCTTGAATGCTTTCGTTGGTTGCGGAAAGCAGGAGCTTGGCTTTTTCGATTTTCTCATTGGAGATGAATTCATTGACACTGTATCCAGTCTCCTTCTTGAATTTGTGTGAAAAATAATATTCGGTATATCCCACTCGGCTGGCAAGGTCTGTGATAGAAAGCGGTTCTGTTAAGTGCTGTTTGATATGATAGCAAATACTTTGAATCTGCGGGGATATCGTAGAAGCTTTTTTTGTCTCCTGCACCCGAGAGATGTAGTCTTTCATCATATCAGATGATACTTTGTTCACTTCTCCTAAGGCTGTACATTGCTCAAAAAGCTTAGCGTAGTAATCATTTAAATTATATGCAACAGATGGATTCAATCCACCAGTGATGCAGGCCCTTGAACAGAGGGTAAGCAGAACAAGGGCATCATTTTTACTCTTGCGAAGGGTATCTCCAAGTTCGACCTTAATTCCGTTACTAAGCGTATTTGATTTCGCTAATGCTTGGAGATAATTGGGATCGCCTTCAGAAAAGGCTTTACACAGATTCTGTTCTGCCATCCAGATGCCCATATGCTCATCTGGAATCTGATCTAGCGTGTGGTACATCTCGTCCCGTTCCGGAATGGAGTAGGTTACCTCATTGGCAAGAATTTTCTCATGATTCAAGGTATAGTGAAGCATGGCAGCATTCTGAGCTAACAAATTTGAGGGAAGAACAGGCATTCCTCCGATGGACTTCGTGATGATTGCGCGAAACTTCACAGACAAATCATAGGAATTTAATTTCTTTAGCAGAAGGACTGCAGTATCACGTCCAGTAAAGGCAGCACCGAGAATGGTAATCCCTTGCAGAATGTTGTTATCATATTGAAAGGCAGCAATCCATACAAGACCAATATTGGTTTCTAAAATAAGAGGTGTTTTCTTACCAGAATCTATATGAGCCTGAAGCGGCTTTGCAAAATTGACAGCCTGTATAATGTCGGGGAAATCGGAATTCGTGTCCAATAATCGAAAGGATGCATCGTAATTCCAATAGCTTAATTCATAATTTGCATACATAAGTTCTGTGAAAAATGATAATCGTTCATGAATGTCCATAGATACCTCCATTTTATTCTTCCTTTAGCATCAACTGTGTTTTCAGAAGGGTTTTATCATGTTCACCGGTACAGTGAATATAGGAATTGGTTAGTAAATCTGCATTCCGGATAATCGTAAAAAAGAGATATTGTCCCAATGTAGATTTCAAAGCAATCCGGTCTCCTTCTGTGGATTCAAAATATACTTCGTTTTCACATGCAATGACCAGAAGCTTTAATGCATCCAGATCTGGCTTTACAGGCAATGTAAAATAGTATTCAGTCATAACTCATACCTCCGTGTTTTCTGAGGTTATCTTACTTTATTTTAGCAGAGTGCACGTTAGAAATATAGAGAAAATGTTTGAAAAGTCGGGTTATAAGAAATGTGAAATGAAATAAACATACATAAACATGAATAAGTGAACACGAAAAAAAGAGAAAGGAGATAGAATCCATATAGATAAAAACAAGGTGTAAGGGAGGAAAATCGATTATGAATATTATTCTGTTATCAGGTGGATCAGGTAAACGGCTATGGCCATTGTCCAATGATGTTCGCTCAAAACAGTTCATAGAGATTTTTCGTACACCGAAGCATGGATACGAATCTATGGTACAGCGCGTATATCGCCAGATCAAGAGGGTGGATAAGGAGGCGGTGGTTACCATTGCAACCTCAAAGGAACAGGTATCCATCCTTCACAATCAGCTGAACCGCGAGATTGGAATATCCATCGAGCCTTATCGGAAGGATACATTTCCAGCCATAGCTCTGGCAGTTTCTTACCTGCATGATGTGAAAGGGATTGGTTTAGATGAGCCGGTTGTGGTATGCCCGGTGGACCCTTATGTGGAAAATGATTATTTTCAGTCGCTGGAGTTATTAAGCCAGCTGGTGGAGACGAACCTTGCGAACATTGCTCTTCTTGGAATGGAACCAGAGGGACCAAGTGAGAAGTTTGGTTACATTATTCCTGAAAATAAGAATTCCATTAGCAGAGTAGAGCATTTTAAGGAAAAGCCAGATACAGATACAGCCAGAGCGTATTTGAAAGAAGGCGCTCTCTGGAATGGAGGCGTGTTTGCTTTCAAGCTTGGCTATGTGCTTCAAATTGCGCAAAGGAAGCTGAATTTTACAGAGCATGCAGAACTATATGCCAAGTATAATACATTAGAAAAAATTAGCTTTGATTATGCAGTGCTCGAGCAGGAGAAAAATGCTTCTGTGATGAGATTCGGTGGTAAATGGAAAGATATTGGAACCTGGGATACACTCACGGAGGCCATGGATGAAACAATTATAGGGAGAGCAAGAATTGCAGAAGACTGCAGTAATGTTCACGTAATCAATGAGATGAATATTCCAGTGCTATGCGTGGGGCTCAATGATATTGTGGTATCTGCAAGTCCAGATGGAATTCTTGTGGCAGAGAAAACACACTCGGCAGAAATCAAGAAGTATGTGGATGAAATCATACAGCCAGTGATGTTTAAGGAAAAATCCTGGGGAAAATACAGGGTCTTGGATGTGGAAGAAGAAAGTATGACAATACAGGTGACCTTAAAGCCGGGACAGAGAATGAACTATCACAGCCACAAGTATAGGAAAGAGGTGTGGACCATTATTTCTGGAAAAGGACGTACCGTTGTGGATGGGAATGAGCAGGAGGTTATGCCAGGGGACGTGGTGACGATGGAAGTCGGCTGCCGTCATACAATAATTGCCACTACAGAACTGAAACTCATAGAGGTACAGATGGGAAAGGAAATTAATGTGTGTGACAAGCAGAAATTTACACTCGAATAGTTATGGAGTCATGATCTAAAGGCTATTCAGATGGAAGTATATAAGAAGAAAACAAAAAGGTGGGAAAAAATATGGCAGTAAAAGCAGTACAGCAGATTATGCTTGGAAGTGTAACAGGAAATGAGGCAGCAGCAAGAACAACATTGGCAGAAATTAAGAAAGCAGGATACGATGGAATCGAACTGAATGGATTCATGATACGCCCTACGCCTTTTCTCGTGAGAGTACTTACGAAAGCAGCAGGAATGCCAACTGGAAAAGGCGGAAAGCTGAATTGGAAAGAATTGGTGCAGGAGTCAGGCCTTAAGGTTACCAGTATCCAGGAAGACTTAGGAGGAATTGAGCGGGATCCAGAGGCTATTATTCGTGAGGCAGAGGAATTCGGAACCACAAATATTGTTTTGACAGGAATGTATCGATTCGACTATTCGGATAAGCTGGCCATGGCAGACCTGACCAAGAGGTTGAATGCTGCAGGGAAAGCATTAAAGGAGGGGGGAGTATCCTTCTCCTATCACAATCATAACTGTGAGTTCCGCAAGCTTCCTTCTGGGCGAACCGCATATCAATTTCTGATTGATGAGACGGATCCAGAGTATGTAAACTTTGAACTGGATTCTTATTGGCCAACAGAAGCTGGAGTATCTGCGCTGGAGCTTATGAAACAGCTGGGGAGTCGAATGAAGCTGTATCATATCAATGACCGGGGAACAAGATTAGTTGGAGCTTCCATGACCCCGATCTTAAAATCGGACAGCATGGAGCTGGGATATGGCAATATGGATCTTGTTGCATTAACCAATCAAGCACTAAGTGTGAATGTGGATGCAGTTATTCTGGAAAGTCATAAGAATTGGGTGGATAAATCTCCAATTGC
>CAZTGP010000010.1:0-57064 GCA_964613325.1 uncultured Roseburia sp. | reverse complement strand
AATATTTGGGTATAAAATCTTTTTCTCCGTGTCCACGGTATGGGGTACATTATAGGTACATTATATAAAGAATTATTTTGCAACATAGCTCTATTTGCTCATATATGCAAAAATTCTTAGAATTTTTTTGCAGATATCATTAAACCAGGAGTATTTGCAAAATATCACTTCACATCCGACCTAAAATATGTCGATTTTTTGCATATATCATCAAACTAGGGATATTTGCAAAATAATATCTGAAAAGGGACAGGGGCATACTTCTTTAGGGACAGAGACATTCCATTTTATTTGAAATTAAATAAGAATAAACAACAGCTGAGAGCTCAAAAGAGAAAACTAGTTTTCATATATTGGTATTTAAACAGGCTGGGCATACTTTGAAATGTGTTATATAATATATGGTGGAAATTGCAAACAGAATTGGATGATTTATTTCATATCAATTGGGATAAAAAGAAAATTATAAGAAAAAGGAGCAATATAGGATGACTAAGAAGCAAAGAGCTCTTGAAGTAATCAGACGATTAAAGGAAGCATACCCAGACTCGGGATGCTCATTAGAATATAGTGAAGCCTGGAAACTGCTTGTAAGTGTGCGACTTGCAGCACAGTGCACCGACGCAAGAGTGAATGTAGTTGTGCAAGATTTGTATAAGGTATTCCCAGATATTGATGCTCTGGCGAATGCAGACCCAGAGGCGATTGAAGAGATTGTAAGACCTTGCGGCCTTGGAAAAAGTAAAGCGCGTGATATCAGTGCATGTATGAGAATGCTTCGAGATGAATATCACTATCAGGTTCCGGATAACATGGAAGAGCTTTTGAAAATGCCAGGTGTCGGAAGAAAAAGTGCGAATCTCATTGTTGGCGATGTGTATGGAAAGCCAGCAATCGTAACAGATACCCATTGTATACGACTGAGTAACCGAATTGGATTAGTAGAGAATCTGAAAGACCCAAAGCAGGTGGAGATGGCACTCTGGAAGATTGTTCCTCCAGAGGAAGGCAATGGACTCTGCCATAGATTGGTGGATCATGGTCGTGAGGTCTGTACCGCAAGAACAACACCCCATTGCGAGATATGCTGCCTTACAGAGGTGTGCAATTATTATAAACAGCAGCACAAAAACGCATGAAATGTAGATGATAAAAGGCGGAGATAGAAATATCAAACTGAGATAACAGTGAAATAACCGAAATAGGAATAGAAAACTGAGATAAAAGCCAAAGACCAAAAAAGGAAATGAGAAACCAAAAATCAAAGTAAAAGAACCAAAATAAAAATATGAAATACTGAGATCAAGGTAAAAGAACCAAAATAAAAATAAGAAAACCTGAGATCAAAATTAAAAGAATCAAAATAAAACATATAGATGAAATTTAAACACAGAGCTACAAAACACTAAGACAAAAAAGAAATAGAAGAAATAGAAGAAATAGAAGAAATAGAAAAAAGAGAAAGAAATAAAGGAAATATACTATGAAATACTTACGCCAATTTTGGCTTATATTAATCCTCTCATTTATCGGAGAGCTTTTGAAATACATGATTCCACTTCCAGTTCCAGCAAGTATTTACGGAATGGTATTACTATTTATCGGCTTGGAGACTGGAATTATCAAGCTTTCAGCAGTGAAGGAGACCGCTCAATTTTTAATTGATATAATGCCTCTTTTATTTATTCCGGCAGGCGTTGGACTTTTAGATTCCTGGGGAGTATTACAACCAGTGATTGTTCCAATCGCTGTGATTCTTGTGGTATCCACAGTGGCAGTAATGGGCGTATCTGGAAGAGTCACACAGTTCTTCCTTCGTATGGATAAGAAGAAGGAGGAAGTGTAAGATGAATGAAGTGATGCTGCAATCCTTGTTCTTTGGAGTCGCAATCAGTATTGCAACCTATGAGTTAGGTGCATTATGTAAGAAAAAATGGAAGCTACCTATATTCAATCCACTGTTATTGTCCATTGCACTTGTAATATTGATACTTTTGGTATGTCACATTGATTATGAAGTGTATTATGCTGGCGCAAAATACTTAAGCTATTTATTAACACCAGCTACCGTATGCCTGGCAGTTCCGCTTTATGAGCATGTAGAGTTATTAAAGAAGAATGCAAAAGCAATTATCGCAGGAATTGTATCTGGTGTATTAACCAGCGTTACCTGTGTACTTGTATTGGCGATGCTATTTCATTTGAGCCATGAAGAGTATGTGACTCTTCTTCCGAAATCCATCACAACAGCGATAGGAATGGGAGTGTCTGAGGAATTAGGTGGAATTGTCACCATTACCGTTGCAGTCATCATCATTACAGGGGTGCTGGGAAATATGATGGCGGAGACCGTGTGCAAGCTCTTTCGTATTGAAGAACCCATTGCAAAAGGCATCGCAATTGGCTCAGCATCCCATGCAGTGGGAACTGCAAAGGCGATGGAAATCGGGGAGATTGAAGGCGCGATGAGCAGTTTGTCTATCGCTGTATCCGGTTTATTAACGGTGATTGTTGCAGCAATCTACGCTGGGCTATATTAACAAAAATTCATTGTCCACGAGAACCATGAACCGTGAAAATAAAGAAATTAAATTGTATTTCTAGTTCGTAGATATAGAGATTACAATATATTGAAATGCCAGTACAAAAAATTAGAGATTGCAATATATTGAAATACCAGTACAAAAATTAGAAATTGCTATATATTGAAATACCAGTGCAAAAATTAGAGATTGCAATATATTGAAATATTAGGACAAAGCATAGAGATTACAATGTTTCGCAATTGAGGGACAAAGACATTTAAGACAAGGAGAGGCAGAGGAGATTCATGTCATTACAATTGGTTTTGGGGAATTCTGGAAGCGGAAAAACTGCATATATGTACCAGCAGCTTGTTGAGGAAGCTGCAAAGAATCCAAAGAAGGATTATCTGGTGGTGGTTCCGGAGCAGTTTACCATGCAGACCCAGAGAGATCTTGTTGACCGAGCAAAAAACAAGGCGATTATGAATATCGATGTGGTAAGCTTTCAACGTCTTGCCTACCGTATTTTTGATGAGCTTGGGAAGAAGAATCTTGTGGTGCTGGAAGAGACAGGAAAGAATCTGGTGCTTCGTAAGGTGGCTCAGAATAAGGAACAGGAACTGACGGTGCTTCGTCCGAACCTGAACCGCATGGGATATATTTCCGAAGTGAAATCCCTTCTTTCCGAATTAACGCAGTATAATGTCTCACCAGATCTGCTACAGGAATTTGTGGATAGCGGGAAAGCTTCCGCAGTCCTTTTGGCAAAGTTAAGAGATGTCATCACCATGTATCGCGGGTTTCACGAGTTCATGGAAGGAAAATACATAACAGCAGAAGAGATTCTTACCGTGCTGTGCCAGGTGGCAGAGGAGTCCGAGATACTAAAGGACAGTGTCATCGTATTTGATGAATTTACTGGATTTACACCAATTCAGAATCAGCTGATGAGGAAGCTTCTTCCACTTACGGAGCGAATCATTGTGTCCCTGACCATTGATGCAAAGTCAGATCTCTTTCATAGCAGAGGAGTTCAGGAACTGTTTGATATGCCAAAGAAGACCATTGCTTCCCTGATGCAGATGTGCGACCAGCTCAAGGTAGAGGTTCTAGAACCTGTGATTTTAAAGGATGGGGATCAGAAACGATTTGCAAAAGCGCCTTCCCTATACTTTATGGAACAGAATCTGTTTCGACCAACCTATCAGAGAAAGCATGGAGCAATCGAAGAGATTCAGATGGCGGTGGTGAAGAATCCGAGAGAAGAATTGCTGCTGACAGCCCGTGAAATCGTAAGACTTGTACGAGAGCAGGGCTATCGATATAAGGACATTGCGGTAGTAACAGGGGCCACAGAAATCTATAGCAATTACGTGGATACCATCTTTGGAAAATACAAGATTCCCTATTTCATGGACATGACCAAAGAGATTCTGTTTCATCCATTCATAGAATTTATCCGGGCAACCCTTGAGGTGATATCGAATAATTATTCTTATGAATCCATGTTTCGTTTTCTGCGCTGCGGCTTCTGTGATATAGAAGAAGAGGATATCGATCTTCTGGAGAATTACATTCTGGCAACAGGAATTAAAGGGAAAAACGTCTGGAGCAAGCGTTTCCTTCGGATGCCTCGAAGAAAAGAGCAGATTGATCTGGAGAAAATGGAACAGCTGAGAGCGTATATCTATCAGCTGCTTTCGCCGGTATCGGATGCATTTTCTGGCAAAAGTGCAACTGTGGGAAGTGAAATCGTGGCGATGTATCAGCTGATGACCTCCTTGCAGATAGAAACGAAGCTTGGGAGGAAAGAGCAGGCGTATTTAGAAGCAGGCAATCAGGCCAAATCCAAAGAGTATGGGCAGATTTACCGCATTGTGATGGAGTTGTTTGATAAGCTCTATCTGCTTCTGGGAGAGGAACAGATGGAGATTCGGGAATTCACAGAGATACTGGATGCGGGATTGGATGCCGCGAAGGTTGCTGTAATTCCGCCGGGCTACGACACGGTTACGATCGGTGATATTGAGCGTACCCGATTAAACCATGTGAAGGTACTGTTCTTTATTGGGGTAAATGATGGAATCATTCCAAAGGCCAGCACACAGGGCGGCATTATCTCACAATACGAGAGAGAGCTTCTGGCAGAGAGTGAGGTGGAGCTTGCACCAAGTACAAGAGAGCAGGTGTTCATACAGAAATATTATCTCTATCTGAACCTGACGAAGCCATCCGAGAGACTATATCTATCTTATTCGAACTTGGATGGTGATGGAAAAAGCATAAGACCCTCTTACCTGATTGGAACCATCCGAAAGATGTTTCCGGACATGGAGTTACAGGTGATGGAAAATATGGAGGCAATACCAGATTTCTCAACCATGGAAGCCGCGAAGGATTATCTGATTCATGGGAAAAAGGATGAGAAGTGGTACGCCCTTGCAAAATGCTTTCTGCAGGACAAATATCCAAAGGAGCAGCAGGAACTCATGCAGATTCTGATGGCGGAATATCTTCATTATGAGGAGGAACCAATCAGCAGAGCAGTTGCCCAGGCAGTGTATGGCAAGACCATTGAGGGGTCTGTCACAAGACTTGAGAAATTTGCGGCGTGTGCCTATGCGCACTTCCTGCAGTATGGACTGCATATTGAAGAGCGCCAGGAGAGCAGCTTTGCAAGCATGGATATCGGAAATATCTACCATGAGGCATTGCAGAGCTACAGTGAGGCACTGCAGGAATCAAGCTATGACTGGTTCACGGTTCCAGAGGAAGTGCAAAGTCAGATGGCAGAGGATGCGCTAAGACAGGCGGTGGAGGAATACCCATCCCTGTCCATGTATGCGACCGCAGAGAATCTGCATCAGATTGACCGCATGTCACACATTTTACAGCAAACAGTGTGGGCACTTACCAAGCAGGTAAGAAAAGGCAGATTTGCCCCTTCGGAATTTGAGATCTCTTTCTCCCAGGAGGAGAATCTGGACGCCATTCATTTTCGTCTCAGTGAAGAAGAACGGATGAAGCTTACTGGGCGAATCGACCGATTAGATACCTGTGAGGAGGAAGGCAAGGTCTACGTGAAGGTTGTGGATTATAAATCTGGCAGCACCAAGTTCGAGCTGGTGAAAATCTATCAGGGCATGCAGCTTCAGCTGGTGGTCTATATGAACGCCGCAATGGAGCTTGAGCGAAAGCAGCATCCACAGGCAGAGGTGATTCCTGGAGGAATTCTATACTATCATATCGATGATCCAGTGATTGAGGTAAATGGAGACTTATCGGAGGAGGAGTACAAGGAGCAGGTGCTTATGGCACTTCGCCCGGATGGACTTGTGAACCGTGAGGAGAGCATCTATCGCGCCATGGATGATGAGTTTGAGGAGAAGTCAGATGCAATTCCAGTCCAGCTAACGAAGAAAGGAACCTTAAGTGCTTACTCAAACGTGGCATGGACAGAAGAGCTTGAGCTGGTGCAGCAGTATGTGCGCGCCAAGATGGAAGAGAGTGGAAGAGCCATTTATGCTGGAAAAGTCACCGTGAACCCATATGAATCCGGACAGGATGGAAGCTGCAGGTATTGTCCATATCATGCCATATGTGGATTCGATTTGAAGATTCCGGGATATCAGATACGCACTTTAGAAGCAGTGAAGAAGGATGAAGTATTTGACCGAATGAGAACAGATTTAGCGTTGCAGGAAAGAGGAGAACAATGAGTGTAAATTGGACCAAAGAACAGCAGAAGGTCATCGATTACCGCAATCGTAATATTCTGGTGTCTGCGGCTGCAGGCTCCGGTAAGACCGCTGTTCTGGTAGAACGTATCATAAAAAGAATTACAGATCCAGAGCATCCAGTTGATATTGACCGGTTACTTGTTGTGACCTTTACCAAGGCAGCAGCTTCCGAGATGCGAGAGCGAATCGGCGAAGCAATCGACCGGATCCGGGAAGAAAATCCAGAGAATTCGAATCTGGAACGACAGCTGACTCTGATTCACAACGCGCAGATTACGACCATTGACAGCTTCTGTTTATTTGTGGTGCGCAACCATTTTCAGGAGATTAATCTGGATCCGAATTTTCGAATTGCAGATACCGGTGAGATTCAGCTGCTGGAGCTGGATGTGTTAGATGAGCTGTTTGAGAAAAACTATAGCAAGCCAGACAATGAAGCATTTTTACAATTAATAGACGCGTATTCTGGAAAACGAAGTGATCAGGCTGTAAAGGATATGGTCACCAAAATCTATAAGCTTTCTGCAAGTAATCCATGGCCAAAGGAATGGATTGCAAAGCTTGTGGAATCCTATCAGGTGAAGGACGAGAAGGAGCTTCTTCAGACCGAGGTAATCCGCGAGACTACAGAGTATGTAAGAGCAATTCTTGCGGATGGAAAAAGAAGGCTGGAAGCATTGAAGCCTCTCGCACTTGCAGAGGATGGACCCACCAATTATTTCGAGAACTTAGAGCAGGATATTGCTTTATTGGATAAGGTGGAGGAAGCCCAGGATTATGTTGCTATGGGGCAGTTCTTAGAACAGTGTGCCATGGGAAACCTGAAACCAATCCGCAATTTCACAGGGGATGGAGCGAAGAAGGAACGAGTTCAGGAAGAACGGAAGCAGGTGAAGAGTTCCATTGCGGAATTAAAGAAAAGGTATTTCGGAATGACTCCGGAGGCGCTGGTGGAACAGCTTGGACGCATGAAGCCGATGGTGGAAGAGCTGGTGCGTTTGACGCTGGAATATGTGTCGCTTCTTGAACAGAAGAAAAGTGAGAAGCAAATCGTGGATTTCAGCGATGTGGAGCACTATGCTTTAAATATTCTTGTGGATGAACATACCAAGGAAGCACGTGCCACCGCAGAAGAATTTCAGGCCAGCTTCGAGGAAATCATGATCGATGAATATCAGGATAGTAACCAGGTACAGGAAGAGATTATGTGCGCCATCTCGAGAATGCAGCGGGGCGAATACAACATGTTCATGGTTGGCGATGTAAAGCAGAGTATTTACCGCTTCCGTCTTGCAAGACCAGAGCTTTTTATGGGAAAATACATCGCCTATGACGTGGAGGAGAGCAAGCAGCAGCGAATCGACCTACATCAGAACTTCCGAAGCCGTAGAGAAGTGGTAGATGCGGTCAATGACATTTTCTATAAGATTATGCAGACGGATCTAGGCAATGTTGCATATGATAGTGATGCGGCATTGTATTGTGGAGCCCAGTACCCCGAGGCCAGTGATATGGAGGCGGAGATTCTTCTTTTGGATACCCAGGATGAGATGCTTTCCGATATGGAAGACCTAAATACGAAGCAGGTGGAAGCCAGACTCGTAGCCGATAAAATCCGCAGAATGATGAAAACGCAGATGGTAACCGACAAGAAGACCAGAGAGCTTCGGCCAATGAGATATTCCGACATTGTGATTCTCTTCCGAAGCTTACGGGGCTGGGGCACTGATTTCGCACAGGTATTAGAGCAGAGTGGAATCCCAGCACATGTGGAGTCCTCAACTGGATATTTTTCAGCGATGGAAGTTCAGACTGTGCTTAGCATGTTGAAGATTCTGGACAATCCATATCAGGATATTCCCATGGCGGCAGTTCTGAGATCTCCCATGGCAGGTCTTGATAATGAGGAGCTTGCAGAAATCCATGTAAACTATCCAAAGTTATCCTTTGCGGCAGCGGCAATCGCAAGCTGCAGAAAAGCCCAGGATGGAAAGCTGCAGGAATTCTGGAAGACTTATACTTCTCTACGAAAGCTGGTGGAAGATACCCCGATTCATGAATTGATTCAGCAAATACTGGATACAACAGGATACGGGAATTATGTGGCGGCTCTTCCGGCAGGGGAGAAGCGTGCAGCAAACTTAGCTATGTTATTAGAAAAGGCAATTGCCTATGAAAATACCAGCTACAAAGGCTTGTTTCACTTTGTGCGCTACATCGATCAGCTTCAGAAATATGATGTGGATTTCGGGGAAGCGGATGTGATTGGTGAGAATGAAGATGTGGTCCACATTATGACCATTCATAAGAGTAAGGGCTTGGAATTCCCAGTGGTGTTTGTATCTGGAATCAATAAGGGTTTCAATCAGATGGATGTAAGAGAGACCATGGTGGTACATCCCGATCTGGGACTTGGTTTGAATGAGATGCAGGCAAGTCCTAGAATTAAGCGTGCTTGTATTCTAAGAGAAGAGATTGCGAATCGTATGAACCGGGAGAATCTCGGGGAAGAGCTTCGTGTGCTCTATGTTGCACTGACCCGTGCCAAAGAAAAGCTGATTCTTACAGGAACTGTGAAGGATGCAGCAAAGACTCTTGGAAAATACGTAGGAGCCTCTCTTCCAGGTCAGGCGTTGTCTTTTGTCCAGCGTGCAAGTGCAAAAAGCTATATGGAGTGGATTATCCCAGCGGCGCTATCCTATCCGGGCAAATATGATATCAATTTTGTCAGCCCAATGGAGCTTGTGGTGGAGGAAGCGCAGGCTGCAGCCAGCCTTCGATTAGAACAAGAAGAGGTGCTGGCGAAGATTCGAAATGCTGCCAATCAGCTGGTAGAAGAGATTGAGAGCAGCTTTCAATATGAATACCCTTATCAGGGTGAAGCTGGACAAAAAAGTAAGTATTCGGTATCAGAGCTAAAGCATGATTCCATGGTGCAGCAGTATGAACGGACAGAGGAAGGCATTGAAACACCAGAATTCCTGCAGATTGAGAAAGAACCATATATTCCGGAATTCATGAGATCTCTTGAAGAGAAAATGAATGTAGAAGGAGATTTAGCAGCAGAAGCAGGCAGCAAGACGGAGCGTGGCAAGTCAGAAAGCGGCAAGGCAGAGAATTGCAAGTCAGAGCGTGGCAAGTCGAAGGCACAGAATGCATTTTCTGGCGTTCAGGCGAATCAGGGAGCTCTTCGAGGAACTGCGGTGCATCGGGTGATGGAATGCTTAGACTTCGCAGCAATTTGTCAGCTTGACAGACAGGATGAGGAAGCGGTAGCAGAATTCGTGGAGAATCAGCTTACGCGGATGCTGGAAAAGGGAAAGATTACACAAGACATGGCAGAGCTTGTGCTTCCATCTATGATTGCTTCCTTTGTGAGAAGCGATGTGGCTTATCGAATGGGAAAAGCACAGGAGCTTGGCAATCTATTTCGGGAGAAGCCATTCGTGATGGATTACAACGGCGTTTTACTGCAGGGGATTATCGATGTGTTCTGGCTAGAGGAGAATCGGATTATTCTGTTAGACTACAAGACGGATCATGTGAAGGAAGGCCAGGAGCTTGTGCTTCGGTATAAGACCCAGCTGGAGCTGTATGCCAATGCACTGTCCCGTGTATTTTCCGCAGACAACAACGAGAAAAGCGCAGAGGAATGCTTGATTTATTCATTCCGGCTGCAGGAGGTAATACGAGTATGAGCCAGATTATATTAGCTTCGGGATCGCCTCGGAGAAAAGAATTATTAGAGCAGATTGGAATTGAATTTGAGGTGTGCCCAGCGAAGGGAGAAGAGATTATCACCTCGTCCGTACCAGAAGAGGTGGTCATGGAGCTGTCCAAACAGAAGGCCGAAGAGGTCGGCGCCATGGTGTTAGCCTATAATGAGAAGAATAGGGAGCTTACGACGCCACAGGATATACTTGTCATCGGGGCAGACACAGTGGTTGCCTACGACGGACATATCCTTGGTAAGCCGAAGGATGAAGCAGATGCAAAGGCGACTCTTCGAATGCTTTCCGGGAAAACACATAGTGTATATACAGGGGTGGCCTGTGTTCTCATTGATAAATCTGGGCGAACCGGAGAGCATGTGTTTTACGAGAAAACAGATGTTACCATGTACCCCATGACAGAGGAAGAAATCGACCGTTACGTGGCAAGCGGGGAACCGATGGATAAGGCGGGAAGCTATGGAATTCAAGGAAAATGCGCGATTTATATTAAGGAGATCAAAGGCGACTATAACAATGTGGTAGGACTTCCAGTGGGAAGGCTATATCAAGAACTTCTTAGTATTGGAATTCATTTATATTTATGGTAAAATGTATAGGCTTTGGAACGCGAAATCTATTTTCTATGAAAACAAATAACGTTAGGAGGATTATATATGTACGAATATGATGAGGAAGTATTACAGGTATTTTTAGAGAAACAGAGTCAGCTTTTTTCAGAAAACGTTGCAGATAATCTTGAGGAGGCCGAAGCATTTTTAGAAGATTGTATGGCAACGGTCTGCGACAGTATCAAAGAGGTGAGAGATTACTTTGAGGAAGCTGGAACAGATATTTCTGGTATGACAGAAGAAGATTTGAAGGATCAGAGCGAAGTGTTTGAATTATCAAACGGCCGTTATCTGATTGTTGAAGGATAGTGAGGATAAAAGATGAATAAATATGATGTAGTTATCATTGGAGCAGGACCTTCCGGGGCTTTCTGCGCGTATGAATTGATGGAGAAAAGACCGGATTTAAAGGTCCTTATCATCGAAAAAGGAAGAAGAATTGAGGATCGTCAGTGTCCAAAAAGAAAGACTAAGACCTGTGTAGGGTGTAAACCATGCTCCATTACCACTGGTTTTGCAGGAGCTGGTGCATTTTCTGATGGAAAATTATCCCTTTCACCAGACGTGGGAGGCAATCTCCCTGAGATTCTTGGATATGAAGAGACTGTAGAGCTTCTCCATGAATCCGATAATATTTATTTGAAATTCGGTGCAGACACCAATGTATATGGTGTGGATAAAGAGAAAGAGATTCGTGAGATTCGCCGTAAAGCAATCAATGCAAACCTGAAATTGATCGAATGCCCAATTCGCCACCTGGGTACAGAGGAGGGCTATAAGATCTATGCAAGACTTCAGCAGCATCTGCTGGATACTGGCGTAGAGATGCGCTTCAATACCATGGTAAAAGATATTGTAATTGAAGACAATCAGGCAAAAGCCATAGTGACAGACAAGGATGAGACTATTTATTCCAATGAGATCATCTCAGCAGTTGGCCGTGAGGGAGCAGACTGGTTCGCTCACATTTGTGAAGGTCACGGAATTGAGACTCAGGTTGGAACTGTGGATATCGGTGTTCGAGTAGAGGTTCGTGACGAGGTTATGGATTTTCTAAATAAGAACCTGTATGAAGCAAAGCTTGTATATCATACACCAACCTTCGATGACAAGGTGCGTACCTTCTGTACCAACCCATCTGGAGAAGTGGCAACCGAGTACTATGATAATGGTCTTGCAGTTGTAAATGGTCATGCTTACAAATCCAAGGATATGAAGACCAATAATACCAACTTTGCACTTTTGGTATCTAAGAATTTTACCAAACCATTTAAGACACCAATCGAATATGGTAAACAGATTGCACAGCTGTCTAATATGCTTTGTGATGGAAGAATTCTGGTACAGACCTTCGGCGATTTCAAGCGTGGACGTCGTACAACAGAAGAGCGTCTTTGCAGAAATAACCTGATTCCTACATTGAAGGATGCAGTACCAGGAGATTTGTCTTTGGTATTCCCACATCGTATTATGGTGGATATCGAAGAGATGATTATGGCACTGGATAAGGTTACACCAGGAATTGCCAGCGACGAGACACTTCTCTATGGCGTAGAGGTGAAATTCTATTCCAATAAGGTAGTTGTAAATAAAGATTTTGAGACAAGTGTAGATGGACTTCGGGCAATCGGAGATGGAGCTTCTGTTACAAGAGGTCTTCAGCAGGCATCTGCCAACGGAATCTCAGTTGCAAGAAGTATCTTAAAGAAAATGGAAGCATAAGCATGAAGAAGAGAATCATAGCAGGAATACTTGCGCTGGCTTTGACAGCTGGCTCTCTTACCGGATGCCAGATTGGTAATACAGAATTTGTAATGAGCACAGCGACAATGAACAGTAAAACTGTGTTTTCAATCAACGATAAGTCCTGCAGTATACAGGAAGCAAAACTATATTTTTGCAATTTTAAGAATTTGTATGGTGATGTCTATGGCGTGGATCTGTGGGATTACGATTTCAAGGGTCAATCACTTCCTGATTATGTGAAGGACGTTACAATCTCTGAGCTTACCAGAATCGTCTGCATGGATCTTCTGGCAGAGGAGCATGAGATTACATTATCCAAGGATGAGAAAGAGCTTGTATCCAAAGCTGCATCGGAGTATTACGATTCTTTGTCAGAAGATGAAATTGATTACATGGGAGTTCGTAAGGCAGACATTGAAGATTTTTATTCCCATTATGCATTGGCGGAGAAGCTGTACCAGACGCTTACCGAAGGAATTGATGAAGAGGTGAGTGATGACGAAGCCCGAGTGATTCGTGTACAGCAGATCTATGTTGCCAATCAGAATACAGCAGATGCGGTGAATGAGAAACTTCAGGCTGGAGAAGACTTTGAGACAGTTGCTGCCAGCTATAATGAGAAAACTCCGGTGGAAACTACGGTGGCAAGAGGCGTTTATCCAAAAGCAGTGGAGGATGTGGCATTCAATCTGGACAATGGTGGTGAGTCTTTCATGATTACAGCAGAGGACGGATACTACTTCATCAAATGCCTGAACCAATTCGAACAGGAGCTGACCCAGGACAACAAAGCAACCATTTTGATTCAAAGAGAAAAAGAACAGTTTGATGATGTGTATGCAGAATATTTGGAAAATGCAAAGAATGAGCTGAACGAGAAGCTTTGGGATTCCATTGAGATTAATGATAGTGAAGCAATTACCACGAAAACATTCTTCTCTACATATGACAGTTACTTTACCAAGTCAGAATCATAGTTGATAAATTAAGGAGGCGTTTGTTATGAGCTGGGAATTTGATATACTTTATGCAATACAGAACATTCACACCCCGATTTTAGATAAAATCATGGTCGCATTATCGACCCTTGGCAATGCCGGAATTTTCTGGATCGTTTTATCTGTGATCCTTTTGATTCCAAAGAAATACCGAAAATGTGGATTCCAGATGATGCTTTCTATGGCTTTGTGCTACATTGTTGGCAATCTGATCTTAAAGAACCTCATAGCCAGAGACCGGCCTTGCTGGATTCATCCAAGCGTTCAGCTGCTCGTGAAGAGCCCATGGGATTATTCCTTCCCATCCGGTCACAGCATGAACGGATTCACAGCTTCTGTAGCAATGCTTTGCAATGATAGGAAGATTGGAATTCCGGCAGTGATACTTGCTGCATTTATTGCATTTTCAAGATTATACAATTTTGTGCATTTTCCAACAGATGTGATTGCGGGAATCGTCATTGGAATTGTGATGGCGTTGCTGGTGAATTATCTTATGAAGCGAAAAGAAAATTAATTAAATTGGGACGGGGTATTTCTCGTTTCGGGACGGGGTTTTTTCATTAAAACCCCGTCCCGAAACGAGAAATACCCCGTCCCAATTTTTTTTTTGCTTTTTTGGGAACCAAAAGCAGTTCCAATTTATCTTATATATGTAAACAGTTTACAAAATAGCAAGGTGGATTCAAATGCAGAGAATAACTCAAGAAGAATTATCAGATATTGTAATGAATAATAAAGATAGTATGTATCGACTTGCATTTTCAATTGTGAGAAGTGATGCAGATGCTCAGGATGCGGTCAGTGAAGCAATTGTACGTGCATTTGAAAAAAGAGATCAGATTAAAAAACCTGCAAGTGCAAAATCCTGGTTGATGCAGATATTAGTGAATACTTCAAAGAGAATTGTTGCACAGTCACATAGATTTATTCTTACTGAAGATGAAAATCAATATGAGCAGGTGGTAGCATTTGAGAGTGATGAGATGTGGACAACCGTGATGGAGTTGGATGAAGAATTCCGAGAAGTAGTTGTATTGTACTATTATGAGCAGTTTAGTGTGAAAGAAATCGGAAAAATGCTAAGGATTCCAGATGGAACTGTGAAATCAAGACTCTCAAGAGCCAGAGAAAAATTATTACACATTATTGAATAGTTGGGAAGGGATAGAAAATGAATAAAAGAGATATTGCAATAGATAAGCAAATTAGAGATTTTGCTAAAAAACAAGAAATTAATACGTCAAGGTCCTATAATAATCGTATTTTGCTGGCAATTAATGAAGGGAAAAAACATGATTTGCCCAAAAGAAAAGAATATATATATAGGAAAGTTGCAATTGCGTGTGTTTGTGCGTGCATCTTAACTGTGAGTGGTGTTGGAGTACATGCTGCAATGAATTATGCCCAGAGTAGAATGGAACAAATATCTGATACAGAAAAGGAACATTACTTAGAAACGTTGAATGAATCAACGGCATCTGCTGATTCTTTTTCAAGAAAGTTAACGGAACAAGAAAAAAACAGGATGGATGAATTGGCAGAAGACTATAAGATGAAGGGCGTGTATCCAAATCAAGAAATGTTGGAAATCAGTGATACCAATGAAATCATTTCATCTAGAATTTGCTTTATGCCAAGCAGCAGTACCTTTTATTTACCAGAAAGCACTTTGACTGATGAGGATTTGCTAGAGCTGATCGACTTCTATAACATTAGAGATAATGCTTTGAATTCTCAACAGAAGCAAGAAGCATATAATACGAATGAATTAGAAGAAATTACACAGGAAAATGCTGTGGAAGCGGCCAAAAACATGTTGGTAGTATTATTTGATGCTGATATAAATCATTTGGATACACAAATTGACTATCAGCAAAGTACGGATGGGGTTGAAGCTTTTTCGTCAGATTACATTTTCTTTGTAAACAATTCAACTGGAGAGAAATACTCTGTGGCAGTTGATCTGCAAAAAGGAATGGTTGGAAGTATTGAAAAAACCAATGATTCTGAGAATTATTCTAACAATATGCAACCAGATGAAACAATGTATAAAGATAGATACGTAGAGGCAGAGCAAATGGCAACCAGATTTCTGAATAATAATGAGACTTGGAAGTCTTCCAAAATCATATATGCTACGTCAAATGATGGTATGGTTAAGAATGGAATAGTGAATTATGATTTTATAGCACAGAATGGAGAAAGCTGCATTATTAGCTATAGTCAGGCAGCTCAACAGTTCTATCAAGTAAGACATTTTTCCGAGGAAGGAATTCTCGAAAAAGAAAGGGCAAACGATACATTTCAGGAATCAACTAAGAAAACAATAGTAATTAATTAAAATAAATTCCAGAGATCAAATTGATACTGAAATGAGAGAAATAAAATTCTCTGATTATCGCAAGAAAAATATTATGAATAAAGTGAATGAAAAAAATAAAAAATCAAAGAGAATTGGAATCAAAACAGTGGCGTTGGTAGGCATTCTATTGATACTTGGTACAACTACGGTATTAGGAGCATCACAGATATTCAATAGTATGAAAGTGAATAAGAAAGAATTACCATCAATGGATCCTGTTCAAATTGTTAAAGTCGACACCTCTAATCTAGAAAAAAAAGATGATATGTACGAGACAAAAATGACATCTTATTCGTCCCTTCAAAAAGTGTTGAATATTAAATTGCTGAATCCAGGTAAGGAAGAACAAATAAAAAATCAGCAAATCGAAGTATATGGGGATGATGATTGGATTCAGATAAAAGTACAGAATTATATACAGGGAGACACCAAGAATATTAGTTGGAACAATGAAGAACATATTATGGAATATGAACATGGAGAAGAATTCTATTCACCAATTAATTTGGAATTACAACTTGTACTAACTGATGAACAGGCCCAGAGAGGGTTGAACGATGAATATCTTGGCTATTATCAATATGAAACTGATTATATTTCAGCACAGGGGTATAAAGTAAATATTCTTTGTACAACGGGGGAAACGAATTCACCAGAGTATGCGAAGCGAATTGCTGTTTTTGTAGCAGGCGGAATACAATATAAGTTATCTGGTCAAGTTTCAACTGCTACAATGAAGAAAGTAATTGATAGTATGGAATAACAAAGAAGAAAAACAGGATTGACCAAGTCAAAAACTTGATGAATCCTGTTTTTCTTCACCTTAGCGTACAAAAATGAGTGCCAGTGGCACTCATTTTGTTAATCCCTAAGATATCTTTATTTGGTAAGAAGTAACATGATGTCGTTGCTTCGTTTTACAAATTTGCTCATTGCGTCTACCGATAATGGCTGGTTGGACAAAAGAGCAAGATCATAGAGCTGTTCGCAGAACATTGGAACGTTCTCGGAATCTTTATTGTTTAAGATGTATTTTACAAGTTCATTGTTTGTATTCAGTGTTAATGTAAGGTCTGCTGCGAACATATTAGGGTCCATTCCACCCATACCGCCCATAGCGTACATTTTCATCATATCCTGCATACGACGTCCTTCTTCTGAAAGGGTGATTACGGATGCAACACCGTCATTCTTTAAGGATTCTACTTTTACATTGAGCTTGTCGTTGTTTAATGCTTTTTTGAATACTTCAGAAAGATTGGTAGTAGCTTCTGTAAAGTCTTCAGCGGAATCGGATTTCAAGGATTCTGTTAAATCAGCATCGATACGCATGAATTTGTAATTCTCATTTTTCTGCTCTAACTGAGTGATGAAAGAAGTATCAATGTTGTGATCTAAGATAACTGCGTTCATTCCCTGCTCTTTGAACAGATTAATGTACTGACCCTGCTGAGTCTTGTCTGTTACATAGTAGATGATTGAGCGCTCATCTTTGGATTCCTTATCTTTATCCTCATCATTATCAGTTGCGGAAGTGCCGTCTGCATTTTCTACCTCTACCTTAGCTTCCTCTTTCTTGTCAGCGTCATCACTGGATTCTACTGGCTTTAAGAGTTCTGGGAGAGTCTGGTATTTGTCGTTGATGTCTTTGAATAAGATGTAATCGTTCATCTTTTCGCAGAATTTATCATCCTTTAAGCAGCCATATTTGATGAATGGGCTGATATCATCCCAGTATTTCTCGTAGCTTTCTTTCTCTGTTTTGCACATTCCAACAAGCTTATCAGCAACTTTCTTAGAGATGTATTCAGAGATTTTCTTAACAAATCCGTCATTCTGAAGTGCGCTACGTGATACGTTAAGTGGAAGATCAGGACAATCGATAACACCTTTTAACAGCATTAAGAATTCTGGAATAACTTCTTTGATGTTATCGGCAATGAATACCTGGTTGTTATATAATTTGATGGTTCCCTCAATGGAATCGTACTCTGTATTGATCTTAGGGAAGTATAAGATACCCTTTAAGTTAAATGGATAATCCATGTTCAGGTGAATCCAGAATAAAGGCTCTTTATAATCTAGGAATACTTTGCGGTAGAAGTCTTTGTACTCGTCATCGGTACATTCACTTGGAGTTTTGGTCCAAAGTGGCTTTGTATCATTTAATGCAACTGGACGTTTTACAATTTTTAAACGGTCCTTTGCAGGAGATACTTCTACGACTTCTTTTTCTCCGTTTTCATTTTCTTTTTCTTCTGTTTTGGCCTCTTCATGAATTTCCTCGATTACAGTATCTGTATCAAGTTTGTCCTCTTTGTCGATGGTCTCATATTCTTCAGGCGCATTGGCTTTTGAAAGATAAATCTCGGTAGGCATGAAAGAACAGTATTTCTGGATGACCTCACGTGCACGGTACTCGTTGGCGAATTCCAAGCAATCCTCATTTAAGAATAAGGTAATCTCGGTACCAACAGAATCTTTGGTGCCTTCTTCCATATCATATTCAGTTCCACCATCGCATGACCAATGAACTGGGGTTGCGCCTTCTTTATAAGAAAGTGTATCGATGGTTACTTGATCTGCTACCATGAAAGCAGAGTAGAAGCCTAAACCAAAGTGTCCGATGATCTGGTCGTCATTTGCTTTGTCTTTGTATTTTTCAATGAAGTCCGTAGCACCAGAAAATGCAATCTGATTGATATATTCTTCTACTTCGTCAGCAGTCATACCAAGACCATTATCGATGAACTTTAATGTCTTGTCTTCTGGATTCACAATAACCTGAATCTTTGCTTTGTAATCAGCTGGAAGAGAGTACTCACCCATCATATCTAATTTGGATAATTTGGTGATTGCATCGCATCCGTTTGAGATTAACTCACGGTAGAAAATGTCATGGTCAGAATACAACCATTTCTTGATAATCGGGAAAAGATTATCGCTGTCAATTGAAAGATTTCCATGTTTGTTACTCATGTCAACAACTCCTTTGTTATATAAATGTTTATTAGTTTTTTCACTCTAGAAAAAATGATATTACCTAATGATTAAAAAGTCAATAGAAAACTAGCACTCTTTTTACATGAGTGCTAACAAGAATGCGCAAATGCAGATAAAATGGGCATTTGTGGAAATGTTAAAAGTTTATAAACTGTCGGATTATCGAAGCTGAGCTTAGAATATGAAGAATTGTCAGATTAATGTAAAGAATTGTCAGATTGATATGAAGAATTGTTAGATTAATGAAAAATGATTGATTAGCTATTTGAAATATGGATTTTTAGGTGTAAAAATCTGTGATTTGTGATGATTTGTCTTACTATTGGATTGTCATTGTCCCCAAAGCATAAATCCCCTGTCCCTTCTTGCTGTGTTTTGTGAGGTATTTGAAAAAAAATTGCTATTACATCACATATCATTGCAAAGATGACGTATATTTCATCTTGGAAGGGTGTTTATTTCATTTGGTGTGAGGTATACAAAAAAACTAGCTCTCCACATCACAGAATTCATTGATTTCTGTGATGTGATTATCTGATTTTTTTATATACATCACAAAAAAGTTGACATAACAGAAAATATAGCACTGAATTTCAGAAAAATGTGATGTAGGAGACCAATTTTATCAAATACATCACAAACTTAGAAAGCATAGAAGCATAGAAAGCATAGAAGCATAGAAGCATAGAAAGCATAGAAGCATAGAAAGCTATAAAGCTATATAGTTATTGCTTGCTGGGGGACTGGGATAGGAGCCGAATTCATTTGTGTCCGGTGAATGGGTTCCCCAAAACTTTGGAGATAATCGAATCCTTTCATGTCTAATGCATGGGGCATTATAATAGGTCATCAACACGTGTGCCTATGAAAAGGTTCACCCAAAAAATTTAGTATAAAAGAAATTTCTCCGTGTCCATTGTATAGCCATTATCATAGGGTACATTATACAGTTGAAGTTTTTGCAAATATTCCTATATGTCCGATATTTGCAAAATAATAGCGATTTTTAAGTCAGTTACGAAGCATTATTTTGCAACATAGCTCTATTAGCACATATATGCAAAAAATCTCAGGATTTTTTTGCATATATCATCAAACCAGGAATATTTGCAAAATAGCACTTCAAATATGACCTGAAATATGGAGATTTTTTGCATATATCATTAAATTAGGAGTATTTGCAAAATAACGAGGAAGCAATGCCAAAGTATCAAGGAAGTAATGCCAAAGTATCAAGGAAGTAATGCCAAAGTATCAAGGGAGTAATGCCAAAGTATCAAGGGAGTAATGCAGAAGCATCTGAGAAAGTAATGTATGAATATCAAGGACTCAATGAAAGTATGAATGAATATTAAGGAAGCAACGCATGAATATCAAGGACTCAATGCAAGTATTGAGAAATTGGTAAAAGTCATATATACTTGTAATGTTAATAATAGATAAATAATCAAATACTTAGGAGGATATACATTATGCTAGAAGTAGGAATAAAAGGGAAGAAAGAACTTGTCGTTACAAAGGAAAATACCGCAAAAGCAATGTGCAGTGGGGCAATGGATGTATTTGCAACACCAGCAATGATTGCCCTTATGGAGCATACAGCATTTGAAAGCGTTCAAAGTGAATTAGAAGAAGGAAGTGGCACAGTAGGAACTGCTCTTAATGTGAAACATGTGGCAGCGACACCAGTTGGAATGAAAGTGACTTGTGAGACAGAACTGATTAAGGTTGATGGAAGAGCATTGACTTTTTCTGTAAAAGCATTTGATGAATGCGGCTTGATTGGAGAAGGAGAGCATGAACGTTTTGTTATTTTTGAAGAAAAATTCCAGGCAAAAGCTGATGCAAAACTGCAACAATAAATTGATTTTATGGTAGTTTGGATGTAGAAAAGGTGAACAATGTCGAAATACAAATATGTTTTATGGGATCTTGATGGTACAATTCTTGATTTTGAAGCAGCGGAAAAAGCTGCTATTAAGAGCTTGTTTGATAGGTTCCATTTGGGAAAATGCTCAGAAGAGATGCTTGCAAGTTATTCTGAAATTAATAAAAAATATTGGCAGATGCTTGAACGCGGAGAAATGAAAAAAGATCAGATTCTTGTGAAAAGATTTGAAGAGTTTTTTACACAAGAAGGAATAGATTCAGGCATTGCGGAAGCATTCAATAAAGAGTATCAGCTTTCATTAGGTGATACCATTGTCTTTCAGGATGACGCAATAAGTATTCTGAAAAAGCAAAAGAAGACATGCAAAATTGCAATCGTGACGAACGGAACAACAATCGCTCAAAAGAAAAAATTAGAGCAAACAGGGTTAAATGATATCGTAGACAATGTATTTGTCTCAGAAATTGTGGGATTTGAGAAGCCGAATAGAAAATTCTTTGAGAACGTAATTGATGCAATGAATATCACTGATTTGGAGCAAGTAATTGTGATTGGAGACTCATTAACGAGCGATATACAGGGAGGGCATAATATTGGAATTGATACCTGCTGGTATAATCCGAAGAATGTGCCAAATGACAGTCTGCTGATACCTACATATACCATTCACAATCTGTTTGAATTGGAGTCCATCATATAATCCCAATGGAAAGGGAGAAAAATAGTAGTAAGATATCTCATCTTATGGAGAAAAATGTAAAGGAATACGAAAATGAAATCATATGATGAAATGATGAATCTAATTATGGAAAATGCAAAAGAAGACGAACGTATTCGCGCAATGACAATGGAAGGATCTCGTAGTACAAGTGGAGCTGTGCATGATAAGTATTCTGATTTTGATATTACAATATTTGTGACAGACATTCGTGAATTCACAAATGATAGGGATTATATGAAACGCTTTGGAGAGATATTGATTCTTCAGCGGCCAGATGACTGGTATAGGTCACCATATGATTATGATGGAAAAGAAAACTATGCATTTTTAACACAGTATAAGGATGGAAACAGAATTGATCTTACAGTGATTGACATTAGCAAGATTAGCGAGCAAACAAACTTTGCAGAACCACGAGTGGTTTTACTGAACAAGGATAATTATACAGAATTGAAGAATATCGAATCCTCAGGCACGTTTCTAATTAAAAAGCCTGGAGAATTTGAGTATTTCAATACTTGTAATGAATTTCGATGGTTAAGTAATTATGCAACCAAGGGATTATGCCGTAAAGAGCTTTATTATGCAAAACGCATTATGGATGTATACATGATGGATATGTTCATGAAGATGATAAATTGGAAGGTAGGAATAGAAAATCAATTTTCTGTGAGTACAGGTGCCAATTCGAAATACTTGAAAAAATACTTGTCAGAGGAAGAGATGAAACGTTTTGCAAGCATTTTTGCAAATGGAGAGTATGCGGATATGTGGAAAAAGCTATTCGTTTTCTATGATTATTTTGCTGAGCTAGCAGAGTATGTGGCTGATAATCTGGGATTTGCGTTTGATGGTTTGGAAACAGAAGCAGTAAGAAAATTCATGGAGCAACGACATCAAGAGTGCAGGAACTAGGATAAAGCTTCCAAGAATATGAAAACAAGGATAAAGACGTCAAGAAGGTAAAGAGCGAGGGGCAAAGATGGGACTGGAATTTCGAAAATTTACGGATTTTAATAGGGGAATCATGTATGAGCTTTTAGTGGATGCATATTCATTTGATGAAAGATGTCAAAAATGCTGGGATGAGAATTGGAGAGAATCAGACGACTTCTTCTTTGAAAACCCTGAAATTGCAGACAAATATGGCTTTGTGACCTGCATAGAAGGAAAACCCATTGGATTTATTTGCTGGGACCCTAGAAATCGCCCTGAATATGTTGAGATAGGTCATAATGGAATACGGACAGCATATAAAGGAAATGGATATGGAAAAAGACAGCTTCAGGAAGCTGTGAACAGAATCAAGGAATATGATGATTTGAAAGAAATCAGAGTATGGACCAACAGTAATTTGATCGCTCCCAGGAACTATGAAAGCGTCGGATTTCAGCTTTATGATCGTAAGGTGAATGATTCAGATTGCGCTTTCTCAGGCGATTATCTATATTACAAAATAGAGCTCTAAGCAAGGTGGGCAAAATGGAAAATGTAATGGGAGCTTAAAATATAGGGGGATTGGCAACATGGAATTCAATGAGAAGCTGCAGGAACTAAGAAAAAGTCGAGATTTAACACAGGAGCAGCTGGCAGAACAATTATATGTTTCAAGAACAGCAATATCCAAATGGGAATCTGGAAGAGGCTATCCAAGTATTGATTCATTGAAGGAAATTGCGAAATTCTTTGCGATTTCTTTAGATGATTTACTCTCTAATGAAGAGATACTTACAATGGCACAAGCGGATAATAAACGTCAAATTCATCATATCCAGGATATTGTATTTGGATTATTGGATTGCTCAATTGCTTCTTTTCTATTTTTGCCAATTTTTGCACACAAGGAAGGGGATGTGATCGAAGCAATACCTTTATTAGCATTGAAGGAAGCTCCAGGCTACATTGTTATTCCATACTATATCATTGTTTTTGGATTGATTCTTTGTGGGATTGTGACATTAGCACTTCAGAACTGTGCGGCAACAGGTTGGCTGAAAATGAAGGGAAGAATATCCTTGGGAATAAGCACAATCGGTGCATTGTTTTTTTGTGTAAGTCTTGAACCATATGCGGCAATGTTCACTTTTTTGTTTTTGGTAATAAAGGCGCTAATGCTGATAAAATGGACATGATACGAATCGTATCGTCCATGTGACGCAGCAATTCTTTTCCGATTTCATTCCATCCATTACATTGTGTTTAGGCGAAAGCCAAATACAAAAAATAAGGATGGATAAAAGATGAAGAGAAGAACGAAAACTAATTTTATTGTAGCAGGAAGTTTATTGCTCTTGTTTCTATTATGGACAATGGCAATACAGTATGTGGATGTACAAGCAATTGGACCGTAAAAATTCCAAAGTGGGATTTGCAACTTTAAATGGATGGTTCCATGAGCTGACAGGTGTGCATATGTTACTTTATAACATTACAGACTGGCTGGGCTTCGTACCAATTTTTATCGTGCTGGGATTTGCATTACTAGGTCTTGTTCAGCTGATCAAAAGACGTAGTTTACTGAAAGTAGACGTTGATATTTTAGTACTTGGTGGTTTTTACGTAATTGTGCTGATGGCGTATGTGGCGTTTGAAATCTTTGTGATTAATTATAGACCAATATTGATAGATGGCTCTTTAGAAGCATCTTACCCATCTTCAACAACGCTTATGGTAATGTGTGTCATGCCTACAGCTCTGATGCAACTGAATGAACGTGTGAAAACCCATAGCCTAGGAAAATGCCTTGCTATTCTAATATTAGTGTTTACGACTTTTATGGTGATTGGAAGATTGATTTCAGGAGTACATTGGTTTACCGATATTGTTGGCGGCGCATTATTGAGTGCGGGACTGGTGATGTTGTATTATGCCCTTGTTAATTTGCGTGTTCAAACAGTTTCGAAGTGATGTATCGGAGTAAGATTGCCTGCATTAGCAACAATTGATAACCAAATGATAAATAAGAAAAAGATGTGACTTCTTGGGAAACCACATCTTTTTGATATAGTGTGCAAAATGAGTGCCAGTGGCACTCATTTTGTTTGATAGAAGAGTATGTAACAAGTTTTCAGACTTTCATACTTTTACAAGTCATATTCTTTTATAACTTATCATTCTTTCTCACATATCCAGGATCGGCAGCGGTACTAATGATTTCTTTCATATGAACAAGTTTGGCGTTTTTGTCGATGACTTGATATGCCACATGGGTATTCTCTGTGATGGTGGTGCCGGCTAGAACGATACTGTTCTCAACAACAGCGCCTTTTTCAATGGTACAGCCTCGACCAATAACGGAATTAAATATCTTGCCTTCGATATGACAACCGTTGGCAACCGCGCATTTGCTAACGTCCGCGTCCTCATAGTATTGAGTAGGAGCGGAATCATTGGTTCTGGTGTAGATTGGCCAGTCATCCTGGAACAGATTGTCAGCAGCTGGTGGATTATCCAGCAATGCCATATTTGCCTCAAAGTAGCTCTTGAAATCGGTAATGGAGGCGAAGAAGCCGTGGTGGGCAACGCCCCTGACATCTAAGGTCTCACAGGATAGATTCACAATATCGGACAGCATGTACTTGGATGACTCGTGCTTTGCTTTGTGAACCAGTTCCACAAAGAGATCCTTGGACATAATATAGGTATCCATGAAAATGTCCCGGTTCTTGGCGGTGCCAATATTTGGTGAAAGAGAGGTAACTCCCTTTTGATTATTTAGGTTTAAATATCTACAAGGCAGGTAAGCTTCATTGGCGTTATCTACATGATGATAGAGCAGTGTGATATCTGCGCCGGATTCTACATGCTGATTCAGCAGCTTGCGAAAATCCACTTTGTAGATCATGTAGCTTGGAACAATTACTACATATGGAAAATGCATTTTCTCAATAAATTCCATATTATATAGATATGTACAAATATCCGTGTTGTAGTTATTGTTGATGTTATCATTCGGAAACAGAATCTGAAGCTTTCCGTTCTTGGAGTTGATGTTGTAATGACGGCCGGTACCGATGTGCTCCACAAGGGAACGAGGGCGGTTGCCGGTATACACTTGAATTCTTTCTATATCACTGTTACTGAGATTGGAAATTGGAAAATCGATGACACGGTATCTTCCCAGGAAGGAAAATGCACCAATTGGACGATAATCCTGTAAACCATCTACGTAAACATTACGTCTTGCACTATTTACGATGCCAAATGCTTTATACATATTAATTGTCCTCCTTTATATCCTCTGCCACTAAAAGAATGTGTTCACTGTCTGCAGAACCGACTGTCGCGTTTGGAGCAATATGTACACCATCTGCGATAATAGCTCTTGTAATCGTTGCACCTTCTCCAATGTAGGAGCCAGGCATAAGAACGCTATCTAGAATTTTGGCTTTCGGGGCAATTCTTGAGTTGGTGAAGATAACAGAATTGCGAACTTCACCTTGAATGATGCAGCCCTGGGTGATGATTGCATTACGGATAACAGCGGTGCTTCCAAGATACTGAGGCGGCTCTGTTACATCTTCTGTATAGATCTTCCAGGTGTGATCATTTAAATCCAATTCATTGTTTTTGTCTAATAAATCCATGTTAGCTTCCCAGAGAGAATCAATGGTACCAACATCTTTCCAGTATCCTTTGAATTTGTATGCTACAAGCTTGCGTTTGTCTGCAAGCATAGTAGGAATAATATCTTTTCCAAAATCATGGCTGGAATTCGGGTCCTTCATATCTGCTACAAGCATTTTACGAAGTCTCTTCCAGGAAAAAATATAGATACCCATGGAAGCAAGATTGCTCTTAGGATGCTCCGGCTTTTCCTCGAATTCTACGATGGTTCCGTCTTCGCTTGTGTTCATGATTCCGAAACGGCTTGCTTCCTTCATTGGCACCTCAATAACTGCGATGGTTGCATCTGCCTGCTGAGAGGTGTGATAAGCGAGCATTTTGGCATAATTCATTTTGTAAATATGATCGCCTGATAACACCAGAAGATATTCTGGATCATAGGAATCAATAAAATCAATGTTCTGAGAGATGGCATCAGCGGTACCACGATAAACATCGAGGTTGGTATCCGCTTTCTCACGTGGCGGTAAGACATAGACACCACTGTCTTTGGCGTCAAGTCCCCAACAACCACCATTTGCCACATAGCTGTTTAGCAGAACGGATTCATACTGCGTAAGAACTCCAACTACATCAATACCACTGTTGGCACAATTGCTCAGTGGAAAATCAATAATTTTGTATTTTCCCCCATAGGATACAGCTGGTTTAGCAACTTTGCTTGTCAATTCGTGGAGTCGACTGCCGCGCCCACCAGCTAAGATCATGGCTAACATACTATTTTGTTTCATAATTGTACTCCTTTCCAACACTTGTGTTACATGTACTTCCTTTATAATCCTATTATAAAGGATATCATGTTAAATATCTACAAAAAAATGTATTTTAATGCAAAAAATATAGAATAAATGCACATGTAAAATACGGGTAAAAGAAAAATATATATAATTTCATACAAAAGGAAGAACATATATTTTATCCGGCAGTAATCCATGTGTTTGATTCGGATTTTATGAAAAATCGTGTGATGTGATGTAGAAGCGTAGGATACGATTTGAAATTTGTATCATATGATTTGAAATTAGAATGATATGATTATTGAAATTCGTATGACATGATTATTGAAATTCGTAGGATATGATTTGAAATTAATATAATATGATTTTTGAAAAGTTATTGACTTCTAATAACGGTTAGCGTATACTAACTACAAGATGAAGCATAAACAGTATTTATGATATAGAAAGAGGTTCATATGCAGGATTATCAGAGAACAAGAATGCAAAAAGATCATATTATTCAGAAATTGAAGGAACAGGGATGCCGTATTACCAAGCAGCGCCAATTACTCCTGGATATTATTCTGGAAGAGGATTGCTCCTGCTGTAAAGAGATTTATTATCGCGCGTCGAAGAAGAATTCCAGAATTGGGGCAGCCACGGTATATCGAATGATTAATACGTTAGAAGATATCGGTGCAATTGAAAGAAATAATATGTACAAGATTGCATGTGGGGAAGAATGCCATGTGGAAGAAGCATGTACCATTCAGCTGGATGATGAATCGGTAGTGGAATTATCTGCAAGACAATGGCATCAGATTATTCAGACCGGAATGGAAGCCTGTGGATACATGAGGGGACAGAGAATTAAGAATGTGGTGGCGAAATCCTGTGTCGGTCAACAAGTATCCGAGCAAGCTGCAAATGGCAGATTTTATCAGTGCATGGAGGCGTAATAGTATGGGAACAATTATTGTATTAGTAATTCTGGTAGTGGCAGTGTTCTTCGGAGTTCGAAGCTCCGCAAAGCATATGAAGGGCCAGGGCGGATGCTGCGGTGGCGGAGATGAGATGCCAAAGATCAAGAAAAAGAAGATAGAACATGTAGTGGAAACTAAAGTGATTTCTATAGAAGGGATGACTTGCAAGAATTGCAGCAGACGTGTAGAAAATGCATTGAATGCCATGGACGACGTAAGCGCAACAGTGAACCTTCGAAAGAGTCAGGCAGTGGTAAAATTGGGAAGCAGCATCCCAAATGAGGAGTTAGAAAAAGCAATCGTGCGAGCAGGATACACGGTTCGGCGTGTTTAGGCCAGAGTGAGGGATAGAATTATGTGCCAGGAAGTATTTAACCTTGTACTATGTATGGATAAAAAGGCAGTGGAAACGCAGCTTGCTTTGCAGTGCGCGCCACTGATTACAGGTATCAAAATATCGAATTTGTTGATTGTACCATCAGAAAATGAGAAAACACTTCGTACAATTATGCATCAATCGGGATTATCGTTCTATCGACTGATTCAGACGGATGAGAAGATGACATTTCTATTGTTTCACAGAGCAGATTTACAGACATACCTTCAGAAAAAAGAGACACAGCAGTTCTTAAAAGAGGAAGGTTATGAGAATCTGGAATTTGGAAACATTCTTCGAAGATTTCAGGAAAGATATCAGCAATTTATGCAGGGCAATAGCTCATTTCCACATGAGATGGGATTGCTGCTTGGATATCCAATAGAGGATGTGCAGGGATTTGTGGAACATGACGGAGAGAATTATCTCTATTCTGGTTACTGGAAAGTATATGCGGATGTGGAGAAGAAGATCGAATTGTTCCAGGAATACGAAAATGCGAAGGAATATGTCATTCAAAAGCTGGCAGAGGGCGTAGAAATGAAGGAATTCATCACATGGAATCAAAGAAAGAGGGCTATCAATATTGCTGGGTAGGTTGTTTTTCTAACATACATATCCTAGCAAAATGACGGCATCAAAAAAGCGGCGTACTTATCAGCTAATGATAAGTACGCCGCTTCTTTTTGATGCTTTGACATACGATTACTACGTAATCGAGTCTTCATTATCTTATTTTTCTATGAATTACCTTCGAGCTCTTTCTTCAGATTCTTTTGTGCAGTAGAGAGCATTAACTTGATTCGGTTCAACTGGTTAACCTCAGAAGCACCTGGATCGTAGTCAATTGCTACAATGTTTGCATTCGGATACTCGTGGCGAAGCTCTTTGATTACGCCTTTTCCAACGATGTGGTTTGGAAGGCAGGCAAATGGCTGTGCACAGATGATATTGGTGGCTCCCTGATTGATGAGCTCAATCATCTCGCCAGTTAAGAACCATCCTTCACCAGTCTGGTTACCAGTGGATACGATATGTTCAGAAGCTTTGGCAGTATCCTGTATGTAAGCGGTTGGCTCAAAATGCTTGCTCTTTGCAAGCTCATCGCGAGCTGCTTTACGAAGCCACTCGAAGAATTTGATCAGCATATTATTGGTACGCTGTAATTTCTTGGAATCACCAAGATATTCCGTCTTGAAGTTCTGGTTGTAGCAGCAGTAGAGCAGGAAGTCTGTCAGGTCTGGAACAACAGCTTCAGCTCCTTCCGCTTCCAGCAAGTCAACAACGTAGTTGTTTGCAACTGGATGGAACTTCACAAGGATCTCGCCGACTACGCCGACACGAGGCTTCTTAATGTCAAGCATTGGAAGATTATCAAAGTCACGGATGATTTCGCGGCACATCTTCTTGTATTTGCGGTGAGACAGAAGCTTATTCTGTGAAATAAATGCAATCACTCGTTTTTTCCATTTCTCATGAAGGGCATTGGCAGAACCAGGAACAGCTTCATAAGGTCTAACACGATAGAGACAGCGCATGAAGATATCACCGAACTCCAATGCGTACAGTCCGTGCTGAATTAAGCTTGGAGTAAAGGTGAATCCAGGGTTTTTCTCAAGTCCGACCATGTTGATGGAAATAACAGGTACATCTGGGTATCCAGCTTTTATGAGTGCACGGCGGATAAATGCGATGTAGTTGGTAGCACGACATCCACCACCGGTCTGAGAGATCAGAATCGCAGTTTTTGTCATGTCATACTGCCCGGATTTCACAGCTGCCATAATCTGTCCCACAACGATAAGGGAAGGATAGCAGGCATCGTTATTTACGTATTTTAATCCCACATCTACACATTCTCTTGCTGGAATATCTGGAATTGCAAGATTATAACCCGCTGCCTGGAAGGCAGGAAGTAATAATTCAAAATGCATTGGCGACATCTGTGGGCAGATGATAGTATAGTTTTTGCGCATTTCCTCTGTGAAGATTACACGCTCATAATTGGCAGCCTTCAATGTACGTTTCTCATTTTTCTTCTCACGAACGCGAATTGCGGAAAGAAGAGAACGTATACGGATTCTTGCTGCACCAAGGTTATTTACCTCGTCAATTTTTAAGCAGGTATAGATTTTGCCTGAACCTGTTAAGATATCGTTGACACAATCGGTGGTAACTGCATCTAATCCACAGCCGAAGGAATTCAGCTGAATCAGATCCAGGTCATCTCTGGTTTTTACAAAGTTCGCTGCAGAGTACAGGCGGGAATGATACATCCACTGATCCATAACAATCAGAGGTCTTTCCAAGTCACCTAGATGAGACACCGAATCCTCTGTCAGTACACAGATACCGTAAGAATTGATTAGCTCTGGGATACCATGGTTGATTTCAGGGTCAACGTGGTATGGACGTCCAGCGAGAACAATTCCGCGTCTTCCAGTCTCTTTCATATAGTCTAAGACTTCTTCACCCTTGCGCTGCATTTCAAGATGAACAACCTCTAATTCTTTCCAGGCTTCCGATACCGCATCACGAATCTCAGCTTCTGCAATATTGAATTCCTCTTTGAAGCAGGAGATTAACTGCTGGGATAAGATTTCCTCGTTGGTGAATGCCATAAATGGATTCAAGAAGCGCACCTGACCAGTTGTGATTTCATCCACATTATTCTTGATATTCTCAGAATAGGAGGTGACAATTGGACAGTTGTAATGGTTGTTTGCATCTGGGAATTCATTTCTCTCGTAAGGAATTGCTGGATAGAAAATGAAATCAACATTCTGATGGATTAACCATGACACATGACCGTGTGCAAGCTTGGCAGGGTAGCACTCGGACTCACTTGGGATGGATTCGATACCCAGCTCATAAATCTTACGTGTGGACTGTGGAGAGAGCACCACACGGTAGCCAAGCTTGGCAAAGAAGGTAGCCCAGAATGGGTAATTCTCATACATATTCAATACTCTTGGAATACCTACGGTACCGCGGGTTGCTTCCTCTTCAGAAAGTGGCTTGTAATCAAATAACCGCTTGTTCTTGTATTCAAAAAGGTTCGGAATATTCTCTTTATTTTTCTCTTTGCCAAGTCCACGTTCACAGCGGTTACCAGTGATGTACTGGCGATTGTCGGAGAACTTGTTGATGGTGAGGAGACAGTGGTTGGTACATCCCTGACATCTTGCAAGCTTCGTCTCATAGGTCAGAGCATTAATCTGATCGATGGTGAGCATGGTGGTCTTGTAGCCTTCTTCATGACGTTCCCTTGCGATTAAGGCACAGCCGAAGGCACCCATGATTCCGGCGATATCCGGACGGGTAGCGTGTACACCAGCGATTTTCTCAAAGCTGCGAAGTACTGCATCATTGTAGAATGTCCCACCCTGTACAACGATGTTTTCTCCAAGCTCTTTGGCGTCGGAGAGTTTAATTACTTTATATAATGCGTTTTTAATTACAGAATAAGCAAGTCCAGCTGAGATATCAGATACGGTTGCTCCCTCTTTCTGTGCCTGCTTTACCTTAGAATTCATGAACACGGTACAGCGGGTACCCAGATCAATTGGATTCTTGGCAAATAGAGCTTCTTTCGCGAAATCCTGTACAGAGAAGTTCAGAGATTTGGCAAAGGTCTCAATAAAGGAACCACATCCAGAAGAACATGCCTCATTTAACTGAACGGAATCAACGGTCTGATTCTTGATCTTGATACATTTCATATCCTGGCCACCGATGTCCAGGATACAATCGACCTTAGGATCGAAGAAGGCGGCGGCATAATAATGTGCAACGGTCTCAACTTCTCCATCATCCAGCATCAGAGCCGCTTTCAGCAGCGCTTCCCCATATCCGGTGGAGCAGGAATGTACAATATGTGCTTTCTCTGGAAGGAGAGAGTAGATTTCCTGAATAGAACGGATGGCGGTAGCGAGAGGACTTCCGTTGTTATTGCTGTAAAATGAATAGAGAAGATCTCCAGATTCACTTACCAATGCAATTTTGGTGGTGGTGGAACCAGCATCAATTCCCAAGTAGCAGTTCCCTTCATAATTGGCAAGGTCACCGGTCTTTACATGATTGTTTCCGTGACGCTCACAGAATTGGTCATATGCAGCCTGATCCTTGAAAAGAGGGTCCATACGAGCTACTTCGAATTCCATCTCGATATTAGAAGAAAGCTTGGTAACTAATTCCGAAAGGGTAGTTACATGATCCTCCTTATAATTAAGTCCAGAACCGATTGCGGCAAAAAGGTGTGAATTATCTGGTGTGATTGCATGTTCATCATCAAGGTTTAAGGTACGAATAAAGGCAGCCTTTAACTGATCTAAGAAATGCAATGGACCACCAAGAAATGCAACATGTCCTCGAATTGGTTTACCACAAGCAAGTCCACTGATTGTCTGGTTGACAACCGCCTGGAAAATAGATGCAGATAAATCTTCACGGGTGGCTCCTTCGTTGATCAGTGGCTGAATATCGGTCTTGGCAAATACACCACAGCGCGCAGCAATGGGATAGATTGCTTTGTAATTTTTGGCAAAATCATTTAGCCCAGTAGCATCTGTCTGAATCAGAGAAGCCATCTGGTCAATGAAAGAACCTGTACCACCGGCACAGATACCGTTCATACGCTGTTCCACGTTTCCACCTTCAAAGTAGATGATTTTGGCATCTTCACCACCAAGCTCGATGGCAACATCTGTCTGAGGAGCGTAATGCTGTAGTGCAGTTGAGACTGCAATTACTTCCTGTACAAAAGGGATGTCCAAATGTTTTGCAAGTGTAAGTCCACCGGAACCAGTAATCATGGGTGCGATATTTCTGTCCCCTAAAGCATCATATGCTTTTTGCAAAAGAGCAGAAAGTGTCTCCCGGATATTAGCAAAGTGACGCTCATAATCCGAGAAGAGCAGGTTATCCTGTTCGTCTAACACTGCGACTTTTACAGTTGTAGAACCAATATCAATACCCAGTTTGTGTAATGTATTGTTTTCCATAAATCCTCCGTAAACTCCCAAATGGGAGAAAATATTAGTATAATTCATGCCAGAGAAAGCTGACACAATTCTTAAATAAGAGTGTTTCTTCTTATTATATTGAGAAGCAAACATAGTACATTATACGACAGTAAATATCAAAAAACAATCTGAATTGTAACGAGAAGCTAAATATTTTTGTGATGAGAATCTAAATATTTTATGAAGAATCCGAGGCTTCATTGACAAAGATACAGGGATATCAGTATAATAAATGCTGACAAACACCAATAAGAGCAACAATATCATTGCAGATGAAGTAGTTGTTTTATTTTATAGATAGAAACGTTAGAAGCGTATAGAAGCAGGAGAAGAAGAATGAACTGGATGGATAAACTAGAAAAGAAATGGGGTCGTTATGCAATCCCCAATATCAATCGTTATCTGGTATTTGCTGTAATCATTGGATATTTAATCAGTGCTACTGGCAGTGGGATGCTGAACTATCTGACTTTCGATGTACAGCAGATTCTAAAAGGACAGATTTGGAGACTGCTTACCTGGGTATTTATTCCACCTTCCAGTGCAGGTGGTGTGAGCTTTGCATTTACTTTATTATTCCTATTCTGTTTGATTCCAATGGGACGGAGTCTTGAGATGTTCTTTGGAACCTTTAAGATGAATGTATATTACATTGGAGGAATCTTGTTCTGTGATGTGGCTGGAATCCTTGTTTATGTGATAACGGCATTATTGTTTGGAACAGGTTTCCCTGTATATATGACAACCTATTATCTGCTGTTATCAACCTTTATGGCATTGGCACTTTGTATGCCGGATGCAACCGTCAATTTGTACTTTGTTCTTCCAATCAAGATGAAGTGGATGCTGATTATCTATTTCGCAGAGCTGGGATATGAGATATTCAATTATTTCCGTGCAAGCTGGGTGGCTGGTATTATATATGGAAGTGAGATCGTATTTGCACTTGCAAACCTCGGATTATTCTTCTATTTTGCCAAGAGACGTATCTCTCATAAACAGCGAAAGAGACAGAAAGAGTTCCGCTCTCAGTTCAATACCAATCCAAGACCAGGCTCTGGAATCAGCAAGCATAAATGTGCAATCTGTGGCCGCACGGAATTAGATGATCCAGGACTTGTATTCCGTTACTGCTCGAAATGCGATGGCAATTATGAATATTGTCAGGATCACCTGTTCACCCATCAGCATATCAAACATTCATAGGAGACACTTGGTACTAAGAGACTAAAAGAGAAACTCCATTTATAAGAATCGTTTTTTCGTCATATTAGCGATTCTTATGAATGGAGTTTTTTTTGTCGTTTTTCTGGAAAATCCATATTTTGCGGTGGTTTTCGAGTTGACTACCAAATATACGTGTGCTAATTTACAAAAGTAAATTGAATTTATTCAATGGGTAGGAGGACAAGTAATATGAAAAAGTTATTAAGTGCTATTTTAGTAGCTGGATTGACTGTTTCTTTATTAGCTGGCTGTGGATCAAGTGCTAAAAACGGAACAGAGACTGGAGCCGATAAGAGTGATTCTAGCATAAAGGTTGGTGTTATTCTTGTTGGTGATGAAACGGAAAGCTACACAAAAGCTCATATCGATGGAATCAAAGAAGCTGCAAAGGCAGTTGGTATTTCCGAAGATAATATTAAATGGAAAACTCGTGTAGAGGAAAGCGACAAATGTAAAACAGCTGCAAAAGAATTAGTAGCTGATGGATGTAATCTTGTCATTGCAAACAGCTATGGTCATGAGAACTTCATTGAAGAGGCAGCAGAGGAGTATGAAGATGTAAACTTCGTATCCATGACTGGTGATTATGCAGCAATTTGTGGTCTTGATAATTTCTACAATGCATTTACAAATGTATATGAATCTCGTTATGTATCTGGTGTTGTGGCTGGTATGAAGCTTGCAGAGCTTGATGCTGCTGGCACAATTCCTGCAACTGGATATGATGAAAAACACAATGTAAAAGTAGGCTATGTTGGTGCTTACCCATATGCAGAGGTTGTTTCAGGCTACACTGCATTTTACCTTGGAATTAAATCGGTATTCCCTAACGTAGTTATGGACGTTGATTTCACCAACTCATGGTTTGATATTGATAAAGAAGCGAAATCTGCAGATCTTCTGATGCAGAATGGCTGTGTAATCATTGGACAGCATGCAGATTCTACAGGTGCTCCTGGAGCTGTTCAGTCCAAAAAAGATGCAGGTCAGGTTGTGTATTCTGTAGGTTATAACGTAGACATGCTTCCAACAGCAGAAACAGCTGCACTTACAAGTGCAACCAATGTTTGGAGTGTTTACTACAAAGAGTTATTTGAGGCAGCATTAGCTGGAGAAGAGATCCCTAAGGATTGGTCAAAAGGATACAATGATGGCGCTGTAGCAATCACTCAGTTAGGACCTGAAGTAGCAGCTGGAACTGCTGAGAAAGTAGCAGAAGTAGAAGCTGCAATCAAAGATGGTACGTTACATGTATTTGATACTTCAAAATTCACAGTAGAAGGTAAGACATTAACTGAGCAGGAGATTGACTTCTCTTATAAAGATTACTCTTCAGATCCAGATGGAAAAGTAATTTATGAAGGCAAAACTGAAAACGTAATCAAAACAGATGATAACGGTGTATCTTATTTTGATGAATCATCCTTCCGTTCCGCTCCATATTTCAATGTTGATATTGACGGAATTACGAAATTAAAATCAAGTGATGATCAGTAATCAGGCTTAAGAAGCACACGGAGGGTCGCAATGGCATCTTTGATTTAGAGATTCCATTGCGGCTCTATTCTTATTTTTAAGGATGATAAAGGAGTAAAACATTTGGAAGCGAAACTTGCAGTCAGTATGAAAAATATCACCAAAACCTTTGGCTCTGCAGTAGCAAATGATAAGGTGAATTTGGAGGTTCGATATGGAGAGATTCTATCTCTTCTAGGTGAGAACGGAAGTGGAAAGACCACTCTTATGAACATGTTGTCTGGAATCTATTTTCCAGATTCCGGGGAGATTTCAATCGATGGAAAAGTCGTAACGATTCGTTCTCCTCATGATGCATTGGAGCTTGGTATTGGAATGGTGCATCAGCATTTTAAACTGGTGGATGTATTTTCTGCCGCTGAAAACGTGGTTCTTGGTCTGAAAGAGAAGGAATCCATGAAAACAGTGGAGGAGAAAATCCAAAAAATCTGTGACAAATATGGATTTGAAGTAAATCTATCGCAGAAGGTCTATAATATGTCGGTGGCCGAGAAACAGACCCTTGAGATTGTAAAGGTACTGTATCGGGGGGCGGACATTCTGATTCTGGATGAGCCAACCGCAGTGCTGACGCCACAGGAGACCGAGAAGCTGTTTCAGGTTATGCGCAACATGCGTGCAGATGGCAAATCCATCATTATTATTACCCATAAACTTCACGAGGTGCTTAGCATCTCTGACCGGGTTGTAATTCTACGAAAAGGCGAATACGTGGATACCGTTGATACAAAGGACGCTACGGAGAATTCACTTACGGAGATGATGGTAGGAAAGAAAGTGGAGCTTAACATTGAGCGCCCAATGCCAGAGAATCGGAAGGAGCGAATCCGTGTAGAACATCTGACCGTGAAAAATGCAGAGGATGTGAAGGTCCTCGATGACGTTACATTTTCTACCTACAGCGGTGAAGTCCTTGGTATTGCCGGAATCTCAGGCTGTGGACAAAAGGAGCTCCTTGAGGCAATTGCGGGGCTTCAGCACACGGAAGAGGGAAGCAGTGTCATCTACATGGCTCCTGATTCGAAGGAAGAGCAGCAGCTTTTAGACAAGAAGCCAAAGCAGATCAGGGAATGTGGTGTGGCACTCTCCTTTGTTCCTGAGGATCGTCTGGGAATGGGGCTTGTTGGCTCCATGGGAATGACAGGCAATATGCTTCTTCGAAGCTATACGGATAATGCCTCTCCATTTTTATCCAAGAAAGAGCCAAAGACACTTGCTTCTCAGATCAAGGAGAAGCTGGGTGTAGTTACTCCAAGCATTAACACACCGGTGCGCAGCTTATCAGGGGGAAATGTTCAGAAGGTCCTTGTGGGACGTGAGATTGCCAATGCACCTGCAGTGCTGATGACGGCATACGCAGTGCGAGGATTGGATATTAATACTTCTTATACCATTTACCGATTGCTGAATGAGCAGAAGAAAAAAGGTGTTTCCGTCATCTATGTTGGTGAAGACTTGGATGTTCTTCTTGCGCTATCGGATCGTATTCTTGTTCTCTGTGAAGGCAGGGTAAACGGAGTATTGGATGCAAGAACTACCACAAAAGAAGAGGTTGGATTACTTATGACAAACCTGAAAGAAGAAGGAGGTAATTCTCATGAATAAGGAGCCTCTGATACATATTACAAAACGAACAGATATGAAGCTGTGGAAGAAAATTTTAATTCGTGTCATTGCCATTGCACTTGCGATGACTGTGGTATTCCTTTTTGTAAACGCTTCAGCAGGAATCGATGCATTTACCACTTGGTCTTATATGTGGGAAGGAACCTTCGGCAACTCCATATATATCAAGGACACCGTATTTTATACCGTGAAGCTTCTTTGTATTGCAATCGCTCTGGCACCAGCCTTTAAAATGCGTTTCTGGAACTGCGGTGCAGAGGGACAGGTACTGGCAGGAGCGCTGGCAACAGCGGTAGTTATGGTATACTGTGGCAGCCTTCCGGCACCAGTATTGTTTGCTGTAATGTTTATTTCAGCCATTGCGTTATCCGCAATCTGGGGACTGATTCCAGCATTCTTTAAAGCGAAGATGGGCGTGAATGAGACCTTGTTTACTTTGATGATGAACTATGTGGCAATCCAGCTTGTGAACTTCTACTATAATAAGTGGAAGGGAGATGCGTCTTCACTTGGTAAGCTGAACAAAGGAACCAAGGAAGGCTATCTTCCAAAAATACTAGACAATCCAGATACATTAATGATCATTGTGGTTGCAATTTTAACCATATTTATTTACTTCTATTTGTCAAAGACCAAGCATGGCTATGAGATCGCGGTTGTTGGAGAATCAGAAAGAACAGCAATGTATGCAGGAATTGATGTGAAGAAGGTTACCATCCGTACCATGATTCTATCCGGAGCAATCTGTGGAATCTGCGGATTTATGACAGTGGCTGGACATGATCATACCATTTCCTCCACATCCACCGGCGGTGGCTATGGATTTACAGCAATCATTGTTGCCTGGCTTGCAAAATTCAATACAGTAATGATGGTGTTGATTTCTTTGTTTGTCATTTTCCTGGAAAATGGAACGAAGCATGTGGCAGATCAATGTACTGGCTTCGATGACAGTGCTTGTAAGATTGTAATCGGAATCATGCTAATGTTTGTAATCGGAAGTGAATTCTTCATTCATTATAAAATGAATTTTCGCAGGAAGAATCAGAAAGGAGTAGAGTAATATGGCGATTTTTATTGGATGGGTTGTAAGCTCTATCATTTTTGGCTCGATTGTAATGTATGGCGCTATGGGAGAAATCCTTACAGAAAAAGCAGGGCACTTGAATCTTGGAACTCCAGGTATTATGTGTATTGGAGGAGCCTTTGGTTTTATCGGCGCTTATTCTTATGAGAACAGCGCAAGTAATCCCAATGCATTTTTATGTGTTGTGATTGCACTGGGAATGGGATTTGTCTCAGCGGCACTTGCAGGTCTGTTATATTGCTTTCTGACCACAACACTTCTTGTGAATCAGAACGTGGTTGGTCTGACCTTGACAATACTTGGAGTTGGGCTTGGTAAGTTCTTCGGAACTTATTTTATTCCGGATGGAGCAACCTCCACGAAGGCAACCTTTGCAAACAGTGTTTTCAAAGCAAAGATTCCAGGGCTAAGCTCCCTTGGGGTAGTGGGAGAGCTTCTGTTTTCCTATGGATTTATGGTGTATCTTGCCATTGTCATTGCGGTGTTGATTCATCTGTTTATGAAAAAGACAAGAACTGGATTGAATCTTCGCGCAGTGGGAGAAAATCCGGCGACAGCGGATGCAGCTGGAATTGCAGTGACCAAGTACAAGTATGTGGCAATGATTATCGGCTCTGGAATTACAGGGCTTGGGGGTGTGCTGTATGTGCTTGATTATGGAAATGGAATCTGGGCAACCGCATCAGGAGATGCTATCGAAGGACTTGCCTGGCTTTCCGTTGCACTGGTTATTTTCGTGCGCTGGAACACCCTAAATGCAATCTGGGGATCTTATGTGTTCGGCCTTTGCTATTGGGCATACAATTATGTGCCTACCATGATTGGAATCCATGTGGATACAGATCTTGCTCAGATGCTGCCATATGTGGTGACGATTGTGGTACTGATCATCGGCGCAACGCATATGAAAAAAGAGAATCAGGGACCAGCATTTTTAGGTCAATCTTACTTTAGAGAGGAACGCTAATTGTCACTAGGTGTCAGGTTCTTTCAGTTGACAAAGAAAGCTTCGGACTCTATAATAGAAATATCGCTGAAACGAGGCTGTTTTGCAGCCTCGTTTTTGAAATTGCAACAGGAGGACGAGAGACAATGGAAAACGAAACAGTCTCCAAGAATTTTATTGAACAGATTATTGAGAAGGATTTAGCAGAGGGACATTGTAAGAAGGTAGTCACAAGATTCCCACCAGAACCAAATGGATATCTTCATATTGGACATGCCAAATCTATTTTATTAAATTATGGACTTTCACAGAAATACGGCGGGCAGTTTAATTTAAGATTTGATGATACGAACCCAACCAAAGAGAAGGTGGAATTCGTAGAATCCATCAAAGCGGACGTGAAATGGTTAGGAGCAGATTGGGAAGATCGCCTGTTCTTTGCATCCAATTACTTTGATCAGATGTATGAAGCTGCAGTAAAGTTAATTCAAAAAGGGAAAGCATATGTTTCAGATCTTACTGCAGAGCAGATTCGTGAATACCGCGGAACCCTCACTGAGCCTGGGAAAGAAGATCCATATGCCACAAGAAGCGTAGAAGAGAATCTTGAACTTTTTGAGAAAATGAAGAACGGAGAATTCGACGACGGAACTAAGGTTTTACGTGCAAGAATTGATATGTCTTCCTCTAATATCAATATGAGAGATCCAGTTATCTATCGTGTGGCACATATGACACATCATAATACTGGAGATAAATGGTGCATTTATCCAATGTATGACTTTGCTCATCCAATCGAAGATGCAATTGAAGGAATTACACATTCCATCTGTACCTTGGAATTCGAAGATCATAGACCACTGTACGACTGGGTGGTTATGGAACTTGGGTATAAGAAGAGTGTTGATGACACACCAAAACAGATCGAATTTGCAAAATTATATTTGACCAACGTTGTAACCGGGAAACGTTATATCAAGCGACTGGTAGAAGAAGGAATCGTAGACGGATGGGATGATCCACGTCTCGTATCCATTGCCGCACTTCGCAGAAGAGGTTTTACACCAGAATCTATTCGTACTTTTGTAGAATTATGTGGTATTTCCAAATCCAACAGCTCCGTTGATTATGCAATGCTTGAGTACTGCATTCGTGAAGATTTGAAAATGAAACGTCCTCGTATGATGGCAGTTCTAGATCCAATCAAGGTTGTGATTGACAATTATCCAGAAGGTCAGGTTGAATATCTGGATGTTACCAATAACTTAGAAAATCCAGAGCTTGGCAGCAGACAGGTGCCATTTACCCGTGAGATTTATATTGATCGCGAAGACTTTATGGAAGTTCCACCAAAGAAATATTTCCGTATGTTCCCAGGAAATGAAGTTCGTCTGATGAATGCATACTTCGTGAAATGCGAGAGCTTTAAGAAGGATGAGAATGGAAATATTACAGAGATTCATTGTACTTATGATCCAGCATCCAAGGGTGGAAACAGCCCAGATGGACGTAAGGTAAAAGGAACCATTCAGTGGGTATCCGCAGAATATGGCAAGCCAGTTACCGTTCGTTTGTATGAGAATATTGTAAATGAAGAGCTCGGTGTATATAATGAGGATGGAAGCCTTAATTTGAATCCAAACTCACTTACCGTATTAGAGAATTGTATCGTAGAGCCAGCCTTATTAGAAGCAAAGCCATATGAAAGCTTCCAATTTGTAAGACAGGGATTCTTCTGTGCAGACTGTAAGGATTCGAAACCAGGACAGCCGGTATTTAACCGTGTTGTTTCCTTGAAGAGCTCTTTCAAATTGCCAACTGCAAATGCATAAATCGGTATAGACCGAGAAGATAAGGGAGACCGATACGTGATGTATCGGTTTTTCTACCACAAGGGGGATAAATATGAATTTATTATCAGGATTAGACAAATTTGGATTTGATGCAGAGGATATCAATATCTTCGAGGAAGAAAAGCGCGATACCCAAAGAAGCGAAGAAATTAGTCAGCCACAAGCGGAAAATGTGCCACAGGAGACGGATTTTCTCTTGGAAAAAACAATTCGCTGCCCAGTATGTGATGGTGTGTTTAAAACAAAAATGGTAAAGAGCGGCCGGCTGAAACGGCTGGAATCAGATGCAGATCTTCGCCCAAGATTTCAATATATTGATACACTTAAGTATGATGTATCCTCATGCCCGAAATGCGGATATAGTGCAATAAATCGTTATTTTGAACATCTTTCCCAGGCCCAAATCAAACTGATTCAGGATAATATTTGCAGTGCATTTAAGCCAGGCAGCATTCCCAACCCAGAGGGATTAGTGGCATGTGATTATGAGACAGCTTTAAGTAAATATAAGATTGCACTCTATACTTCCATTTCCAAAAGAGCAAAGTACAGTGAAAAGGCGTATACCTGCTTAAGAATTTCATGGCTGTTACGCGGTCAGAGAGAGTCCTTAACTGGTGACTCTGAGGAGATCAAGGCAAAGAGGGAAGCAATCAAAGGCGAAGAGGATGCGTTTTATGTTAAGGCATATGATGGCTTCGTGAAAGCAGTGGCCACTGAAATGCCTCCATTGTGCGGAATGGATCAGACAACGTTAGATTATCTTATGGCTGCCATGGCCTTTCGCTTGAAGAAATATGACATGGCTTCTAAACTTATAAGTTCGATTCTTGGCTCGAGAACTGCCACAAGTAAAATTAAAGAGAAGGCACTAAGCATGAAAGACGAAATTATTGCAGCAATTAAAGGCGGTCGTAGATAGCAGGACTGAATTAATTGAAGTGATGAAAGATAATGCGAAATAGTGGGGACGGATTCATTTAAATCAAGGAATGAAAGAGAATCTTCAATTGTATGAATGAGTTACTAGGAGCAATGAAGGGCAATACAAAATAGCAGGAATGAATTAATTGAAGTGATGAAAGATAATTCTAAATTGCGGTAACAAATTTATAAAAGTAATGAAAGATAATGCGAAATGGCAGGAATGGATTTATAGAGATAATGAAAGATCATGTCAAATGGCAGCAATAAATTTATCGAAATAATGAAAGATAATGTTAGATAGTAAGAGATGATATGAAGCGAGGCTTAACATGAAAAAAGATCAATTTGATGATTTAGAAGGAGAATCCTTCGATTTTCGAAAACTGATTCCAGTTGCAGTAGTTGGAGTGATTCTATTAATCATTATCATTGTACTTGTAGTTGGACAATTAAAGCATAAGGATGAACCTGCAGCCATAGGTTCAACCCAGCAGGATACAGAGGAAGCAGATCCAGATGATCCACAGAACAGCTCCATGGGAAAGGATACTGGCGTGACGGTTGATGCTACGCAGCTTCTTTCCGCAAGTGGTGTAGCTGAGAATGATAAGCTTACAATTGGAATTGATGTGGCAAAATATCAGGGAACCATCGATTGGAGCCAGGTAGCATCTTCCGGAATTAACTTTGCAATGGTTCGCGTCGGATACCGCACTCAGAAAACAGGTGAACTATGTGTTGATTCCAATGCAAAATACAATATGCAGGAAGCTCAGAAGAACGGAATCCAGGTAGGAGCATATTTCTTCTCCACAGCAATCACTGAGGCGGAAGCGGTAGAGGAAGCTGACTGGGTGGCAGAATATGTGGCACAGTATCAGATTACCTACCCAATTGCATATGATTGCGAGGGCTTTGATGATGCAGACAGCAGACAAAGCCAGCTTAGCACAACAGAGCGTACCAATATTGCAATAGCATTTATGCAGGAAATCTACCAAAAAGGCTATACTCCAATGTTCTATTCATCTATGAATGAGATGAATAACAGCGCAAAATGGGATATGTCTGCAATTGAAAGTACCTATAAGGTCTGGGTGTCACAGTATCCGGCCTCGCCATATCCAACCACAGCGAAATCTGCTTATGCAGGACCGCATGCAATGTGGCAGTATACGAATCAAGGAACGGTAGCAGGTATCAACAAACCGGTTGATTTGAATGTTGCATACTTTGGCTATGATGGCTCTGCAAATGCGCAGGATGGATCAGGAGCAGGAGATGCTACAGCAGATCCAGAAGCCCTGATGAAGTTTCAGGATGTGAATGAAGAAGTAACTGCCAAGGAAGCAGCTAATCTTAGGGATATTCCAAGTCAGGATACGGATAGTACAGTAATTGCTACTCTTCAGAATGGAGAAGTTGCAACGAGAACAGGAATCAGCAACAGTGGCTGGTCAAGAGTATCTTATAACGGAGCTACTTACTATGCAGTATCGAATTATTTGACCACAGATTTGAGCTTTACAGCTGCTAGCCAGGAAGGCGCAGGCTCCGGTGATGGCTTGAAAACAAAGTTTACAGACGCAAGTGATACGGTAACAGCCAAGATCGAAGTGAACCTTCGTGCGCTGCCTAGTGTAACGAACCCAGATGCAACAGTTGTTGCAGTACTGAAAAATGGAGAGACTGTCACAAGAACTGGAATCAACAACGAGTTTGGATGGTCTAGAGTAGACTACAATGGACAGACGCTATACTGTATTTCCAGCTACCTAACAACTCCACAATAAATAATTCGTAACAGTAAATAGTTTATAGCAGTAAATTCATAACTGAAAATAATTTATTGCAGAAAATAATACCTAGCAGTAAATAATACCTAGCAGTAAATAATTAAAGCAGTAGATAATTCATAACCAAAATAATTTATAACAAAAAAGATAATAGTGGTAAATTCGTAATAGTAAATTGCTAAAGCAATAAACATAATAATGAACTCAGTGTTTGTAGACTGAGGATAAGAAGAAGCATAGCCTCTTTTGATTACTTTCCTTGCACCCCTCTGGGGAGGATTGCGTAATGAAAAGATGATATGCTTTTTCTATTAAGGATTTTACATAATACGAAGCGTCTCTGTCCCTAAAGTAGGAAGTCCCTGTCCCTTATCACATATTATTTTGCAAATATTCCTGATTGAACGATATATGCAAAAAAACCCTATATTTGGGAGCGGATATGATATGATTTTTTGCAAATATTCTTCGATTATGCTCTGCTGCAAAAAATAATAAAAATTTTTTGCATATATGATCGAATAGAGCTATGTTGCAAAAAATCATATCAAAATCCACTTCAAAAACCGCTATTTTTTGCAAATAACAGGCTTATAGGAATATATGCAAAAATCTCTTTGTGAAGCAGATGAAATACGGTCATTTTGGCAATATAGCATTTCTATTGCCTGTTGCAAAAAGGAATTGAAAAATACAAAATCCATATTTAAAGCTTCTTTTCCATTAAGTACGCTCAGCTTCAAAATACTACTAGAAAAAGTATATCATTATTGATTTGTGTATATCTGTCCAAAGGGAAATAAGGCAATCAGATTATGAAGAAACTTTGAGATACTGTTAAGGTTAGATTAAGAGAGAAATGAATGCATCTGTGGTAGAATGTAAAAGATAAGATGAAAATGATTCATTTGTAGCAATAAAGTTCAGCTTACAAGGAGGAGAAAATGTTAACAGTTAATCATGTCACTAAGAAATATCGTAAGATGATTGCAAATGATGATATTACTTTTGCAATTGAGGACGGTCAAATAGGGATATTACTTGGACCAAACGGAGCAGGTAAAAGTACAATCATCAAATGTATTATGGGGTTTCTTAAATATCAGGGGCAGATTCAGGTAAATGGAATATCTAATAAATCGGTAGAAGCTAAGAGATTCATGGGCTATGTACCAGAAATTCCTTCACTGTATCCAAATCTAACGGTAGATGAACATATGGAATTTATCGCAAGGGCGTATCGATTAAAGGATTACGCAGCATATAAGGATGAATTGTTAGAGCGATTCGAGCTTGCAGATAAGAAAAAGAAATTTGGGGATGAATTATCGAAAGGAATGCAGCAGAAACTAAGTATTTGCTGTGGATTACTTCCAAGACCACGGTTAATTCTCTTTGACGAGCCAATGATCGGATTAGATCCGCATGCCATCAAGGAATTAAAAAATGTATTCCATGAATTGAAGGAACAAGGCTGCTGTGTTCTAGTAAGTACTCATATGATTGACAGTATTGAAGAACTGTGGGATACCACTTATATTATGAAAAAAGGTAGAGTTGCAGCTGTTGTTGAAAAGGCTAATATGAAGGATTCGGATAAGAGCTTAGAAGATATTTTCTTTGAAATTACCGAAGAGGAACAACCAGAACAGATGGCGCAGACAGAACAGCCAGCGCAGACAGAACAGCCAGCGCATCAGGAAGAACAGGAAGTGGAGAAAGAGGTGTAGCATATGAAATATATCGGATATTATGCATGGCACACTTTGGTGAATTCCATTAAGAAGTTATTCCGAAGTACGTTTATTATTGTGATTGTAGCAATTATTGGTTTTGGTGTGATTTTTGGAGTTGCAGCAGGTGTTGTGGGAAGCGTTGTTGAGAAGGAAGCTGCGAATAGTACAGAATATTCCAGTGAATCCAGTGAGGCCTACGAAGAGAGCTCGGAAAACTCGGAAGATATGGAAGAAGATACTGAGGATGAAATGTCAGAAGAGGATCTTGTGTTTGTGAAGCACTGCGCGGAGGCAGTTATTGCTGTCGCGTTTATTGGATTCCTCCTGTTTGGTATGTATTCAGGAAGCAAGAAAGGATCAGATATCTTCTTGATGGCGGATGTGAATTTCTTATTTACGGCGCCGCTAAAGCCGCAATCGGTATTAATGTTTCGATTGACATTCCAAATGGCTACAACGATATTAGGATCCGTCTATCTATTGTTCCAGATCCCTAATTTGGTTGTTAATCTGGGGCTGAACGGATTTGCGATTGCAGCAATCTTTATGGCATGGATTTTCCTGTTACTGATTCAGAAGCTGGTGTCTGTATTGACCTATACGGTAACAGCTACCCACGAAAATCTAAAGCGGTATGTTATGCCTGCTATTATCGTGATTTCGTTGATTGTCGCTGGTTATGTGGGCAGTGCTTATATACAGAATGGAAGAGATATTGCACAGGCCGGTATAGATACCTTTGGAAGTGCCGGAACAAGAATGATACCAGTAATTGGCTGGTATAAAGGCATGATTATGGCCGCAGTTGATGGAGAAGTACTTACATCTCTAATCTATATGGGACTTTTGATCCTTGTCTTAATTGTGATGTGTTTTGGAATCTGGCATATCAAAGCAGATTTCTATGAGGACGCTTTGTCTGGTGCGGCTACGAGAGAGGAGACACAGCAGGCAGTTTTAGAAGGAAGAAAGGTTGCAACCAAAGAAAGGTCTTCTAGAATTAAGCGAAATACCGGGATGAAAGGCCAGGGGGGAAGCATATTCTTCTGGAAGGAAGTGTATAACCGAAGACGTTTTTCGACTTTGGGATTTTTCTCCAATACTATGAAAACATATATTTTGACGGCAGTGGCAGTATCTGTGTTCTGTGTAAAGGTAGTGGATGTTTCACAGTTCGCAATTCTTGGTGGAATCCTTGCGGCGATTGCATTTTTCCGTAATTACGGAAACCCAATTGCCACAGAGACTTCAATGAACTGGTTATTTTTAGTGCCAGACAGTCCTTATCGAAAGGTGTTTGCAGCAATGGCGGCAGGTACATATGCTTGTGCCCTTGACCTTTTGCCAGCATTCATAATTGGTGCAATTGTGATGCCAGGTAATCCGGTGGAAATTGTTCTGTGGTTTGTACAGATTGTGACCATGGATTTCATGCTTTCTACCGTGGGGATGGTCTTAGAAGTGCTGTTGCCAGCATCAGCTTTTGATGTGGTTAAGAGCATGCTTCAGATGATGTTGAAATTTGTAATGATTGCAGTAATTGTGATTGTGATTGCAGTAGGTACCTTTATTTCAGGTCTTGTGCTGGGATTGGTTCTCAGTATTGTGATGAATGTGATACTTGGAGGATTATTATTCTTTATTTATCCTACCATGCTTCATGATGGAGTAGCATAGGAACAGGCTTAAAAGGAGCCAGTGATTTTTTAGAAAGAATTAAGTTGCGGATGGAAAATACATTTCTGTCCGCATTTTTTTATTCACCATAGCGTACAAAAAGAGTGCCAGTGGAATTCTTTTCGAGTGATAGAAATTGGATAGGCTTCTTATGACAAGCAATAAGATAGGAATATAGTCTGATGTTTTAATGTATGAAATCAATTATAATATGGCTTAGGACTGATTTGGAATGTGTTCCAGTCGGAAACTATATCATATGTTTGGGGGCAAACGATAATGGGAAGAAGAGAAAGAAACGAAAGAGAACAGATCCTTGAAATGCTGCGTCAGAAGGACTTTGCAGAGAAGACATTTGAGGCAGAACAAGGTGGAAACTGTGGGGGAATCTACAATGATTATAAAGGTTATTTTACAGACTTTAAACAGAACCTCGCTGATGTAATGTCGGTATCCAATCAATTGGAGGGTGTTGTCGATAATTTGGTAGAAGCATCCGCCAGTGTGAAATCTTCTACAGAGTTTATAGCAGAAGGCGCACAGTCGCAGACAGAGGATGTAAATAGCTGTATCAATATAGCGGATACATTTACGGATAAAATGAGTAACATGGATCAGATGTCTCAGGAATTGATTCGGCTTGCCTATGAGATGAGTGACGAGAATTCCAGAGGTAAGGACGTGATTCAACAGCTGGTTGAAAATCAGAAGAAGAATCAAGAAGTAATGGAGTCCATTACCAGTAAGATTCATGAATTATTAGAGAAAACCAATAAGATCAATGAGGTTACCCAGGTCTTATATGGAATCGCTTCTCAGACCAACTTGCTTGCACTTAATGCATCCATTGAGGCTGCAAGAGCTGGTGAGGTGGGAAAGGGATTTGCAGTAGTTGCAGATGAGGTCCGCAAGCTTTCCGAAGAGAGCAGAAGTGCCAGTGAAGGAATCAATGAGTCAATTTCTGGTATTGTAACGGAATTAGATTCATTAAAGACGATTATTGACGCTTCAGGCACTATTTTTGATGCCCAGACAGAAGCTGTGGAAATGGTAACTGGTGCTATGGAAGGAATTACTGCAAAGGTGGATGGCTTTATTGAAGAGCAGAAGACTTTCCAGGAGGAAGTGACAGATCTTGAGCAGGACAAAGACCATCTTGTTGCCTCGATTTTGAATATTGCAGCAGTTGTGCAGGAGAATTCTGCAACGACACAGGAGGTTGCCAGCCTTAGTATGACACAGGATAACATGACATTACTGCTTACGAAGATGGCTCAGAAGCTCTGTGAAACAGTGAAGGTAATTGATGAGCGGGCAGCGCAGATTAAGACAGAGGAGCTGAAGGATCACAAGAAGAAGGTGGCCGCAATATGGGATTTGGATGATCCATTCTGGGAGCCTGCTACAAAGGAAGCGTTAAAGACTGCAAAAATCCTTGACTTCAATATAGAAATCTTTGCTCCAAAGCATCGCGGAGAAAAAGGCACGGTTGAAATGGCAGAATTTCTGAAAGATATTATCAATCAGGAATATGATGCCATTGCAATCTCGCCAATTGATGATAAGCGAATTCAGGAGCTCTTGAAAAAAGCAACGGATCAGGGGATGAAGATTGTCTTTATACAGTCGGTTCTTCCAAATGTACCATACGAAGCTGTGGTTGGAACGGATGCATTGGAATGTGGTAAGAAATCGGCGAAGGCTGTAGAGCAGTTGTTAGGTGAAGCTGGCGGTGAAGTCGCAATGGGTGTGTGGACAGACATGAAGATGGAAACCATTGAAAAGCGTGAGAAAGGCTTTGAGCGGGAACTGAGCTTGCAATCAAACATTCGACTACACAAGATAGGCGTAGTAGGAGAACCTTCTGATGTAGAGGCTGAGAATACTATCAATCAGATGCTGCGTGATTACCCAGGTATTCAGGTTGTATTTTCTACCAATGTTGGCTGGGGACTTGCTTATGCGAAATATTTGGAGAAACATCCGAACAAGTTTAAGCTTGTTACCGTTGATTTCACAAAGGATGTGGCAAAATACATGAAGCGTGGAACAATCGATTCTGCGATTGCGCAGAGACCGTTTGTGTGGGGCACACTGCCACTTGAGATACTTGCAGATGTGTTTGATGGAAAGAAGCAGACGAAGGAATTCCGTGATACAGGTACATATGAGGTGAGCAGCAACAACATTCAAATCTTTGAAGACCGGCTTGCATAAAGAAAGGCATTCTATGCTATAGTGAATGTAATGAAATTTCACAGGCACACTTTTTTATACGCCACTGTGAATTATAAAAAGAACCATGAATATCGCAAATTGAAAATTGCGTATTCATGGTTCTTTCAGTTGCCAAGCATCCAAAGAAGCTGCCAGTGGCAGGTTCTTTCAGTGAATATAGATCGAGCTTTTTGGATTTTACTGGAAAAGCTCCTGCACCATCTTGGCGTCGAAGATTACTTCTGATATGTTGCCAGTTTCGATGCGATAGAGTGCGTTGGCGGCCATATGCTCTGCAGCCTGTTCTAAATCGCGGATTCCAGAGGTGTTGGAATAACGGTCAATTACTGCATCCAAACCATCCTTGGTGAGCTGGCATTCATTTTCCTTCAAGCCCATATGCTTTAATACCTTTGGCAATGCAAATTTGGAGAAGATAATTTTTTTCTCTTCCGCAGTGTAATCAGGTATCTCGATAACTGCAAAACGCGACATGAGTGGAGCACTGATCTGGTCCTTCTCATTTGCGGTTGCAATTGGATAAACACCAACGGTAGGAACCATACATTCCATGTAATTGTCGGTAAATCCAATGTTGTCAAGCAAGGTCAGAAGAACATCTGCGGGATTTCCATTGCCTTTTCCAGAAGCAGCCTTGTCCAATTCGTTGATAATGAAGACAAGATTGGAAGAGCCTGCCATGGAGAAGGCTTCCATAATAATACCAGGCTTTGCATTGGAATAGATTCTGGAGCTTCCGGTTAACTGCTCAGGATCGTTGATGGAGCTCATGTCCAGCGTGGTCCATGGCATGTTTAGAATACGTGCAACAGCATAGGCAATCTGGGATTTTCCAGTGCCAGCAGGCCCGATTAGAAGGATTCCATAAGCAGGGAGAGTATGAGTACGATTAATCTGAATAATTGTCTCAATGATTCTCTGCTTCACCCGTTCCATACCGTAGAGCTCTTCATCTAGAATCTGTCTGGCTTTTACCGGATCAATGGATTCGAAATAGTTATTCTTCCACTGAATATTCATCATAATAGATAGCGCACGCTGTGCATGACGCCGTTCCTCAGGGGTAACCTCGTGGGAATTGGCAACGGCTAGATTGCGTCTTGCCCACAGGCGAATATTATCTGGAAGTGTTCTGCCAGCGCAATTCATGAAATCGGTAATGCTTTGGATACTTGTGAGCTTCATGCTATCACCAGATTCGTCAATTTCTTCCGATTCGATTTCCTCAGATGGCGCATCGCTTGCGAGAAGACGCTCAATCATAAACTGAAGAAAACCATCCTCTGCGGAAAGCTTGTTGCCACTGCCGAAACCGGTTTCACGAATACGGTATACGGCATAGCCGGTGGAGGTGTTTTCTCCGGAGAGACGCACGTTGATATGATTCTCTCCAAGCCATTTCAGCAGGCTTACAAAACGGGAATCAATTCTAAGTATGTTGGAACGAATAGTTTCTTCCTCTGTCTTGTATTCAAACGCAGTCCCCTTTACCGGGTTCGTAAACAGACCACATGCATGGTGCTCCAATTCCTTTAGGGAATTATCAAGAACCATGATTGGCTGCTCGGTACTCGGTGTGGAATTGGAGGATGCAAATGCTGTGTATGTGCATTCATTTTCCTGTGCTGGAGCTGTTGACTCACTAAAATCAAAGATTGGCATAAATTAGTTCTCCAATTATTTATTGTTCTTGTTCTGTAATTCCTGCATCTTCATTGCACGAACCTTCAGTGGCAGACCAAATAAAGTGATGAAGCCTTCTGCATCATGGTGGTCATAAAGGTCACCGGTTGTGAAGCTTGCAAGTGATTCGCTGTACAGAGAATAATCAGAAGTTGTTCCGGCCTTAATGATGTTTCCTTTGTAAAGTTTGAATTTTACTTCACCTGTTACATATTCCTGTGTAGATTCTACAAATGCCTGAATTGCTTCGCGAAGAGGAGTGAACCATTTGCCTTCGTATACAACCTGAGCAAGCTTGTTACCCATTTCCTCTTTGACTTCCATGGTAGCACGATCGAGAACAAGTTCTTCGAGCTGTTTGTGAGCCTCCATAAGAATTGTTCCGCCAGGAGTTTCATATACACCACGGGATTTCATACCAACAACACGATTTTCTACAATGTCAATGATACCGACTCCGTGTTTTCCACCTAAACGATTCAATTCACGGATGATATCGGATACCTTCATGGCTTTGCCGTTGACGGTCTTAGGAACACCTTTCTCAAAGGTCATGGTTACATATTCGCCTTCTTCAGGAGCTTTCTCAGGAGAAACACCAAGAACAAGAAGATGCTCATAGTTTGGTTCCTGAGCAGGATCTTCCAGCTCAAGACCTTCGTGGCTGATATGCCATAGGTTACGGTCACGGCTGTAGCTGTTATCTACAGAGAATGGAAGATCAATTCCGTGTGCTTTACAGTAGTCGATTTCTGCCTGACGAGAATCCATTTTCCATTTATCATCACGCCATGGAGCGATCACTTTAAGATCTGGAGCCAACGCTTTGATTCCCAGCTCGAAACGAATCTGATCATTTCCTTTACCAGTAGCACCGTGGCAGATTGCAACTGCGTTCTCTTTACGAGCAATCTCTACCAATTTCTTGGCGATTCCTGGACGTGCCATGGAAGTCCCCAGTAAGTATTTGTTCTCATAGATGGCATTTGCCTGAACACATGGAACAATGTAATCATCACAGAACTCGTCTGTGATATCTTCAATATATAATTTCGTAGCGCCGGATAATTTGGCTCTTTCATCCAGACCATCTAATTCTTCACCCTGTCCGCAGTCAACACAGCAGCAGATAACTTCATAATCATAGGTTTCCTTTAACCAAGGGATAATCGCGGTGGTATCAAGTCCACCTGAGTAAGCTAAAATAACTTTTTCTTTCATATTTGTAGTCCTTTCTTTTCCTTTTCAAAAGTCGATCCTTTTGTAATACTAGAATCAATATACAACAATGATGAATATTATGCAAGCGAAAAAATATACATAAAATAGTTATATTAATTCAATAAAATATGTAAATGTGACAGAACACTGATAAAATATGCAAGCCTGTATAATAAGGTAGGAGTTGAGAACATGTATAAGAAAAAAACGAAATACATCAAGAAAATCAGGGGTTGCATAATGAAATGAATATATGTATAATTATGCAAAGAGAACAATAAAAAGTTCAAATGGATTCTTTACTATACTAAGATAAAGCAGTATAGTGGAAGAAAAGCCAGAGGAATACAAAGCGAAAGACAATCAGGAAAGAAGGAATGGAAATGATAAAAGCAGGAATTATAGGAGCGACAGGTTATGCAGGGGGCGAGCTTGTTCGCATCTTAATGAATCATAAAGAGGTTGAGATCAAATGGTATGGTTCCAGAAGTTATGTAGATCAGAACTATGCAGATATCTATCAGAATATGTTCGAAATTGTGGATGCAAAATGTATGGATGATAATTTAGCCGAACTGGCTAGTCAGGTCGATGTGATTTTTACCGCAACTCCACAGGGCTATCTGGCAGGAGTGCTGTCAGAAGAGATTCTTAATAAAGTAAAAGTTGTAGATTTGAGTGCGGATTACCGAATTAAGGATGTGACAGTTTATGAGAAATGGTATGGAATTACACATAAGAGTCCACAGTTTATTGAGGAAGCAGTATATGGTCTGTGTGAAATTAACAGAGACAAGGTGAAAAACGCAAGACTTGTTGCAAACCCAGGGTGTTATACCACCTGTTCCATTTTGACAGCATATCCGTTGGTGAAGGAAGGCATGATTGAGACAGATACCTTGATCGTAGATGCGAAATCCGGAACCTCTGGTGCAGGAAGAGGCGCGAAAACACAGAATCTCTTCTGTGAAGTGAACGAGAATATGAAGGCATATGCGGTTGCCAGCCACAGACATACACCAGAGATTGAAGAACAGTTAGGCTATGCAGCAGGAGAAGAAGTGATGATTAACTTCACACCACACCTGGTTCCTATGAACCGTGGAATTCTGGCAACGGAATATGCAACGCTTAAGAAGAAGCCAGATGGAACACTTCCTACCTATGAAGAAGTAAAGGCAGTATATGATAAATACTATGCCAATGAGAAATTTGTCCGTGTTTTAAAGAAAGGCGTTTGTCCAGAAACCAAGTGGGTAGAGGGAAGCAATTATGTGGATGTGAACTTTGTCATCGATGAGAGAACTGGCCGAATTATTATGATGGGTGCACTGGATAACCTTGTAAAAGGCGCAGCTGGTCAGGCAGTTCAGAATATGAATTTACTGTTTGGATTTCAGGAAGCAGAAGGCTTAGAAATGGTCCCAATGTTCCCATAAGAAGAGCAGGCAGATAGAAAGAAGATTAAAATGGATAATATGAAATATACAATTCGTACAATGAAAGTCGATGATTTTGAAGCGGTACATGAGCTTTGGATGAGCATACATGGGTTTGGTATTCGTACCATCGATGATTCCAAAGAAGGGGTGGAGCGGTTTATAATGAGAAATCCTTCCACCAGCGTTGTGGCAGAGATGGACGGCAAAGTCGTCGGAGCAATTCTATGTGGACATGACGGACGGCGAGGATGCCTCTATCATGTGTGTGTGCATGAAGCATACCGCATGCATGGAATTGGAAAAGCAATGGTGGTTGCTTGTATGCGAGCTTTGCAAAAGGAACAGATTAATAAAGTATCACTGATTGCATTCAAAAACAATGAAGTGGGAAATCATTTCTGGAAGGAAGCAGGCTGGGAATTCCGACCGGATTTGAATTACTATGACTTCACATTGAACGATGCAAATATTACGAATTTCAATCAATAAAGAAACAAAAGGAAAGAGCAGGGAAAGAAGATGGCAGAGCAGAATATGGAATCGGTAATGGAAAAAGCACAGGTATTAATTGAGGCGTTACCATATATTCAACGATTTAACAGAAAGATTATTGTAGTAAAATACGGCGGATCTGCAATGGTGGACGAAGAATTGAAAAAGCATGTAATACAGGATGTGACACTGTTAAAGCTTGTTGGATTCAAGCCGATTATCGTCCATGGCGGTGGAAAAGAAATCAGCAAATGGGTAGAAAAATCAGGAATGGAGCCAGAATTTGTAAACGGACTTCGTAAAACAGATGCAGCTACCATGGAAATCGCAGAGATGGTCTTGAATAAAGTGAATAAGTCACTGGTTCAGATGGTGGAATCACTTGGAGTAAACGCAATTGGAATCAGTGGAAAAGATGGAGGACTGTTAAAGGTTCAGAAGAAATTATCCCAAGGACAGGATATTGGGTTTGTAGGAGAAGTAACTGAAGTAAATCCAAAGATTCTATATGATCTGTTAGAGAAAGATTTCCTTCCAATTATTTGTCCAATCGGAATGGATGATCAGTACAATAGCTACAATATCAACGCAGATGATGCAGCTTGTGCCATTGCCAGAGCCATTGAGGCAGAGAAGCTCGCATTTTTAACAGACATCGAGGGTGTATACAAGGACCCGAATGATTCCGATACCTTGATCTCAGAACTCACAGTATCCGAAGCGAAGAATTTGATTACAGATGGTTTCATTGGAGGTGGAATGCTTCCAAAATTAAATAACTGCATTGAGGCAATCGAGAATGGTGTATCAAGGGTGCATATCTTAGATGGACGAATTGCACACTGCCTTCTTTTGGAAATTTTCACAAATAAAGGAATCGGCACCGCAATATTAGATGATAAGGAGGCTCGTTTCTATCATGAGTAAACAGGAATATATCGAAGAAGCCGAACAGGCTCTATTACATACCTACAATCGCTTTCAGCTGGTGCTTGATCATGGAGAGGGCGTATATCTCTATGACACAGATGGTAAGAAATATCTGGATTTCGCAGCAGGAATAGCTGTTCAGGCCTTGGGATATGGCAATAAAGCATACAATGATGCATTGAAAGCACAGATTGATAAATTGCTGCACACATCCAATCTATACTATAATGTTCCAACCATGGAGGCAGCACAGAAAGCCTTAAAAGCCAGCCAGATGGACCGCATTTTCTTCACGAACAGCGGAACAGAAGCCATTGAAGGCGCTATCAAAGCAGCGAAAAAGTATGCCTATACAAGAGATGGTAATGCAGGACATGAGATAATCGCCATGAATCATTCTTTCCACGGAAGAAGTATTGGAGCATTATCGGTAACTGGGAATCCTCACTATCAGGAGCCTTTTGGACCATTGCTTCCAGGAATAAAATTCGCAGACTACAATGATCTTGAAAGCGTAAAGGCGCAGATTACCGATAAGACCTGTGCAATTATTATGGAGACGGTACAGGGAGAAGGCGGCATCTATCCAGCAGATCCAGACTTCTTAAAAGGGGTACGACAGCTGTGTGATGACAAGGATATTCTTCTGATTCTGGATGAGATTCAGTGTGGAATGGGTAGAACCGGTAAGATGTTCGCATGGCAGAATTATGAGATCAAGCCTGATATTATGACCGTGGCCAAAGCATTGGGCTGTGGAGTGCCAGTTGGAGCATTTCTAATGACACAGAAGGTTGCCGATCAATCACTGGTTCCAGGTGATCACGGAACTACTTATGGAGGCAACCCATTCATTGGTGCAGCAGTATCCGAGGTGTTTACCCTGTTTGAGGAACTTCATATACTAGAACATGTCAACGCAATTGCTCCATATCTAGATGAGCAGCTTGAGAAGCTGGTAGCGAAATATGATTGCCTGACAGCTCACCGTGGAAAAGGCCTCATGCAAGGTGTGGTTTGCACGCTTCCTGTAGGACAGGTGTCAGCAAAGGCACTAGAAAATGGATTGATTCTCATTACAGCCGGAAGCGATGTACTTCGGTTTGTACCACCACTTATCATTGAGAAAGAGCATGTGGATGAAATGATTCAGAAATTAGAAAAAACATTGGATTCCATGAATTAGAGGGAGGAGCTTCGGCTCCTCCTTTTTAGGAATATGTGAAGTAATTGCGAAACGCACAATCCTTCAATTGACTATGCACTACGAATACAAGCAAACATAGGTACTCTGGCGAAGCCGGTCCTTAGCGACCGTTCTTTGGTCGCTTAGTACCGTTGCATGAGCCAATGTAGCGGAAGCGTGCCTATGTTTGCTTGTATTCGCAGTACATAGTCATTGTGGATTCAAACTGTTTCGCAATTGACTAGATTCCATGAAATAGAGGGAAGGAGCCTTGGCTCCTTCTTTTCAATTCGCTGGAAAAAGTATTGAGAAGAAGTATTGAAAAAAAGTATTTTGAAATAGTGAAAAAAAGTATTTTGAAATAGACTTGTAATAGTTGTAACTTTTCGTTAAAATATATAT
>CAZTGP010000009.1:0-57361 GCA_964613325.1 uncultured Roseburia sp. | reverse complement strand
AATTCTATAAATTCTGACTTATAAGCTTCCATTCTTAATCTCCTTTTATCTATAAATAATACTGTATTCTTCTCAATATGCATTATATAAGAAAATACGTCGCTAAATTTCTAAATAAGAATAACATGAATGTAAGCGTTTTTCAACGGATGGGCAAAAAAAAGTCCATGCATCTGTATCTCTACAAACGCATGGACCACTCCACTGCCAACATTGTTATTTTAGCACTCCATATTTATGTCTTCCAGCTCTAGTCGTGCCTCCTTTTACACCAGGGAGACTGGCATGCAGATTCCTGCTTCTGGATAGTCTTCCCTTCCATTCCAGATAATAACTGTCAATTCATTCTTATCTTCTACCGCCTCATCAATATCAACCAAAATGCTGCCGCCAAACGAATCTGTTCGTCTTGCCACTTCTTCCCCGTTCAGATAAATAAATACATGCCCAAGAACTTCCGGGAAATAGATTCTTCTTCCGGTCTTCTTTGCTCCGAAGTCATACTCTGTACGGAACATTGCATATTTTCCAAGCTTACCAGACAGTTCCGGCTGCACACTTCCTGTGAAAATAACTGGTTCAAAGCTGTTCATATCATTTGCTTCTCTCTGAATATGAACATCTGGCATTTCATCAAAGAGATGATAATATCGCTTCCATCCATCAATTATGATTTCTTCTACCGGCTCCAGATATGGATTGGTCTCAATCTCCTGGCATGGAATCTGGATTGTATTTGTGATTCCTCCCTCTGTTGTTGCCTGAATTGTGACGTCCTTGGTTCCATCTGGGGTTACAATGATCTGTGCAAGTCCATGATACAGTTTGCGGTATGGTGCTGCATCTGGCTCGTGGGAGATTGGATTACCATTGCCAACTCCCAATATCGTTCCATTGGTTACTTGAAAATGAATCATATCATCTGCATCCAAAAGTATTGTTCCATTTTCATCCTTAAGACTGATATTCACAATCGCTGCATCCCCACAATTTGGATGCACTGTTTCAAACATTGATTCCATCCCTAATTGAGCAGCCGCTTCTACTGATTTTTGTACTTCAGAGATTACTTTGACTCCTTCTTTATATCCAACTGCTTCGAGAGTTCCTCTCTCAAAGGCCACTTCATATTCTGCAGGAGCAAAAGGCGTAACTGCTTTTCTTCCAAGGGTTCTTCCATTTACGAACAGCTCAATCTCTTCCAGGTTGGATGCCACAAGTACTTTGATTTTCTGCCCTTCTTCTAATCTGCCCATCCAAGGTGACGCAATATGAACACATGGCTCGGTTTTCCACATGGTCTTATAGAGATAACATGCATTTTTTTCGAATCCACAGCTATCGTAGGTTCCAAAATAGGTACTCACGCTTGGCCATTCAAACGGTGTTGGTTCTCCCCTGTAATCAAAGCCTGTCCAAACAAAACCTCCCATTACAAATGGTCTTTCTGCTATGTACTTCCAGCCTTCGATTGCTGTATTTCCCCACAATGCACATTCACTATCATAATCCTCGATGATATGCTTCTCATAATCGGTCTTGTATTCGCCGCGAACCATAAATGCACTTGCAGTCTCAGAGCCAACCAGTGGAATCTCTGGGAATTTCTTATGAAATTCATCATACATTTTCGGATTGTAATTAATTCCAACTAGATCCACTGCTGTGGCTCCTCCGGCCTCCTCCAAATAACCACCATTCATGGCTCCTGTCACAGGTCTTGTATCGTCCATCTCCCGAATTACTGCCCGAAGCCGCGCCGCAAGTCTGTGTCCCTGTTCGCCGCCCTGAAGGGGCTCCTCATTCCATGCTGAATACATAATGACACATGGATGATTTCTTGCATTTCTTACCATGCTTCTTACTACATCCAGATTACTCTCCTCCGTAGTAAATGCACGATTCTCTTCCATAACAACCAGCCCATGCTTATCACACAGCTCCAGTATCTCTGGGTCTGGATTATGTGCACATCGGTATGCATTGGCACCAAGCTCCTTTAATTTCAGAATCCTGTATTCCTTTACACGGTAAGGTACTGCAACCCCTACTCCCGAATGATCCTGATGATTACAGAAGCCTTTGATTTTTACTGGTCGTCCGTTTAAGGCGAATCCTTCCTTCGCATCATATTCTATCGTACGGAATCCCGTTTGATTGATCTGATAATCCATCTTTCTGCCACTTTGTTTCACAATTGACCGTACCTGGTACAATCTTGGATTCTCTATATCCCACAGCTTTGGATTTCCCGGGTCTAATGTGTCTTTGATGCAGGTGTTCTGAAATGCTTGAATGGAATGCTTCGAATCAACTGATGCTAGTTCATTTCCCAAATCATCACAGAAAATATGTGTAAGCTCAAATTCTTCATCTGTAGCCCCAGTATTTTCAATGGTTGCCTCAATCTGCAGTTCAAATGCACCGCTTTTTTCTACGGGCTTTAAGAAAATCCCCTGATGTGCAATATGAACCTGATTCTTCACCAACAACCACACATTTCGATAGATTCCTGCTCCTTCATACCACCAGCCTTCCCATAGAGAAGCGTCAATATGAATTGCGATAATATTTGGCACAATTCCGTAATTTGCCATATCTGTCATATCAACAGAAAAGCTGTTGTAACCGGAATAATTCCGTTTTAAAAGCATTCCATTCACATATATTTTTGCATCACAGGACATTCCTTCAAACTCCAGCAGTATCTGCTTTCCCTTCTCTTCCTCTGGCAGTGAGAATTTAAAGCGGTACCAGCCGATTCCTCTCGTCTTATACCCCTGTGTTGCTCTTGCTTCTTCTGTGAAGTCTTTCTTTACCAGCCAGTCATGCGGCAGATTCACTGTATCCCATTCACTATCATCAAAGCTTGCCGAAGCGGGTCCTTTCGCTGCACCACCCTTGGCATATCCGTATACATCTTCATGCTTATTGGACATTTCAACTACCGGAATATCTTTCTCACAGAACTTCCATCCTTTATTTAAACAATACAGCCCTTCTTGTTCTCTATATTTCTTCATCTTCTATTATTCCTATCCTTATCCTTTATTCTCTGTGCTATTTTCATCTATCTACTTCTATTGCTTATTGATTCATGTCAAGTTCAATATTTTGTTTGCTTACAAAAACAGTTTCTGGAAAAAAGAAGCGGAGACCTTATGAAAGATTTTTGCCACTTGTTTGAGATAATTTCCTGCACAGGATAACTCCCACCAGCAATAATGCTGGAAATACAATTGCTGCAAGTATTCCCAGCTTCAGATTATCATTCATCTGACTGGATATTATACCTACAAGGGTTGGTCCTCCTGAACACCCCACATCCCCGCCAAGGGCGAGTAACGCAAACATTGCAGTGCCTCCCTTGGGAAGAGATGCCGACGCCTTGCTAAACGTTCCAGGCCACATGATTCCAACCGATAATCCGCAAACCGCACAAGCCACAAGGCTCACCACTGGAATCGGAATAAGTGATATTCCAAGATATGAGAAAATGCATAGCAAGCTGCTTAATATCATGAATCGATCCAGGTTCATCTTCTCTCCGTGTTTTCCATAGAACGCCCTGGCACTTCCCATCAGAATTGCAAACGCCATGGGACCTGCCAGATCACCAAGTGTCTTAGAGATTCCTAAGCCCTGTTCTGCAAAGGTAGAAGCCCATTGGCTCACTGCCTGTTCACTTGCTCCTGCACAAATCATCATAATGAATAAAACCCAAAATATCTTTATCCCAAACAAGTCTTTTATCCGAAGTCCCGATTCACCTTCTGGAAGTAAAGAAGCAATTGGAACCTTTGTAAATACGAACGCATTGCATAGGGGAATAATCGCCCAGATAACAGCAAGAATTCTCCAATTACTGATTCCAAACAAGAAGAAAAACAGGGTGGACAATGCCACAACCCCCACATGCCCCCAGCAGTAAAATGAATGAAGCATACTCATGGCCTTTTCCTTATTTTCAGAAGGACAGGCTTCCACAACTGGGCTTACAATGACTTCCAGCAATCCACCTCCAATTGCGTAGATGATGACTGCAGCCAGAATTCCAACAAAGGCTGAGGGCATTACATCTGGCAATACCGTAAGTAGTACCAATCCAAGTGCAGCGAATATATGAGCAAGAATCATAGATGCCCGATAGCCTATCTTGTCCACAAATCCAACGGATAGCAGATCTACCAATAGCTGTATTCCAAAGTTTATCGTGATAAGTAATGTAATCTGTGATAGTGGAATCTGATATGTTCTCTCAAATGTAAGAAATAGCAGTGGAACAAAATTATTGACGATTGCCTGAACGATATAGCCGATAAAGCAGGCTGTAATTGTTTTATTATATTGGTTTTTCATAGTATAATTCCTTATATATCTCTAGTAACTTCTAACGAATAAAGTGCATCATCTGACCACTTTCATCCTCAGGCAAAGGGATTCCCATTTCTTTTCCTTTTTCAAAGCACTTTAACATCCATGCCATGTTTCTTCCCACATTACGCATGGTCTGCATTCCTTCTGTATCCAGCTTGGTCTCTCCTGGTACACGGCCATATGCAATATTCCAATATGTAGATGGCACAATTGGCATTTGACAAATCGAAAAATATTTATTGATGACATCCGTTGAAGCTGTACATCCTGCACGTCTTGCTACTGCAACTGCTGCCCCTGGTTTGAATGTAAAAGCACCTTTGCTGCTGTAGAATACACGATCTAAAAAGGCAAGAATTCTTCCACTTGGATGTGCATAATAAACAGGTGTACCAAAGACAAATCCATCTGCCTGCTTTGCTTTTTCAATGAATTCATTTACCTTATCATCTGTGAAAACGCATCCATTTTCATTGCACTGTCCACATCCGATACAATCGCGAATCGTTCCCCCACCAATATTGAAAATCTCATATTCGATTCCTTCTTTTTCTAACTGCATTCCAATCTCTGATAGTGCATCATATGTATTTCCATTGGTCTTCGCACTTCCGTTTAACATCAATACTTTCATATCTATCTTCCTTTCGTGAATAATTGCTTTTTATATGTTTATTTCTTAGCTATTTTACACCATATGCACTATCTCTTGCAATCAATATAACTGCAATCGAAAATAGAGCAGCACCTATTTGGCACTGCTCCTCTCAGCTTCATCATCATTAAGTTAATTGCGAAATGCTTTGATTTCACAATAGCTATCATCATCCCTTATATGTAGCAGATTCTTGTTCTGATCACAACATAGCCGTATTCACCAAGAATTCCGTGCTCGAAGGAATCCGCCAATATCACATCTCCATTGTCCAAATAGGAATTCACATCGAAGTTTCCCTCTCCATTATTCAGGCACACCAATATCTTGAATTCCTTATTTTGACGTGAATACACATAAAGCCCTTTTTCATTCAACTCCACCAAACGGAAGTCTCCATCTATCAACACCTCATTCTCTTTACGAGTTGTAATCAGCTTATGAAAGAAATCCACAATCCCCTCTTTTATTCGTTCCCAGGGCATAGGAGCACGAAATGTATATTCCACATCTCCATCCATACATAGTTCATCTCCATAAAATACGCACGGAATTCCAGGCATCATAAAAAGGAATACTTCCGCGAGTTTCAGCCGTCTGACATCCCCCTGACAATAGGATAGGAATCTATTCACATCGTGACTATCTAGCAGATTCATTTGTCCTCGAAGCGTTTCTGTGCGATACCTAAGGAGCATTTTCACAATTCGATCATGGAATTCCATCACTGAGATTCTGTTCATACCAAAAAAATCTCTACAGTTCTTGCGAAAATCATAGTTCATCGTCGAATCAAACATGTCCCCCTGTAACCAGGTCTCTGCGCTTTCCCAGATCTCACCGATCATCACTGCATCTGATTTCACTTCCTTGATTCCACGTCTGAATGCCCGCCAGAATTCGCGATCCACCTCATTGGCCACATCCAGTCTCCAGCCATCAATATGGAATTCCTCTATCCAGTATTTTCCTACCTCTGTAAAGTATTCTCGTACTTCTGGATTCGAGGTATTCATTTTGGGCATCTTGCGCTCATATGCAAAGCAGCTATAATTTGGAATCGTGTCCGTGTCCTCCGGTCGAATTACCGGAAAAGTAAGATCATAGAACCAGTCCTTATATTTTGAGTCCTCTCCGTGTTCCACCACATCACTAAATTGTGGAAAATACCAGCTGCAATGATTGAATACTCCATCTAGAATAATATGCATGCCTCTCCTATGTATCTCATTCACCAATTCACGAAAGTCCTCATCGGTTCCAAGGCTTGGCGAAATATGATAATAATCTAAAAGATCATATTTATGATATTCCGCTGCGGTAAAAATCGGATTCATATAAATACAGGTGTATCCCATGTCTTGTATATAATCCAAGTTTTCTGTAACACCCTTTATTGTGCCACCCAGCCGGGATTTTAGCATGAGTCCGTCTTTCCATTCAAGCTTGGCTTCCTGATTCCGGATAACTCTCTTTCCAGAGGCAAAGCTATCCGGGAAAATATTGTAGATCACTGCTTTTTCAAACCATTCCGGCTGTTTGATAATCTCTTCTCTTCGGATAAATGGATACTGGTAGAACTCACTTCGTTCTGTAGGAAGATAAGCCACCGCCATATCTGCATAGTAATATAGCTTTTCCTCGCAGTCGTCTAACTCAAAGTAATAACATACTCGATTATAGGCTGTTTCAAATGTAGCATCATAATAATCGAAATACTTATCTGACATAATCTTATTCATTTCTATTGGTGAGAAAATCACTGGATTCGTTGGCTGAACCCTATCCCCATACCAGAGGACGCACCTGTCCAAATCATTTTTGGTCACACGAATTCGAATGGTAAGATTCGTCTCACTGTTCGCAAATGCATATTGCGAAAGTGGTATATGTAAAATTCCTTGTCTTGAAATCATTCTTTCCTCCTGAATTACCCTTTCACTCCACCTGCTGACAATCCAGATACCATGTATTTCTGAACAAAGAAGAACATGATCAGCACCGGAATGGTTGTCAAAATTGCTGCTGCTGAGAAAAGAGGCCAATTTCTCGTATAGTCTGTTGCCTGTAAGGAATACAGCCCCACTGCCAAAGTGTTTTTGCCTTGCCCCGAAATAAATACTGTACTGAATATGTATTCATTCCATACATAGATCACCACAAGTACCGATGAAATGATGATACTTGGTCTGGCAAGAGGCATTACAATTCTTGTGATAAGCTGCCTGTCATTCACCCCATCAATCTGGGCTGCCTCCTCAATTTCTCTTGGAATACTATCAAAATATCCCTTCATATTCCAAAATACAAAGATTGCCATCGAACCGGCATACACGAACACAAGCCCCGTATAAGTGTTAAGCAGATTCATATTCTTTACAATTCTGTATATTGCAAACATAGATAAGATCACCGGGAATGCATTTAATATCAAAAGCAAATCCAAGGTGCGTTTTCTTCCACCAAAACGTTTTCTAGAAAATGCATAGGCTGCCGGCACTGCAAGCAGCATGGTGAATGCCACAGTGAGAATACTTAGTATTGCACTATTGGCAAACCATGTACCAAACGGTCTGTCAAAAAGCATTGTTGCATAATTGGCCAAGGTTACTTTTTGCGGCAGGATATGGAATTCTGTTGATATAATACTGTTGCTTTCACTGATAGAAATCATCAGCGCATAAAGAATTGGAACCAACGTGATAAGAGATAATAGAATAAATACCACGTTTAATACTACTAATTGAATGGTGTTCTTCGTTTTTCTATTCATGCTCTCTTCCTCACTCATTAATCATTGAAAAATCTTTTCGATTTAGGGTTCTATACAGAATCATAATAATGATAAATACCACAACTGCCGTTGCAGATGAATATCCATAGTTGCTGGTAATAAACGCTTTTTCATACACATAGGTTATGATTGTGTTAATATCAGCTCCTGTTTTCTGTCCAGACTGCATGGTCATCAAGTAGACAATATCGAACTGTTTAAATGCAGTAAATGTTGCCATTATGATAACCGGAGATAGAATTGGCAGAATCTGCGGAATCGTTACATAGAAATGCTTTTTCCAAAATCCCGCCCCATCCAATTCTGCGCTTTCATAAATATTGCGATCAATGCTTTGCATAGCTCCATCCATCATGGTAAACATATATGGAACTCCAAGCCACAGATTTACCACCAGACAGCTGATGAATGCGATCACATCTGTTGCCAGAAAATTGATTGAGTGCAGACCCATGGTTTTTAATATCTGATTAAAAAGGCCAAATTCTGTATTAAAGATTCCCATCCTCCAAAGGAGAATGGATACATATGCAGGCATAGCCCATGGAACAATCAGCAGTGTTTTGTACACTCTTCGCATTTTAAGTCCCTTTGCATTTAAGCCGAGTGCGATAAAGAATCCAATTCCCAGCTGAAGTCCCATATTGACTACTGTCCATAAGATTGTACGAAGCAGAGCTGGCAAAAAGCCAGAGTCAAATGCAAACAATGCTTTTTTATAATTTTCAATTCCTATAAAATGAAAGTCTTTCCAATGATATACGCTCATATTGGTAAACGATATATATATTGTATATATGAGTGGAACAACAATCATAAGTCCGACCATTAGAAGAAATGGCGTACTATATAACCACGCTTTACATTTTTCTTTTCTCATTTTCCCAGCTCCTATTGTACGTATTTCTTTACTGCATTGCCTGAATCTGTTCTAATGCCTCTTTCTGATGCGACTTGCAGGATTCCTTTACATCCTCTCCGTTTTTATTCACAGAGACAAGTAAATCATCAGTTACAGACCACATAACATCCATTTCTGGCACATTGGGCATTGGAATAACCTTTTCAGAGATATCCTTTAATGCCATTATCATCTCATTCTTTGCCACTGCATCATCGTCATAGGCTTTGCTGTTGGCAGGTGCGCAGTTTGCTGCGTTGGCAAGAGCGATTCCCGTTTCTGGTGTCATCAGTGTTCTTAATACCTTTGCTACCGCATCCTTCTTTGTCTCGGCTGCATGCTTCAGTACCTGAACACCCTGTACTCCTGAGAATGGGGTTAAAGATTTGCCATTTGGAAGAGTAGGCATTGGAGCAATTCCAAGATTGATTCCAGCTTCCTTTATACCAGGAACTAACCAAGGTCCACCGATTGTAGCTGCCGCTTTCCCCTCTGTGAAAAGTGTGGTGACTGTATTATATTCACCATCTGCTGGCATATAAGGAACGAACTTCTTATGGTATTCTAAGGAATCCATCGTATCCTGAAGGTCTAATCCTGGTTCTTTGTCTTCATTGATAATATAGCCTCCGAAACCTTGAATCCATGCTGCTGCATTATAAGAAGTAGAATGCTGTTCTACAAACACATATTTATCCGCAGTTGTCTCTTTCTCCATTTGTGCCAAAAGTTCATCCGTGGTTGCCGGTGGTGTTGACATCAGATCCTTGTTATACATGAATAGCAATGCTTCATAGAATAAAGGCAGCTGATAATATTTATCATCATAAGATCCAGCCTCCAAAGTCATAGGAAGCAGATCCTTCAACTCATCTTCTGAAATTACATCTGTAATTGGTGCCAGCATATCCATCTGTGCAAAAGTACCAACCTTATCATGTGCCCAGAAATACATATCTGGTGCGTTGGAAGGATCATCGCCTGCCAATTTCAATGCGTCTGACATGTTCTCTTTTCTTTCAAATTTCACTTCTACTTCTGGCGCTAATGCATCCACCTGTTTCTGTAAAGTATCTGCAATTGTCGCATCCGCAGAATGCCAGATTGTAATTGTTACTGGCTCCCCATTTCCTGATTCTGCCGTATCCCCATTACTATTTGTATCATTACTTCCACAACCACCTAACATTGACACCATCATAAGTGCGCTCATTACAAGAGCCATTCTTTTTTTCATGATAAACCTCCTTGATAAAACGTTTTCCCTATCTCCATTTTTTTACCTCAAATAACAATTGTATTGTTCTAACGAATTCGTTATACTCAAGATATCAAAGCGTATACCAAATAACAATAAAAAGCGCATTTAAAAGTGCACAAATAAAGAAAACGTTTTCCTACAATGGAGGTATTTTATGGCAGCCACAATCAAAGATGTAGCAAAAAAAGCGAATGTGTCCATATCCACAGTCAGCAAAGTATTAAACAATCGTATGAACGTATCTGAAAACACTTATAAACGAATTCATTCAGCCGTCGAAGAGCTGCACTATATCCCCAACGCGTCCGCTGTGTCCTTAGTAAAGAAATCCAATATGTCAATTCTCTATGCCGATAGCTTCTATAAAGGACATTCCTATGAGAATCCGCACATGTTCGATATTATTTCTGGTTCCACCAATGAGTTGAAACGAAAAGGTTACTCACTTACGCTCTACGATCTGGATCGCGCACCAGCCAAGGCGGAGACACAGATTATTGATGCTATCCAATCTCAGAAGGCAGTAGGAATCATTGTAAACAGTTATTATGTCACTCCCAAAATTGAACAGGTTCTTCTGAAAACAGATTTTCCACATATCTGTATTGGAAAGCCTTCTTTTGATTCCATTCTCTCTTGGATTGACACCAATCATTCCCTTTCTGCCAATCTTGCAATCACGCATCTTGTGGGATTAGGGCATAAAAAAATCGCCTTTGTAGGCGGTTCTAATCGTGACAATATATATAAAGATCGTTTGAATGGCTATTTGCTGTCTCTTGAGCGCAATGGTATTACACCCAATCATGAATATATTATTCCAACCACATCCCAGATTGAAGACATTGTTCTTGCCACGCAAAAGCTTCTGACCTTGCCAGAACCTCCTGACAGTATTCTTTGTCTAAACAGTCTGATTGCTGTAGCCGTGGTTCAAGCTGTTGAGAAATTAGATATGCGGATTCCAAAGGATATTTCTATTATCTCTTTCGATAATTATCCTTATGCTCCACTTATTTCTCCACCACTGACAGTGGTGGATATTGATATGTTCAGTCTTGGAAGCCGTGCCGCCGCTTCACTTGTTAAGAAGCTGCAAGATCCGGAAATGCTGATTCAGACCTATACAGCCCTTCCTCATCTAATTCAAGGGGAAAGCACGGCTTCCTGTCGTTCCATCTAGCTTAAAATATGTGCTGCATATAGTTATACAATGCATTTTGCCATACACTGTTCTCGTGTTCCCCTTCCATCACATAGAATGTGTGTGGAATCTGATTACGGTTCAGCGCATCTTCGATCACATAGGTTCCATCTATATACGGATCATCTTTTCCAACATTGATAAGAACATAATGGAATCCTCCATACTGCTCATCTACCACAAGGTCCTCCATGGTAGGCTCATATCCCTGACCATTGGCATCTGGTATTGGACTTACTGCTGAGAATGCTCCCACGTAACCAAACACATCCTGATTACGAAATGCAGTGGTCAGACTTTCTTTGCCTCCCAGTGAATATCCTGCAATGGCAGTATGATCACGGTCTGTCATTACCGAATAGTGTTCATTGATATATGGCATGAGGCTTGTCATTATGTCCTCTTCTGTGCGGTCATAGATCACAGATGCCTCGCCAAAATCCATATCATCCACATTCTCTTCTTCATTTACGCAGCTGTTTGGGAACACCACCACCATTTCCTGTACATTGTTAAGATAGAACAGGTTCTGAATAATGATATCTGCATCCTTGTTCAGCCATGTCTTATCACTGCCTCCCCATCCGTGAAGCAGATACAAAACTGGATAGTCCTTCTCTTCATCATAATCAGCTGGAAGCAGTACTCTCGCATGTTTTGTAGCACCAGTCACCTGTGAGTCATAGCTGATTCGTTCTGCTTCGGCATATTTGAATCCAGATATCTTCTCCTTATAATATGGATTATCAGATAAATCCACCGCGATTCCATCTGCGTTTTTCTCCTGTTCATAGGCTAATGCGTCCTTTTTCATACTTGCGCAGCCAGTAAATCCAGTTATCATTGTTACTGCAATTAGCAAACCTAATACTATTTTTTTCATCTTCTCAACCTCTTTCATGCAACCTCTATCATTCCTAACTGTATTTATTCTACCGTTTAGAGTTCACTCCAAGTCAAGAGCTAATAGAAAAATTGCATGAAAACGGTAAATTCGATTATAAGATTAATTATTCAGTAGCCCTGTAATTCCTTCCTTCTCATAAATATCACGATAGTAAGATACTTCATCTTGGATTAAATCATCAATCACCTGCATTCCAAGCAGCTCCACAGGTGCCTTGTCATCCGTCATAATATATTGTCCAGCTTCATAGGGCACCATATTGGCTGCCACCTTTTCCATCATCTGTGAAAGCTCTGGATTCGTAATGTCTCCGATCTCTTTGTTCATTCTTGCAATAATATCTGGATTATTTGAAGCAAACAGTTCCCGATTGGTAGCATACTCTACATCCACCGTATGGACTTCGGAAAATACGCTGGAAATGGTATCCGAAAGATATTCATTGATATCCCCTTCTTTGTTCCCTCTCATATTCATATTGACAACCATGACACCATCTTCCGTCAGATGATCCCGAACCTCTGTAAAGAATTCTACAGAGGACATCTGAAATGGAATGGTGATATCCTGATATGCATCCACCATAATCACATCATATTTCTTATCCACTGCTCCAAGATAAGCTCGTCCGTCATATGTGGTTACATTTACATCCTCCGGAAGTTCAAAATATGTTTCTGCAAGATTCGTAATTTTCTCATCAATCTCAACACCTTCCATATTGATATGATCAAAATACCGTTTGCATTGGGTTGCATAAGTTCCTGTACCCATTCCAAGAATCAATACGTTCAGATTATCTTTCTCATGAATTCCTGCCATCAAAGGAGCTGCCATTGCATAATCATAATACATCCCTGTCAGCTTCTCGTCTTTCTGTAACACTGACTGCACTCCAAATAACACATTCGTGGATAGCAGAACCTGTTCATCGTCTTCCTTTACCTGAAGATAATTGTATATTGATTCTCCCTCATAAGCTAAATCATTTTCCCAAAATGCAAACCCACTTGTAGTACCTAAAATGCAGCACATTACAAATGCAATTGCACTCATAATCATTTGAGCCTTTTTTCTTTTTACAGAGATGAAATAAATAACTGCTAACAGAAATAGTATTCCAGAGAAAACAAGAAATGTAATTGCTGTCCCCACAGCTGGAATAGTCACAAAAGTAGGTAGAAATGTTCCAATAATACTCCCAATGGTATTGAATGCGCCTAGGGTTCCTACCGTCTTCCCATTGTCATCCAGATTGTCCACGGAATACTTCACAAGGGATGGCGTTACTGTTCCAAGCAGGAAAAGTGGGAACACAAAAATCACCATACATGCAACAAATGCTGCAATAATCAAGAAATTGTTACTAACAGTAAAAATCAGGATTCCTGACACGCCAAGAATAATGTATTTTCCAACTACCGGAATCGCTGCAATCCAAATTGAGGCAATCAGAATTCTGCCATATAATTTATCTGGATTTGGATTCTTATCAGCGGTTCGTCCTCCATAAATATTTCCCAATGCCATAGCAATCATAATTGTCCCAATGATGATTGTCCATACAATTTGCGATGAGCTAAAGTAAGGTGCCAGCAGTCTACTTGCCCCTAACTCAACTGCCATTACCGCCATTCCCGCAAAAAACTCTGTCAAATACAGATAAATTTTCTTCTTACTTTCCATGTGTACCTCCGCTTTCCTACTGCTTTTCACTATACTTCCATATAAATTCACGAATCTATTCCTATTTTACCCTCTAGAGTTCACTCCAAGTCAAGAATTATACACCGAAATATCCCTATTCTATCCCTTTAATTATGGTGCTCATATACTTGTCTCATATCTATTACCAGTTCAGGGTAATACTGTGATGGAATTGCATCTTCAAAGGAATAGACTTCTGGCAAATTATCTTTCCAGAAAGAATACACAAGCACTCGCTCTTTTATCGGATCCACAATCCAGTATTCCTTCACTTTGACATTCTGATACTTTTGAAGCTTCTGAAAATAGTCCATCTTAGAATTGGATTCTGATACGACTTCCATCACAACCTCAGGTGCCCCATTAATGCGAATCTGATTCTCATCCTTCTTCGGATCGCAGACCATAAACACATCAGGCTGAACGATCGTATAGTCGTCTTCATCTAAACACACATCACAGGGGGCAACATACACCTTGCATTTTAGTTTTGAGTTCTTCACATACATTTTGCAGGCAAATGCTAAATTCACAACAATCTCCTGATGGATCAAGGATGGCGCTGCCATATCATAAAACGTACCGTCAATCAGTTCCACTCGTGCTTCCTTGGGCAATTCGTAATAGTCTTCCGTTGTCTTGCGAGTATCTCTGCTGGTATGGTACAAAGTAGTCTCTGCAATACGATTCCCCGTCTCCTCGGGTGAATAGCAGTAACCGGTCTCCTCCGCCCGCAGCTGCAATGCCTTTCGAAGTAGCATAAGATTCTCTGGGCGGGGATATACTGTTATTCCGCTTAATATCTTATTCACCGTCCCCACTGGGACCCCCGATTGCTCTGCTAGGAACTGATTGGTCCAGCCCAGCTCTTTCTTTCGCTTCTTAATCAATTCAACATCCGTAAGCATAGAAATTCCTCCTTGGCTCAATTCTGTTGTCATCGTCATCTCTATATTGTTATCTTTATGTGACTATCTTTATATAGTTATCTTTATATGGTCATATTACCATATAGTGGTAATATTTGCAATTATTTTTCATAATATAAATCCACTACACTTTTATCATATCATTCCAGTTGCAATTCCCCCCAAACATATTACAATAAGACTAGAACATAATTACTACAGATGAGGTAAAACAAATGAAATATATCAAGAATTTCTTTTTTATAACACTTAGTATCTTCATTATGGCTGTGGGTGTATATTTTTTTAAATTTCCCAACAATTTCGTTTTTGGCGGAGTTACTGGATTTGCTGTTGTCATTGCAGAAATCACCCCCATGACTGCTGGAACCTTCACCTTGATAGCCAACGCTATTTTGCTCATAATCGGGTTTATTTTTCTAGGCAAATCCTTTGCGGTGAAAACCACCTATGCCAGTGTTTTGCTCTCTGTATTACTGGTTGTATTTGAAAAGCTTTATCCAATGGACAAGCCATTTTCCAACGAGCCAATCTTAGATTTACTTTTTGCAATTGCTCTTCCAGCTATTGGCTCTGCAATGCTATTCCAGATTGGTGCATCCAGTGGAGGCACCGATGTTCTTGCAATGCTGGTTAAGAAATACACCACGGTTCAAAACATTGGTCTCGCACTTTTTATCAGCGATTTAATCATGATTCTTGCTGCCTGTTTTGTATTTGACATTCAGACTGCCCTTTATTCCTTCGTCGGACTTACTGTGAAGTCCTTTGTCATTGACGGCATTCTTGATACGATTAACCTTCGCAAGTCCATCACGATCATCTGCGATAACGCAGATCCCATCTGTAACTACATAATGAATGAATTAGAAAAAGGCGCTACCATCACCGAAGGTGTGGGCGCCTATACCAGTACGAAAAAATATATTGTTTTTACTACACTCACCCGTCATCAGGCAGTGTTACTTCGTAACTTTATTCACGACAATAATCTGAATGCATTTATCTCTGTATCAAGCACAAGCGAAGTATTCGGTAAGGGCTTTTCCACAATCTAAAGCCCTTATCCTTCACTTACTAACACTATGAGGCGCTTTCTGCATACTGTACCAATGGTTCAATGTATTTTCTGTCTGACTCGTCAAAGGAGGTTCCCAATCGTTCCACCATCACCTGCTCTTGTGGGGTTTTATCCTCCTTCTTCATCAGACTTTTTTTCATCATTTTTAGCATCCCTTTTACCATAAAATTCAATTTATCCCATTTCAATCCACCAATCATATAGAAAAATGGAATATTCTCTAAATGATTCTGCGTTTTCATTGCTTCCTTATCTATCATCTCTTCTGGTGAAGAGCCCACAGCAAAAACGATATATTTCTTAGGATTCAATTGAAGGAATTTATCTAATCCATTCACCATTCCACCAAATACCCATCCACCGAAAATCACCTGATCTGCATTAGCTATCTCACTTGATGTAACCTCTTTTAAGTTGTAACTCTTACACTGCAAGTCACTTGCAATCCATTCTGCATATTGTTTTGTAAAACCTGTTGAACTTTGATATACGACGATTGTTTCCATATTCATAATACGCTCCTTCTATTCTCCTATTTGTTTTCTTGCTAGATCCTTTCTACATCTTCTTCAACTGGTCATCCAATTTCAGAATTGTCTGTACGGTAATTTCCAAGCTCTTTTCATCCACCGTCTCAAAAAGCTGTTTCATACACCTTTGGCTTATTTCATCGTGTTCCTTGGAAAATGCAATGGCTTTCTCCGTCAGCGTAATGCGCTGTTTTCTTCGATCCTTCTCATCTGGCATAAAAGAAACAAAGCCTGCTTTTTCCAGCTTAATCAGCATTTGTTTCACATTCTGATGAGAAGATCCCATCATCTCTGATAATTCTTTTAGGGTTGGTGGAAGGGTAAAAAATGGAATGCATATCAACACGAAGCATTGTTTCCAGCTAATTTCGCCAAAATACTTATCTGCCACGGTCTGATAGCGATTCATAAATTCACTCAGCAATCCAATCAGGAAAAAGCTATTGTCCATTTCCCCCATATCGATGCTATTTTCTGGTTTTTGATCAAATACGTATCTCATCTTTTCCTCCAATAAATAAAAAAGGTAATGCATTACCTTTATTGGGTAATATATTACCTTTCCTGCCATTTGTCAATAAATATTATCTTAACGTTACCTTAAAACCCTAAAATTCCTTTTACTCTCTCAAGTCGTTCCTCAAACTGCTCATAGAAATCCATATGTTCTTCATATGGCTTCATGAAGAATGTTTGTAGCAAAAAGAGATTCATCTGCTTGGTGTAAGCTTCGCCCTCTTCCTGTCCTGCTGCATCTCGAAGGCTCTGCTGAAATTCTTTCACAAAATAATGCCATTGTATAATAAACGCTTCGTGCTTTTTTAAATTTGGAATGCCAAGCCATTTATTGATTTTCACCTTTGTCTTCCCAGCCTTTGGACAGCCATCTTCTACAACAAAATAATTGAATTTACCATCCTCATAATTGCGACCAAGAGGAAACAGTCTGCATAAACCCGGACGAAACGCATGAATGGAGCAGCGTCCATTCTCATCAAGAAAACTGCAGCAATTACGCGCTCCTGTCATCTTCAGATTCGGAAGAATCATTCCTTCCTGCACATTCAGTTCCACTGCATTTTCCAACAGCTCTTGGAATGTTTGATTCAGATTACAGCTCAATTCATATACATCATATGGATTTAGAAGAATCGTATCACCCATTCCCTCACAGCAGGAAGAACATCCCTTGCAGTCATCGCAGGAGATTCTTGCCATATCACTACTTGTATATAATTTATCGTTCATGTACTGCTCCTACAAGCTCATTGATATCTGCCACCTGATATTTCTCCATATACTGCTCAATTCCAGATACCACTTTCTCTGTTACGGATGGATCTGTAAAGTTTGCGGTTCCAACTGATACTGCTGTAGCACCGGCAAGAATCATCTCGATTGCATCTTCTGCATTCATAATTCCCCCCATGCCAATAAGAGGCACCTGAACTGCCTGAGCTGTCTGATATACCATTCGTACTGCCACTGGATGAATTGCAGGACCAGACATACCACCGGTCTTGTTGGCAAGCACAAAGCTTCTGCGATGAATATCAATCTTCATTCCTGTAATGGTATTGATTAGTGATAGCGCATCTGCACCGCCTGCTTCTGCTGCTCTCGCCATCTCTGTAATATCTGTCACATTTGGGCTAAGCTTCATAATAACTGGCTGTTTTGCAAGCTTCTTCACTTCACGAGTGATTGCTTCAACAGCTTTTGGATCCTGACCAAAAGCGATCCCGCCCTCTTTTACATTAGGGCAGGAAATGTTAATTTCCATCATATCGATAGGCTCGTCCGCTAATCTTTCCACAACCTCACAGTAATCTGAGGTAGATTTTCCACATACATTCACAATAATCTTAGTATTATATTTCTTTAAAAATGGAATGTCTCTCTCACAGAACAGATCAATTCCAGGATTCTGAAGACCTACTGCATTCAACATTCCACCGTACACTTCTGCCACACGTGGTGTTGGATTTCCTGGCCATGGCACATTGGCAACACCTTTTGTCACCACTGCTCCAAGTCTGTTTAGATCTACAAATTCACTGAATTCTTCTCCTGAACCAAAGGTTCCAGAAGCGGTCATAACTGGATTCTTCAAGGTTACTCCACACAGATTTACACTTGTGTTCATTACAGCTCGACCTCCTTCGCATCAAATACTGGACCTTCTTTACATACACGTTTGTTATGTACGTTCGAATGTGCATCTTTTTCTTTTGACTTACATACACATGCCAGACAAGCACCGATTCCACATGCCATACGCTCTTCCATGGAGATAAAGCATTCCATGTTGTTCTCTTCGGCATAATTTTTCAGTGCGCGAAGCATTGGTGTTGGTCCACAGGCATAGATCACATCTGCAGACAATTCATTTTCACGGATTGCATCAAGAACATTCCCCTTGCTTCCTGCACTTCCATCCTCTGTTGCCACAAAGACCTCTCCCTGCTCTTTGAATTCATCCATCAGGAAAAGTTCATCGCGAAATCCAAGAACCATCTGTTTCTCACAGCTTACTTCTTTGGCAAGCTGCAGCATTGGAGGAATTCCGATTCCACCACCGATTAAGAATGCCTTCTTCCCATCTGTGGTGAATCCATTTCCAAGAGGTCCTAATATCTTTATCTTCTCTCCCTCTTTTAATCTGGAAAATTCCTCGGTTCCAGTTCCTTCTCCGGTAACACGGTATACAAGGCGAAGGGTTCCTTCCTCACGGTTAATCTCACAAAGACTGATTGGTCTAGGTAATAACTTCGATGCATCATTGCTATAAACAGATACGAATTGTCCTGCCTTCGCATGTGCTGCAATATCTTTCGTTTTCAGTACCAGGCTGAAGATTCCAGTGGCAATCTGCTCCTGGCTTACAACAACTGCACGTTCTTCAAATTTGTTTGACATTCTCTACTCCCATTTTCTATCGAGCAGCAAGTGCTCCTGCAATATCATCTACCATATCTTTTACAGCTGCGCGAGATGCGTCTGCAAAGTTCTCCTCTGTAATCCCCATCTCTTTGTATTTATCCTGTTTATAGGCAGCGATAATACCGCGGGAAGAGTTCACGATTGCACCAAGTCCATCTTCATTGAAGAAGTGTACAAGGTCTGCGCCTTTTCCACCCTGAGCGCCGTAACCAGGTACTAAAATGAAGCTCTTTGGCATTACTTTACGAAGAGTTTTTCCCATCTCTGGGTAAGTAGCTCCTACAACGGCTCCTACATAGCTGTAGGAATCTCCCATACAATCAGCTCCCCACTCAGATACCTTCTCGCCTACCCACTCATAGAGAGGGCGTCCATCGATCATGCGATCCTGGAACTCTCCGCTGGATGGATTGGAGGTTTTTACAAGGATAAAGATACCTTTCTTCTCTTCTTTGCATACATCAACAAATGGTTGAATTCCGTCGGTTCCAAGATATGGATTTACGGTTGCAAAGTCCTCATTGAATGTGGAATAAGATTTGGAGCCAATCTGCACTTTTCCAAGGTGTCCCACTGCATAGGCAGCGGAAGTAGAGCCGATATCTCCTCGTTTTACATCGCCAATGACTACTAAGTCTTTCTCATGACAATAATCAACTGTCTTCTGGTATGCTTTCATTCCCTCAATTCCGAACTGCTCGTACATTGCAATCTGTGGCTTCACTGCTGGAATCAAATCATAGGTTGCATCTACAATTGCTTTGTTGAACTGCCAGATAGCCTCGGCTGCGCCTTCTGGAGTCTCTCCCAGTTCGGCATAAGCTTTCTTCTGGATAAATTCTGGTACGTAGGAAAGCATTGGATCTAATCCTACAACGATTGGTGCATTGGTTTTCTGAATTTTAGCTACTAATTTGTTGATCATCTCATGTTCCTTTCTTCAAATACAATAGTTCCATCACAAATGGTACACATTACTTTTCCAGTTACTTTTCTTCCATGGAAAGGTGTATTTCTTCCCTTGGATGCGAAGGTGTTTTTATCTATCTTGTATACAGCCTTCGGATCAAAGATTACAATATCTGCATCTTTCCCCGGCTGAATATCACCCTTGTCTAATTCCAGAATCTTTGCTGCATTATAACTCATTTTCTCTGCCATTTGAAGCGGTGTGAGGTATCCCCCTAGAACTAATTCTGAATAAGTTAAGCATGCTGCTGTTTCTAATCCAACAATTCCAAATGGTGCATTTTTCATGGAAGTATTCTTATCTTGGAACGTATGAGGCGCATGGTCCGTGGAAATCACATCCATAATTCCATCCCGAAGCCCTTCCTTTAATGCTTGTACATCCTCAGCTGATCGAAGTGGAGGATTCATTTTATAGTTAGTATCCGCATCCATCTCATGAGGAATCATAATTCCGTTCTGTACCTCGGCATGATATTCTTCAATATCATCTGCGGTGAGGGTGAAATGGTGAGGACACACCTCAGCAGTCACCTTGGTGCCTTCCATTTTCGCATGATTCACCATTTTCACTGAGTCCTTTGTGGAGCAATGACATAGATGAAGCTTACAATCTGCATCTCTTGATAACATAATATCTCTGGCAATAATGATGTCTTCGACAGAATTGCTAATTCCTGGAAGCCCAAGCTCCTTCGCTTTTTCCCCAGCATTCATTACCCCTCCGTTGACAAGATTGATATCTTCGCAATGGGCAAGAACTGGAATACCAAGCCTTGAGGCCTCTTTCATACCTTCCAGATAGATTTCCGTATTCATCACAGATTTACCATCTTCACTAATTGCTGGACTTCCTGCCTTTACCATCCCTTCGATATCCGCCAATTCTTGTCCCTGCTGGCCTTTGGTAATTGCTCCCACCTGAAGTACATGGATACACTTTTCAGATTTTGCTTTGTTATGCACATATTTTACAACATCTGCGTTATCTACAACTGGTTTGGTATTTGGCATTGCAAGTACCGTGGTATATCCTCCATGGGCTGCTGCATGCATTCCTGTAATAACTGTCTCTTTTTCCTCCAGCCCTGGATCACGAAAATGCACATGCATATCAATAAAACCAGGCATTACATAATAGCCTTTTGCATTTATTGTCTGAGCTGCTTTTACTTTCAAGCCTGCACCAATCTCTTTGACTTTTCCATCTTCAATCAAAACATCTGCGATCTCATCCATCTGTGTAGCAGGATTCAACACACGTCCACCTTTAATCAATATCGTCATGTTTTTCCCTCACTATTTTTATATTTTCGCCATTAAGGCGCAGTAATCCAAAAGTATTGTAGCATACAAAAAAAAGCCGGGCAACTGTATATGCAATTACCCGGCACTTTTTTCTAGATTTTAGTAAATATAGCAGTTTCGCTTTGAAGCTCGGAAGATATCTGTTGATTTTCCTTCATTCGAGTTGATATCTTATCCATATCTTCCACAAGTAGCTGCGTACTCTCTGCAACACCATTAACACCTCTTACGCCTTCTTCGATTGCAGTTGTAATTGTATTAATAGATTCTGCAATCTCTACCGCTCCTTGCTGTAGCTGCTCTGTTTGCTGTGCAAACTGCTTCATGGTAGCTTCTACATAAGATGCGTTCTCACGATACTGATTTCCTGAGTTTACGAACCCTTCAAATTCTGGCAAAATGCTCTCATTCATATATTCCACAAGATCTTTTGCATGGTCAGCCAGATTATGTACTGCATTGGTTACAACCGTATTGATCTCCTGAATGCGATTTGCTGTCTGTCTACTTGATTCAGCTAACTGACTAATCTCTCCAGCTACAACTGCGAATCCTTTACCCGCCTCCCCTGCTCGTGCTGCCTCAATGGATGCATTTAAGGATAGCAAATTAGTCTGACTTGAAATATTAAGGATATCATTCGTCAAGCTATTTACCTGGTCAACACTTCTACTTTCTTCTATTGCATTATTTAAGATATTCATGATATCAGAAATCTTTGTACTAGTAGACATCATGTTATCTTTTGCAGAGCTTTCCATCGTCTGTGCATGTTCCATCATTTCCTGTGAGAACTTACTCAATTCATTTGATTTTTCTGCAATGATATTCACTTCATTTTTCACATCTTCTGCATTTCCATTTATGATCACCGCATTATTAGCAACTTCCTGCATAGTCGCTGAAAGCTCCTCTGTTAATGCCGATAAATCGGATGCACTGTCATTGGAAGTCCGAACACTTTCCAACACCTCATTTACAACAGTATCCATTTTCTCAGAATCATCACTTAAGATTCCAAAGATATGCTGTAATTTTTCCATAAAGGAATTGATTCCATGTCCAAGATTTCCGATCTCTCCAGCAGATGCAATGGCAACACGTCTTGTAAGATCTCCTTGTCTTAGTTCAATATCACTAATAATACCAGTGATTTCCTTCTCTGTATTCTTAATTGGTTTCACGATCTGTCTCAAGACACTGAGCATTGCATAAGCTATTGCAATGATACTTACGATAATCGTAATTATACTGCTCACTAATGACGTTGTATAAACCGTTGCTAAATCTGCTCTTGCAGAATCAGCATTTACAGAAGTAGCATCTGTAATTGCTTGAATATCAGCAAGCATTCCATCTCCATAAGTAGCCAAATCGCCATTTGCGCATCCATAAGCCTCTGCCGTTTTACTATTTGCACTAAAAGCAATCAGATTCACAGCTGCTACTTTAAATGACTCATAATTCGCTAAAAGACTTTCATATGTTGCTTTATCACTCTCTGCAACATTGTCTCCATATTCCTGCAATTTCTGATCTAAATCTGCTTCTTGGCTCTTGATACTATCTACCACTTTAATCATTGTATCAAAATCTGTTGCAATAATATGGGATAATGCTTTCTGATGGATCTCCTGAGCTTCCTCTTGTATTGCATTCAGGCTAATCATATTCTGCATATACTGGTCTGCTATTGTTGTAGCTTTCGAATTTACACTTCGAATATTCATAATTGCCATGGTGTTTGAAACAATAGATACCAAACCCAAGATAATAACTGGTATCATAATTAAAATTTTTATGCTGGTTCCTGTCTTTTTCTTCATTTTTCTCTCCCCTTCCTATTGTGCATTGGATGCGGTAACTTCTTCTACCATAGTATCCAATAACTCCTGCAAAGGTTTTCCAGAAGGGTTCCCTTTCGACATTTCTTCTCCAAATTTCTGAACTGGATCCCAGTATGTACCGCCAACACGCTGAAGACTAGCGAATTCTGCCTGTTCTAGTACTGCCTGTATTGCAGGTGATGCCTGTACCTCTGGAGATTCTGCTGCTTTTATATTTGCAGGCCCCTGCTGTCTTATCTCAAAACGTAGCTTCTGATTGTCCTCATTTGAGATATATGCGGCCAGTTTCTGTGACCATTCTTTATGTTTTGAATATGCATTTACCCCTATCATCTTATAACCTTTAAACGAAGCCATCTGAATCTGTTGTCCTGCACACGTGTATGTTGGGAGCTTTACAGCTCCATAATTATCTCCCCATGCTTCCTGAACTGCATTGGCATTCCACACACCAGTCACTCCGGCAATCACAGAACCATCTTTGATTCCCTCCTGAAACACGGAATCCCCACCATTTAAGAATCCCGGATTGGCTGCAATACTGAGCATTGCCTGAGCAACATCGGTTCCCTTTATTGTTCCATCTGCATTATTCCATGTGCAGAAATTGGTTCTTCCGTCCTCGTTTAACCCAAGTTCTAGTCCTGTATTGCCGAAAAATGAATAGAGATACCATCCCGAAGTCCAATCCATTGTTATTTTTTTCCCATTTGCAGCTGCCACACTCATCATCTGATCAAGCGTCTGGACATCCGCATCTGCGAAATATGATTTATTATAGTACATAAAATATCCATTATCAGCCGTCAATGGATATGCATATAAAGTGTCTCCTACCGAAGATGCTTCCACTGACCCTTCATTATTGTTTGCTTTGATTGTATCTGCATCTTCCACTGGCTCTAGCACGCCTGCTGCAATCATTGTCATTAACTGATCATCGACAAAAGTAAATACGTCTGCGCTATTTAATGCATCTGATAATAAAGTATCTTTGCAGTCCGACTCTGACACTGCCACAATCGAAATATCCAAATCTACTTCTGATTTATGTTCGCTCTTGAAGGATTCCGTAATCTGAGTCAGCATATCAAGATCTTCCTCTGCTCCCCATACGGTAAGTGCAACCGTTCCTCCCCCAGATACCGATGAGCTTAATGGCTGTTCTGTATCCTTCTCCTCTGTTCCACATCCTGCAGATGCAGATACCACCATCACCGTTAACATTAGTATGGCTACAATTTTCTTTTTCATATACAATCACCTCTCATAATCCATTTCACTTCATTTTGTACATAAAAATAGTACTATAGAATCAACTATAGTATTATTATACCATGTGTTGTGTAAAATGAAAGTAAAACGCTCACATTTTTCGTTATTTTTTACTAATTACGTTCCTCTTTATCTTGTTAATTATCCAAATCGCACAATTTGTTCTTACTCTGTCCAGCTTCGAATCAATGCAATCTCTCTTGCATATCCTTCATCATCATTGGGTGTCTCAAGGATAAATGGTTTTCCAGCGAGAAGGGGATGCTTTGCTATCCGCTTCATTGCCTCTAATCCAATCTCTCCTTCACCGATTTTCTGATGTCTGTCCTTATGTGCTCCGCAGACATTCATGCTATCATTAAAATGAATTGCCTTTAATCGTTCAAGTCCAATCACACGATCAAACTCTTCCAATACGCCATCCAAATTATGAACAATGTCATAACCGCCATCCCACACATGGCAAGTGTCTAAGCACACACCAATTTTATCTTTCAATTCTACAAGATCCATAATTGCACAAAGTTCTTCAAAGGTTCGTCCAACCTCTGTGCCTTTTCCAGCCATGGTCTCAAGTAGAATTGTTGTGTGACACGCTTCTGTCATTGCATTATTTATCGCATCGGCAATCAATGGGATTGCCACCTCTACTCCCTGTCCCACATGAGAGCCCGGATGGAAGTTATAGAACTGCCCCGGAAGATATTCCATTCTATTCAAATCATCCTTCATCATATTTCTGGAAAATTCACGAATGTCTGGCTTAGCCGCACATACATTCATGGTATATGGGGCATGTGCAACAAGTGTTCCAAAGTTCTGTTCTACTAATAATTCACGAAGTTTCATTGCATCTTCCGGATCAATGGCTTTCGCAGAACCCCCTCTGGGATTTCTGGTGAAAAATGCAAAGGTGTTCGCATCTAATTTCAATGCTTCTTTTCCCATGGCATAAAAGCCTTTAGAGGAAGACAAATGGTTTCCAATATACATGGTATCTCCTATTATTTTGCTGCAATTACATCCGCCATATCATAGTGACCTGCTGGTTTTCCAGCAAGGAATTTAGCTGCTTCCACTGCACCTTTTGCAAATACAGCCTTTGAATATGCGGTATGTTTGAATTCAATCACTTCGTCTTGTCCGCAGAACAGCACTTCATGCTCGCCAACAATATTGCCACCACGAACAGCTGAGATTCCAATCTCATATTTATCTCTTTTTACACGTTCCTGGCTTCTGTCATATTTATACTGGTATGCATTGTCCAGTGCTTCATTCATGGAATCTGCCAGCGCAAGTGCTGTTCCACTTGGCGCATCCAATTTCTGATTGTGATGTTTCTCTACAATTTCCATATCAAATCCCGCTGGTGCAAAAACAAGTGCTGCTTTCTTCAACAGTTCCATTAATGTATTTACGCCTAAAGACATATTAGCAGAACGAAGCAGTGCGACTTTTCTACTAACCTTCTCCACTTTTGAAAGCTGTTCCTCTGACAATCCTGTGGTGCAGAGAACAACTGGAACATTCTTAGCTACTGAATAATCTAGTAATTCATCTACTGCCTTTGCGTTGGAAAAATCAATGATAACATCTGCTTCCACATCACAATCTGTAATGCATTTGAAAACAGGATAGTCGTTCTTAATTCCATCATATAAATCAATACCAGCTACAAGCTCAATATCTTTATCTTCTTTACAGATTGCAGTGATCGTCTGTCCCATTTTACCATTGCATCCGTTCATAATTGCTCTAATCATTTTCTTAAGTCCTCTCTCGTATCTGTCCAAGTTCAATTGTAAAAGAAATAATGATGTACTGTGAACACCTCACCTTTTCGACATTTATTCACAGCACATCCATCAGCTCAAAATTAAAAGCTATTTTCATTTTTATTATATCAGATTATGCAAGTTTAATCCCATATTCTTTCAGTGCATTTGCAAGCTTTGCTGCATTATCTGCACCCATCTCACAAAGTGGAGCACGAAGAGGTCCTACTTCTTTTCCCATAAGATTCATTGCTTTCTTCACAGGAATTGGATTCACCTCTGAGAACAATGCATCAATAAGTGGAAGTGCTTCTGCCTGAAGTTTTCTAGCAGTTACAATATCTCCTTTGAAGAAGCTGTCACACATCTGATGTACTTTTGCTGGAGCAACATTACTCCATACCGAAATTACGCCAATTGCACCGATTGCCATAAGAGGTACTACAAGTCCATCTTCACCAGAGTAGAGATCTAATTTACCATCGGTTAGGTACATGGTCTTAGATGCCTGTGCCACATTACCCGTTGCTTCCTTTAATCCTACAATGTTAGATTCGTTCTTAAACAATGTGGCAACAGTTTCAGGTAATAGGTTACATCCTGTTCTTCCTGGTACATTGTACATGATAATTGGGAGCTTCGTATTCTGTGCAATCTGACTGTAGTGGTTGATAAGTCCAGGCTGTGTCGCCTTATTATAATAAGGGGTTACGATTAATAAACCATCTACTCCATCCGCTTCTGCTTCCTGCGATAATTGGATTGCTGTTCTTGTGCAGTTTGAACCTGTTCCTGCCACTACTGGAACTCTGTGATTGGTGAATTCCACTGCTGCTCGAATCACTTTCTCATGCTCATCCATATCCAAGGTAGAGCTTTCGCCTGTTGTTCCAACAATGATGATTGCATCTGTCCCCTCATTGATCTGCTCGTCAATGAGTTCCTCTAATTTGTCATAGTTTACTTCCTCGTTGTTTTTCATTGGTGTAACAATTGCAACACCTGCGCCTTTAAATATTGACATATTTTCTCCTCTCTGTTTAGCAATCTGGGAAAAACAAAAAAACCGGCTCCTCGAAGCCGGTCTGAATCTCTATAAATGATCCTGATAGCTCCCCATCTTACTCGATGACAGTCATAAAGTTCTTCACCTCATGCCCAGGAATATACTTACAGGACCTATACTCCTTCGGCGTTCCTTCCTTTCACCTAAGTTCATCTGCACCTGTTGCATCACCTAAGTTACTCTTAATTCACGCGACCTCTATCACATATTAATTTATTCTATTTGTTCAATATAGCACTCTACGAATTAGCTGTCAACTTTTCTGGCGCTATATTATATATTTCATCTGCGAATTCACGAATTTCTTCTCCAAGAACACGCCCCGTAAATATAACATTCAGTTCCTCTGGTTTGCACTCCATCATACATCGAATATCTTCTATCGTAATTACTTTGTGATCCACAAGTCCAAGTATTTCATCGAGGATTACCATATCACAGGCTCCTGTAGATATTACTTTTTTCCCGTAATTAAATCCATTTTTTAAATTGATAATCTCTTCCTGTTTTGCATTATCATCTAATTCATCAAATGGAGCATCCGATTTAGAAAAGCGGAAAAACTTAATTTCTGGCTCTAAACGCTGTAAAAATTCATATTCTTGTTCCATTTTGCCTTTTAGGAATTGTATTACAATTACACTTTTCCCCTCACTTGCAGCATGGATTGCATTTCCAAGTGCAGCTGTTGACTTACCATGGCCTTCACCATAATAAATCTGTACGACACCATTACTCATAATTTCCTCCTGAATCACAGACCATATCACACCGTCTCAGATTTCAATACTGCAAACAATAGCACACTCCATCTATTTTTGCAACTGTACGAAAAATGGAGAAAATTATGATTCTTTTATTCCATAAATTCAATCTTGCTGACAGATACCTCATAAGCAGTCCGCTTTTCTGCCTGCACATCATTCACTTTCTTTACATATTCTCGGCTCTGAATGCGTCCCCATATCTGCACATGACTTCCAACCTCAAATCCAGATGCAAATCTCGCATTTCTTCCCCAGCAGATGCACGGAATGTAATCTGATTTACCATAAGACCGGTTCACTGCCACCAATAAATCTGCGATTTCACGTCCCAAAGGCGTTTTCCGATAGATTGTCTCCTTGCATATGTATCCATCGAGAAAAATCTGATTACTTACGCTCTCTTCCCCTGGCTCATCAACGATTTCAAGTTCTCTTGCGAAGACAGAAAGTACTAATCTGTTCTTTCTTTCCTCGTGGCGATTGAACGAACGAAATTGTCCTGTCACATAAACATATTGTCCAATGTAACTCTGACTCACATCGATCAATCGCTCTGATATCATAATTGGAATATAGTCAACGAAATTTGATAATCTGCTCACAGACACCTGAACCATATAGAACCCCTCTCCATATACTTCGTGGCTGTACTGAAAATCACTAACAATCTCCCCAATTATTGATACCTGGTTGTTTTCAAAAATTTTATCTGCCATGAATCTTCTCCCTTCCTTTAGTGGAAATATTTACTAGATATAAGTTTTATCATTCTCCCATTGGTAGAAATCATCAAAGCATGTCGATAAGTAAATCGAAAAATATACAAAACCATGAAAAGCCCGAAATTTCTTGCAGAATCGTGATTTTGTGATAAAATAAAAAAGTTGTCTTCTATAAGAGAGTGCAACAAGGTATTTTTACTTATAATATGGATACTGTTTATGTTCTGTTATTTCAGAACTAACTAGAAAGAAGGATAGATTATATGTTAACAAAAAGAGAAGATGTTCGTAATATCGCTATTATCGCCCATGTAGACCATGGCAAGACCACATTGGTTGATGAGCTGTTAAAGCAGTCCGGTGTATTCCGTGCGAACCAGGAGGTTCAGGAACGTGTCATGGATTCCAATGACATCGAACGTGAAAGAGGTATTACCATTCTTTCCAAAAATACTGCTGTACAGTACAAAGATATTAAAATCAATATTATTGATACTCCAGGACATGCTGATTTCGGTGGTGAAGTTGAGCGAGTACTAAAGATGGTAAACGGTGTTGTCTTAGTTGTAGACGCATATGAAGGCGCAATGCCTCAGACTAAATTCGTTCTGATGAAGGCCCTTGCTTTAAACCTCCCTGTAATTGTATGTATCAACAAAATCGACCGTCCAGAAGCAAGACCAGCTGAAGTTATTGATGAAGTGTTAGAGCTTTTCATGGACTTAGATGCTTCCGACGAGCAGCTTGACTGCCCATTCGTATATGCATCTGCAAGAGATGGTTATGCAATGATCAATCTTGAAGATGAGAAGAAAGATATGACTCCATTATTTGAGACTATTGTTAATTACATTCCAGCACCTGAAGGAGATCCAGACGCTAATACTCAGGTACTTATCAGTACCATTGATTACAACGAATATGTAGGACGTATCGGAATTGGTAAAATTGATAATGGTTGTCTGAAAGTAAATCAGGAAGCTGTTGTAGTGAACCACCATGACCCTGATAAAAAAGAAAAGGTTCGTATTACGAAATTATATGAATTTGATGGCTTAAATAAAGTTGATGTTCAGGAAGCTCATATTGGCTCTCTCGTAGCAATCTCTGGTATTGCAGATATTCACATCGGTGACACCATCTGTGCTCCTGAAGCTCCTGTAGCAATTCCTTTCCAGAAGATTTCTGAGCCTACTATTTCTATGAACTTCATCGTAAATGACAGCCCACTTGCTGGTCAGGAAGGTAAATTTGTTACTTCCCGTCATATCCGTGACCGTCTGTTCAAAGAACTGAACACTGACGTATCTCTTCGTGTGGAGGAGACCGACAGTGCCGACAGCTTAAAAGTATCTGGCCGTGGAGAATTACATTTATCTGTTCTTATTGAGAACATGCGTCGTGAAGGCTATGAGTTTGCAGTAAGTAAAGCAGAAGTTATTTACGAATATGATGAGAATGGCAAGAAATTAGAGCCAATGGAAATGGCATATGTCGATGTCCCAGATGATTTCACTGGTGCTGTTATCTCTAAATTACAGCAGCGTAAAGGCGAGCTTCTTAATATGTATTCCATCAGTGGTGGATTTACTCGTCTCGAGATTCGCATCCCTTCCCGTGGACTCATTGGTTACCGTGGTGAATTCATGACAGATACCAAGGGTAACGGAATCATCAACACCATCTTTGATGGCTATGATAAATATCGTGGAGAAATCGCTTACCGTGCAACTGGTTCTCTTATCGCATTCGAATCTGGTGAGTCTGTTGCTTACGGATTATTCTCAGCACAGGATCGTGGAACCTTATTCATCGGTGCTGGCGAGAAGGTATATTCCGGAATGGTTATCGGACAGTGTGCCAAAGCGGAAGATATTGAAATCAATGTCTGCAAGAAAAAGCACTTAACTAATACACGTTCTTCATCTGCTGACGAGGCATTAACCCTTGTTACACCTCGTGTATTAAGCTTAGAGCAAGCGTTAGACTTCATCGATACAGATGAACTTCTTGAGGTTACACCTACAAGCTTGCGTATCCGTAAACGTATCTTGGATCCTACTATGCGTAAGAGATCCGCGTTCAACAAAAAGAACGCAAAATAGACGACTGTTTATTCCTTTTTAAATAATAAGCTCAAATTAAATAATGCACTCAACTTTTAAATTGAGTATAAAGAAAAAGCATACAATTTGTAATTTGCTTGCCGTTTTCCCTTGGGGCGCTTGGCACAAATCTACGAATTGTATGCTTTTTCTATTAAGTTCATGAAGTTGAGTTTGCGTAGAATGAATTCTATCAGAACATCGTAATGAGATTTTTCATATCGTATTTATTAGGTTCTATTAATTGAGCTTTGTTGGAAGCGATGCCACCAATTACATGTAAATAATGGTATTAATATAGTTTTACATGTTTAATAATGTCAAAATAGGAAAAAGCTTCTATTCTAAAAGATAGAACACCTGTAAAACATTACTTTTCCTATATTTTACCTGCGTAAAGTAGGTTTTTTATCAACTATGTATCTACTAAAGACCTGTAAAATAATTATTAATCTATGTTTTACATGTATTTATGTAACTGCTTCAATTTTATTATTACTATATTCAAGGAAAATAACATGTAAATTATAGATTTCTTCTTCATTTACACGTTTCCTATCCTAACAAATGAATTTCAGATTAACTTTCTCTGATTATCAGATTAACTTTCTCTGATTATCAAATAAACAGTCCCTTCTACAAATACCCCAAATAATCGAACCCCTATTTAATCTTGGAATCATCCATTCTCTCTGCTAAGCTCAGCTTCAATAGGTTAACAGAAAAGCTGAGCTTGATATTATAATCCAGCTAAATAATTTAAATTGGGTTAACAAATGTTTCATTAAATTATGCCATCTAATGCGATAAATAAGATCACAAGTGGAAGAATGAACTTCAGATAGCCTTTCAGCACACGAGGCATTTTCACACCTTGACCATCATTCATCTCTTTCAAGCAATTCTCATATCCCCATCCCCATTTTGTAACGCAGAACAGTAGAATAATCAAGCTTCCAAACGGAAGAAGAATACTGCTCACCAGGAAATCTTCCAGATCAAGCACGGTACTTCCTGCACCTAATGGAGTAAATCCACTCCACATATTAAATCCCAAGATACATGGAATACTCATAACGGAGATAATAAGAAAGTTCATCCAGCTGGCCTTTTTTCTGCTCCAGTGAAATGCTTCCATATTGCAGGCCATGATATTTTCAAGAACAGCAATTACTGTTGACAAAGCTGCAAAAGTCATAAAAAGAAAGAACAGTATCCCCCAGAATCTTCCGCCTGCCATATGCTCAAACACCTTTGGGAGCGTTACAAATATCAGGCTTGGTCCACTATCTGTGGGAATTGAATAGGACATACATGCTGGAAAAATGATGACACCTGACATGATTGCTACAAATGTATCTAAAAAGGTAATCTGGATACTTTCACTCACCAGACTCCGTTCTTTTCCAATGTAACTTCCAAATATCAGCATAGATCCCATTCCAAGACTCAGGGTGAAAAATGCCTGCTTCATAGCCTCAATAACAACAGTAAATAAGCCAATCTTCTGCACTCTCTCCAGATTTGGCACAAGAAAATAGTGCATTCCCTCCGCTGCTCCGCTGAGTGTCAGGCTATGCACTGCAAGAATCACAATCAATGCAAGAAGTGCAAGCATCATCCATTTCGTAATACGCTCCACTCCATTCTGTAACCCCATACTGCACACAAGCACAGCAATCAGCACAATCAGAATCATCCAGACAAGCATTGTAAGTGGATCCGCTTTAATCGCATCGAATACTGCCTTACTTTCAGACATCTTGCTAATATCGCCAGTCAGATATTTCAGAAAATAACCAAGCATCCACCCCGCTACGGTAGTATAAAAGAACAGAAGAATATAGTTACCAATCATTCCGAAGTACCCGTGGATATGCCACTTCTGCCCTGGCTTTTCCAGTTCATGATAAGCTCTTATAATACTTGTCTTTGCTGCTCTTCCCATCGCCAACTCCATCGATAGAATCGGGATACCAAACAACACCAAAAATAGCAAGTAAAACAGAACAAATATGCCTCCTCCGTTATTACCTGCTACATAAGGGAAACGCCATACATTTCCAATTCCAATGGCGCACCCCGCGCTTATCAAAATAAAGCCTAATCGGCTTCCGAATTTTTCTCGTTCCATAATATTAAAAACCTCTTCCATATTTTGTCACTTCAACGCGGCAAATAGTCATGTGTCGAATGCACATATTATCTTAGGTTTTTCTTATTTCGTCAACCATTTCTTGTTCTTTTCATAAAAATTTGAATTGGGACGGGGTTTTTCTTGTTTTGGGACGGGGTATTTTCATAAATACCCCGTCCCAAAACAAGAAAAACCCCGTCCCAACTCAAAAATTATAACGCTTTGATACGATCTAAAGCTGCAAGCGTGTTTTCGTATGAACCAAATGCAGTCAGTCTGAAGTAGCCTTCACCACTCGGCCCGAATCCAGATCCTGGTGTTCCGACTACGTTAGCTGATTCTAAAAGATAATCAAAGAATTCCCAGGATGTCATCTGCTCAGGTGTTTTCAGCCAGATATATGGCGCATTTACGCCACCGAATACAGTGTATCCCGCTTCCTTTAAGCCTTCTTTAATGGTCTTCGCATTCTTCATATAGTAAGCAACCTGATCCTTCAGCTGTGCTTTTCCTGCATCTGAATATACAGCCTCACCCGCTCTTTGCACAATGTAAGGTGCGCCATTGAATTTGGTTCCATGTCTTCTTGCCCACATTGCATTCAGAGAAACCTCACCACATTTCAACTCCTTTGGTACAACAGTAAATCCGAGACGTACCCCCGTAAAACCTGCGTTTTTGGAAAAGCTTCGAAGTTCGATTGCACAAGTCTTAGCACCTTCACACTCGTATATACTATGTGCTACATTGCTCTCACTGATATAGGCTTCATAAGCTGCATCGTAAATGATAACAGCGCCCTTTTCATTTGCGTAGTCAACCCATTTCTGTAACTGCTCTTTGGTAAGGGTGGTTCCAGTTGGATTGTTTGGAAGGCAAAGATAGATGATGTCTGGTGTCTCTTTTGGGAATTCTGGCACGAAATTGTTCGCTGCTGTACATGGCATATAAATCACATTGCTCCATGTCTCTGTCTTAGGATTGTATGTGCCTGTTCTGCCCGCCATTACGTTGGAATCCACATATACAGGATATACTGGATCACATACTGCGATGCGTGCATTCTGTGCAAAGATCTCCTGGATATTTCCAGAATCACTCTTGGCTCCATCTGATACAAAGATTTCATCGATTGAGATATCACAGCCTCTCGCCTGATAATCATTCTTAGCAATTGCGCTTCTTAGGAATTCATAGCCAAGATCTGGCGCATAACCATGAAATGTATCTGCATTTCCCATCTCATCTACCGCTTTGTGCATTGCTTCAATGATTGCAGGTGCAATTGGCTGTGTGACATCTCCGATTCCAAGTCTGATAATTGTCTTATCTGGATTGGCATTGGAAAATGCATTGACCTTCTTTCCAATTGTGCTAAATAAGTAACTTCCTGGTAATTTCTGATAATTTTCATTAATCTGGTACATGTTTCATTTCCTCTCTATCCTAAATTATTCTGTTGTTATGCTTGCGCAGGATACACTCTACCTTATATAAAGCTTATCCTATTTTCTTATCCCTCACCCATAAGACTTAATATCATTTGAGCAGTCTCCATGAGTCCTGTTCCATTATCCATGCTTCGCTTCTGAATATAGCGATGTGCTTCTTCCTCTGAGAGATTATTTCTCTCCATCAGTAAGAGCTTTGCCCTGTCTATCTCTTGCTGTTCTTCCTCAGAGCGCACCTTCGGTCTCTGTCTCATCTTTTTCCTTCGCCTGTTAATGGAGTAATCCATCATTTCGACCGTCTCAATGAGTTCATGTATTTTTATAGGCAGAGATAGACTTACTATGTCAGTAATTTCACGGTGTTCAAAGGTTCCCGGTGAAGCAACCAAAAGCATTTGAAATTCCTTTGGCAGATAGGAATGTATTTCCTCATACATCATATCAACAAACCTTGCACCACAGATAAGTATTCCGCTTTCCAGATTACTGACATTCTGCAATGCCTGGGCACCTGTTGTACAAACCGCTATGACTGGAAACCCGCTCTGGGTCAGTATTTTCTTCATATTCTGGGCAATTTCTGCCTTGGGAAACGCAACGACAATATTATTCAAAATACTCCCCTTGTCTTATCTTAAATCTTGTACAAATATTCTTCTAGTTCCCAGTTGGTAACCTGAGCACGATAACTAATCCATTCATCCTTTTTGGCCTCTGTGTATTTCGAAACAATATGCTCACCAAGGACCTTTTTCACCAGTTCGTCCTTATTCAGCTCTTCAATTGCTTCACACAAATCTTCTGGAATTGCTTCGATACCAAGCTTCGCCTTATCCTCTTCGGTCAATTCAAAGACATTTCCAGACACCCCATTTGGAGGAGTAATCTGATTGCGAATACCATCCAATCCTGCTGCAAGACATACTGCAAGTGCAAGGTATGGGTTCGCTGCTGGATCTGGGCTTCTAAGCTCCACCCTTGTTCCACTTCCTCTTGAAGCTGGGATACGAATCAATGGGCTTCTGTTCTTTGTGGACCAGGCAATATAGATTGGTGCCTCAAATCCTGGTACAAATCGCTTATAGGAATTCACAAGTGGATTACAGATTGCGGTAATGCCTTTCAAATGTTTCATAATTCCGCCAATGAAATAATAAGCTTCTTCACTAAGGCCGAGCTCTCCATCTGGATCATCAAATATGTTTTTTCCATCTTTGGAAAGTGACATATTAATATGCATACCAGAGCCTGCGATTCCAGCCTTTGGTTTTGGCATAAAGCTTGCAAACAATCCATGTCGTTTTGCAACTGTCTTAACCGCAAGCTTAAAGGTCATAATATTATCTGCTGTTATCATTGCTTCATCATATTTAAAATCAATCTCATGCTGTGCTGGTGCTGCTTCGTGATGGGAAGCTTCTATTTCAAATTCCATATCTTCCAGTGTCAGTACCATGTCACGTCTTGCATTTTCTCCCAGATCCACTGGACCCAAATCAAAATAACCTGCCTTCTCGTGGCTGATGGTTGTTGGCTGTCCATCCTCATCCTGATGGAAAAGGAAGAATTCCACTTCTGGTCCCACATTAAATGAATATCCAAGCTTTGCAGCCTCTGCAATCTGTTTCTTTAAAATGTAACGTGGATCTCCCTCAAATGGTGTTTGATTTGTGGTATATACATCACAAATAATTCGAGCCACTTTCCCCTGCTGTGGTCTCCATGGAAAAATCATAAAGGTATCCAAATCCGGATACAGATACATATCAGACTCTTCAATTCTTACAAATCCCTCGATAGAAGAACCATCAAACATGCATTTGTTATCCAATGCTTTTTTCAGCTGACTTGCTGTAATTGCTACATTTTTCAGCATACCAAATATGTCCGTAAACTGAAGACGGATGAATTCCACATCTTCTTCTTCCACAATGCGAATAATATCTTGTTTCGTATACTTGCTCATACTCTTCTCTCCTTATTTTATATTGCTATTTGCCTACTTGCTTCTCTTTTTCATGATATGTTTTATCTTTTATCTGTGGTATGCATAAATTCCAACACTTTTTGATAGGACATCTGTCCACCAAATAGATCTAACGCACTTCCAATGGTTGCATTCATATGATTCTGTCCCAGCTTATGGATTTTCTCCAGATCCGCAAAATTGCGGATGCCACCTGCATAGGTGATTGGAATCTTGCCCCACGTTCCCAGGAATTCCACAAGTTCTTCTTCAATTCCATTGGCCTTGCCTTCCACATCCACCGCGTGAATCAGGAATTCATCACAATAGTCTGCCAATTTATCCAGAAGTGAAATCGTCACTTTCTCATCAGTGAAGCGCTGCCATCTGTCCGTGACAATGTAGTATCCATCCTCCCGATATCTGCAGCTTAGATCCAACACCAGATGTTCTTTTCCCACTGCCTGAACTAATCTGTCCAAATTCTCGTAATTAATCCGGCCATCCTTGAATACATAAGACGTTACAATCACGTGACTAGCCCCTTCCTGTATGAAGGAAAATGCATTGTCTGCGGTAATTCCTCCACCAATCTGAAGCCCTCCCGGATATTCATGAAGTGCCAGAAGTGCCTGTTCCCTGGTAGCTTCGTAATATTCACTGTCTAACGCATTCAACAAAATAATATGGCCACCTTTTATTCCCGCTTTCTTATACAAGCTGGCATAAAATGCACCATCCTGTGTTGCTACAAAGTTCTCTTTCGCCTGATTGCCTTGATCTTTTAGGCTGCTTCCTACAATCTGCTTTACTTTACCATTGTGTATATCGATGCAAGGTCTAAACTGCATATGAATTACTCTCCTTTTATAATAAAAATGGACGAAGAAATCCCTTGGTTGACTTCTTCGTCCATTGAATCAGGAATTCTCCTGCGATATCCAATTTTATTTACATATTTGTTTCAAATGATAACACACTTTATTCTATTTGTGAAGAACAATTCCTGTTATTCTTTCATTCATTCTAGTTATAACGTAGTAAATCGTCACAGCCTTACATAATCGCACTTTCTTTTATTTATTATTTTTCCTAATATATAATAGATTTCTTATAAATCGGAGCTTATATCTTCTTGACATCATCTGATAATTTTGCTATTATTGAGCAACTAAACAAATAACTTACTTACAAACAACATTATATAAGAAGAAAGCGAGGATATAATAATGGGTACTATTATCGGCGAAGGAATTACATTTGATGACGTGCTTTTAGTCCCTCAGTATTCTGAGGTTACTCCAAACATGATCGATCTTACGACACATCTCACAAAGAAAATTGTGTTAAACATTCCTATGATGAGTGCGGCTATGGATACAGTAACAGAATCCAAAATGGCCATTGCAATGGCTAGACAGGGTGGTATCGGAATCATCCATAAGAATATGTCCATTGAGGCTCAGGCTGATGAAGTTGATAAGGTAAAGCGTTCTGAGAACGGTGTTATCACTGATCCATTTTATCTTTCTCCAGAACATACATTACAGGATGCAAATGAATTAATGGGCAAGTTCCGCATCTCTGGTGTTCCAATCACTGAGAACGGCAAATTAGTTGGTATCATTACCAACCGTGATTTAAAATTCGAAACAGATTTTTCTAAGAAAATCAAAGAATCTATGACTTCTGAAGGATTAATCACAGCTCAGGAAGGTATCACATTAGAAGAGGCCAAAAACATTCTTGGCAAAGCTAGAAAAGAAAAATTGCCAATCGTCGATAAAGACTTTAACCTAAAAGGATTAATCACCATTAAAGATATCGAAAAACAGATTAAATATCCTCAATCAGCAAAAGATTCTCAGGGAAGACTTCTCTGTGGCGCTGGTGTAGGCATCACTGGCAACATGATGGAGCGTGTTGAAGCATTAGTAAAAGCTCATGTTGACGTAATCGTTATGGATTCTGCCCATGGTCATTCACGCAACATTATTGAATCCGTTCGTAAAGTCAAAGCTGCTTACCCAGATCTTCAGGTAATCGCTGGTAACATTGCTACTGGTGAAGCTGCCAAAGCATTAATCGAAGCAGGCGCAGATGCAGTTAAGGTAGGTATTGGACCTGGTTCTATCTGTACCACACGTGTTGTTGCAGGTATTGGTGTTCCTCAGATTTCAGCCATCATGAATTGTTACGAGGTAGCCAAATCATATGGTATTCCAGTTATCGCCGACGGTGGAATCAAGTACTCTGGAGATATGACCAAAGCACTTGCTGCTGGTGCCAATGTATGTATGATGGGATCTATGTTCGCTGGATGCGATGAAGCTCCTGGAACATTCGAATTATATCAGGGAAGAAAATACAAAGTATACCGTGGAATGGGATCTATCGCTGCTATGGAGAATGGCAGCAAAGACCGTTACTTCCAGGAAGGCGCAAAGAAACTCGTTCCTGAAGGTGTGGAAGGACGTGTTGCATATAAAGGAACACTTGAAGATACTGTATTCCAGTTAATCGGTGGTATCCGCTCTGGTATGGGCTATTGTGGCTGCTCAACCATTGAATTATTAAAAGAAAATGGCAAGTTCGTTAAGATTTCTGCTGCTTCTTTAAAAGAATCACATCCACATGACATCCATATTACAAAAGAAGCTCCGAACTACAGTACGGATGCAAATTAATTAGTGAGGTGAATTATTTTTGGACGCTGGCGATATAGCACAGTTAATTAGCTTAATAATACTTTTACTGCTCTCGGCATTCTTCTCGTCTGCCGAGACAGCATTAACCACCGTCAATAAAATACGCATGCGTACCCTGTCCGAGTCTGGTAATAAAAAGGCCGACAGGGTGCTTCGCGTTACAGACGATTCTGGGAAAATGCTTTCTGCAATTCTAATCGGAAATAATATCGTTAATCTTTCTGCATCCTCCATTTCCACCTCCCTTGCCATTGATTACTTTGGCAGCGTAGGCGCTGGAATTGCTACAGGAATCCTTACTTTCCTGATTCTAATCTTTGGTGAAGTTACTCCAAAGACCATGGCAACCATTCATGCAGATCGAATTTCCCTGCGTTATTCCGGAGTCATAACCTTCCTGATGATTGTATTAACTCCTGTTATTTTTATCATCAACAAGCTCTCTCTTGCTGTTCTGTTCCTACTTCGTGTGGACCCGAACGCTACTGATAAGCTTATGACAGAAGAAGAACTTCGAACCATTGTAGATGTCAGTCAGGAAACCGGCGTGATTGAAAACGAAGAACGAGATATGATTCATAATCTCTTTGATTTTGGAGACTCTGAAGCGAAAGAAATCATGGTTCCAAGAATCGATATGACGTTTGTTCAGATTGATTCCACCTATGAAGAGCTTATAGATATCTTCCGTGAAGATAAGTTTACCCGTCTTCCTGTATTCGAAGATTCTACCGATAATGTAATCGGTATCATTAATATGAAGGATCTTCTGTTGTATCGTAATGCAAAAGAGGACTTCTCCATCCGTGAGATCCTCCGTGAGCCTTATTTCACCTTTGAGCATAAGAATACCGCTGACCTCTTCATAGAAATGCGTAAATCGTCCATATCACTTGCCATTGTACTTGACGAATATGGAGTCACTGCTGGTCTTATCACATTAGAAGATCTGCTAGAAGAGATTGTTGGAGAAATACGTGATGAGTATGACGCAGATGAAGAAGATGACATCACCAAATTAACAGAACGTGAATTCATTGTCCTCGGCTCCACAAACCTTGCTGATGCAAATGATGCACTTGGTGTTGATTTCAAATCTGATGATTACGATACTTTAGGCGGTTATTGTCTTGGACAATTAGATCATCTTCCAGAGAAAAATGAGATCATTATCACCGACGATAATATCCTTCTTCGCATTGATAAAGTAGATAAGAACCGTATCGAGCGCGTCTATATTAAATTACCTGAAGCTCAAGAGAATTAACGAAAATCTTTGCGCTTATAGCTTCTTCAAATACTCGACAATTTGGACACGATTATAAAGTAATCGTTTGTCATAGTACTTAGAGAAAAGTAGTTAATTGCGAAACTCACAATTCTTCAATTGGCTGTGTTTGCTTGTATTCGCAGTCATAGCTATTGTGAAATTAAAGTGTTTCGCAATCATCTAGCTTATCTCTTCGTACTATTTCGTTAGCAGCTTTCTTCGCTCAATGCCTTACGTAAGAGCTCACGGTAGTCTGGATATACAGCCCAACAGGAATCCTCTGATAATCCGCCATTTTCTTCTAATATTAAATCCTGATTATCTTTTTCAAAATACTTTTTACTGATAAACCTCAGTTTCTTACGTTTCTTTTTCTCATCCGGCTTTGGAATATCTGGTTCCTTATGTGGAGTAGCTGTGGCGCTCCATTCCATATTATCAACTACTTTCACTGCAAACTTTTTCTCTATTTCTTTCTCCTTCCAATACCAGTATTGGAAGTCATATCCAGGTTGTAATACTGCATCAATCTCCACCTCTATTCCATGAAAATAGACACCATTACCGCTTACAGCTTCAATTCCCTCTCCCGGTACCAGGCTGACTGTATGAAATAGATTTCTTACCTCTTTCTCATAATATTCCTCAATCTCCTGCTTCTCACTCTCTATCCACCAATCAGCTTCCCGAATTTCATCAAGGCTTGTACACACCTTTCCTGTAATCTCCCCTGCATCATCTATTGTTCCTTCTGCTATCTCCCCCTCTACAGGAGCAATACATCCCTGAAATGTAATCTGGCATTTTCCCTGCCTTAATAGGTCTTGTGCTTTGTCATTGAACTTTGTCCTTAAATTCACTGTACTCAGTCCATATGTGATGTATTCATTCGAACAATCTGCATCATAGGAACGTTTAACCAGTTTCATAGATCTGCTGCCTAGCTGAAAAAAAAGATTCTGAATAAGCTCCTGGTTATCCCTGCTTCTTATCTCTGCTTTCCACCCCAGAAGGCGATAGTGATGTGGTAAGTAATCTTCTTTGGTGGCACAATATATCATTCCATTACTGCCATTCGTCGGATAAAAAACCAATTCTTTCCCATACTTCTCATAGAATTGTATTGGTTGTTCCCATATTGCATCTGGCTCTTTTGTATCATCAATCTCTTTTGTCTCTTTTGTCTCTTCCGTTATTTCTGTGATATCGCTCTTTGGGGATTCCCTGGCTTGTTCACTCTCCTCCACCACCTTATGATCCACAATTATGGTTTTACTTAGATAAGCTGTTCCCAGCTTACCATTGGGATAGGAGAACTCTTCCTTCACCGTCGCAGATATGATTCCTCTCTCCATATCACATACTTTTACATCCACCTGCACTTCGGATTCTGAGCTTAAGCGTCTTGTAATCTCCTGAACAAGCTGTTCTGACACTTCTGCATCTGTTTTTGGCTCCAACTGCTCTTTCACTTGCACTACTGCTTTTTGTCCCCATTGTTCGAGCTCGCCCTCTTGTCTTACATTTTGCTTTAATGTCTGCTTCATCACCGCGGATACTGTACAGTTCAATTCATTTTCCCGCACACTTTTCGCATAAATACTAAGAGATATCACAGTCACATAGATGATTACAAAGCCCCCTATGATTCCAATGATTGCATTCTTCACTTCATCCGCTCCTTACATTTATACACCAATTGCCTGCACTTATATCTCTGGCTTACTGCTCTCACGCAGCTGCCTATAAGCCAAAGTCCCCGTCTGTTGTAGTTGATGCTGTGTGCCCGCAGTCAATAATTCGCCCGATACTTGCCCTATGCCAATTTTCCCATTCCATACACCATAGAACAGAAGTGAGATAATCGTCGTAGCTATCAGAGCAGCAAGAAGCATACTCCCATATTGTTCAAACACCTCTTTCAAATTAACACCCTCCATTTCCCCATATCTGAATCATCTGATAATAAAGCGAGCCACCTGTCAGAAATACATCTACAAACAATCTTATTATACAAATTGCTGTCACTGTAGACAGCAGAAGCCCACCATATTCTTCAATTACTGTTTTCATCTTCGGTCTCCTCATATTTACGATGTCACGATTGTAAGAATACTTGCCAGGACATGCAAAAATCCCACTCCCGTCAACATATATACTATTGCAACACCGTACTCCTCTACCAATGCTTTCATATGTTTCCTTCCTATCTGGCATAGCCACTTATCACATGTTCCTGTTGGATATTCATAAACGCAATTTGGTATGGGAATTCTATACGCACCTCAGCTTCATCAATTCCAACAATATCTGAAGCGACCATTTCCTTGTTTTCCAGCACCTGGCTTCCTCCCCCTAAAGGATAAAGAATAATACAAAGCTTGCAATTCTCTTTCTCAGCTTCCTCAAAGCAAGCCCGCATTACCTCTGGATTATAGTGGCTGTTCTCCAATTCATTCACAATCCTTGCATGGGTATTCTGCGCGCTTAGCACCTGGAAATAAGCCGATAGGATTCCGCCTGCGCTCACCATCATAATTACAAGTATGAAAACTCCTAGAAATGACTTCACGATCTGACTCATTCTACGCCCCCTATCTCATTGCACTGCCCAAGAAACTAATCATAAACACCGACATGTCCACAAGCATTTTGAAAGACGCCGTCACTACCGGTGCCAGGAATAATATATAGAGTCCTGCACTCAGATCCATAGTCTTCTGTTCCTCTGCCTGCGCCAGCATTTTCTGATTTCGTTTGATCAAATCACCAATTTGCTTACTACTGTTTCCTCCATGACCTGCTGCAATGGAATATAACATACTCATTGCCGATTGAATCTCTGGAATACCATACTGTTGCAGAAACTGATGATAGGGCAGGGCATCTTCTGGATCTATTTCCAATCGTTCAACCAAGGACTTCAATTCTGCCTTCATCACTCCTGGCACATGGCTTCTTGATTTCTGCAATGCCACCTGTACATTTTCACTTTGTAGCAACAGTACCAGATCCATCAGCCAATTTGGGAATGCTCTTTGCACCTCTTTCACCAGTTGTTTTCTTGCAATCTGGTGTCCAATACGATGTTGATAAAGTAGAAATGTCATCCCCAGAAGTGCCACAGCTCCCATCCATTCTTTTCCCATGCGAAAGCATTGTGCTGTGATTGCTGCCGCAATGGCTCCTGATATCATAGAGAAACGCTTCTCTTTCTTCTTATTGGGTCTCTGATATTCCTGTACCTTACGTTCAAAATATACGTCTTCATTTGCCTCATCATAGGCGATCCAATCCTGCGCCACTAAATGTAATCCCCGCAGCAATATAAATTCATCCAGCAAAAACACAAGAAAAGTTCCCACCTGTGCAATAGGATTCTGACTGATATCCACATTCATCACTGGAATGTGCTGTACAATTCCACAAATGAGCAGTGACATGAGAACAGATAATACCACATCCCGAAACATCTTTGCCCTAACCTGAATCGCCGACTTCGTGCGCAGCTCCCACATCTCTTTATCCGTCAGCAAAAGCTCTACTGGTCTTACGATATCTCCGCCATAGCTTTCCACATGAACCATAAATGCATGAATATTCTGAAGTCTCCTAGCCGGATATTCCTTCTCTATCATTGCAAGGGAATTACTCATTACATCCGTATCATCAAAGGTTAGTCTCATATGAGAAAGCGCCTCTCGCACAACCGACTTTAACTCCCCTTCCTCCAATGCCATGTATACATCTGATAACGCGGCATCAATCTTACCTTCCTTTGCAAATGCGTACAGAATTGTATCCATATATACAGACATTTCATGGAATCGCTTTTCCTGATATTTCTGTTTCTTTTGCTGCTTTTTTGCTGCCGGTATAAAAAAGAATAAGGTTACTCCGATTGCAATTGTTGTTGCTATCTGCGTTTTCAGTATCAGATGGAAAAGGTATAGAAAAACAGCCGCCGTTATCAATAGGCGAAGCATTTGTTCCAGCCGCTCTGTTTTGCTCAGAGAGCTGCTGCCTTCCGTTGATTCCTTGCTCTTGGTTGATTTGCTGCTATATACCGAGATACGGGTGTTACTTTGCATTTTCTCCCAAGCACGCTGGTTACTGCGGCTTCGAAGCCCTGCTTTTACTCTACTCCTCATAAGCTGCCTCCATGTAATTTTCTGACAGTCCTTCACTTATCGAACCTGGTAATTCAAATGGATCTAAGATTCCGCTTCGCTCAAATCGTTTTAGCACCTGCTCGGGTAAATGTGTTAGCACCAGCTCACCATCCTGTACCAGCATCACAATTTTATTTTTTCGATTCTCTCTTAAAAACAGGCATACTTGATCAATATAGCGGTAAAATGTATTGTCTTCTCTACGCCTTTTTCGAATCAGTACTCCCACATCTAACGCTTGATAAATATCATTTTCCATACGATCTGCGTCCAATCGAGTCTCCAGCATATTCAAAATTCGATCTGGTACATTTCGCACATCATCGGTATGGAGTGTCGTTATCCCTCTAATTCCGGTGGACCAGCTCTCCAACAAATAGCGAACCTCCTTGGATCTCGCCTCCGAGAGCATTATCCATTTCGGATTCAGTCGGAGTGATGACTTTATCGCGTCTGCATAGCCAAAGGTATCATTGTTAACCTTCATCTCAATGCAGTCCTTCCCTGGATTCGTTTTGGAATAACGCAGTTCTAAAGTGTCCTCAATGGTAATTACACGCTCATTTGCCGGTATGAATTGTGAGAAGAACTTTGCACTCTCTGTCTTGCCTACTCCCGGTTCTCCACAGAACACAAAATTCATCTTAGTTAAGACACAGTTCACAAGAACAGCTAAGATCTCCTTCGTACAATATTTTCCTTTAACTGCACCATCCACTGTCAGTCGAACAATCGGCGGTGTCTTTCGTATGCTGATTGCTCGACCGGTATTTGCTACTGATTCATGCATAATTGTTACTCGAAGTTCACTGGTTTCAGCCTCAAGTTCCGGATTTCGTTTGTTAAATTGTCTGCTAACCACATTTGCAATTCTCTGTGTAAATTGTTCCACAAACTGTGGAGTAATGCTCTCCTGCACAAAGGCTGGACTGACTTTAAACCGTTCATTAAACATATTGGTCAGCCAAAGCTCCGAGCCATTATAATCAATATCTGTAATTTCGTTATTGGAGACAAATTTCCATAGGGGACCGAAATATTCTTTCCCTAATTCCATGTCTTGTATGCGCCTCCCTCTTCTTAGTTCTTCTGGTTAATTGAACTGTTACATCCATGGAAGAAGCATACTTCCTGTCTTAACCTCTGGAATCACAATATTAATTCCGTCGCCTCTTTGCGCATTTTGTATAAATTCATTAATCAAGTTACTAAATGCTGTATATATCACACTGGCATCTTTACCGTTTCCAGCTATGATAACTAAAATCACTCCGATTACCGCAACAATTGCTGTCACAGTAACTAATACACCGCCATACTGTTCAAATATTTCTTTCATACTCTCTCTTCCTTTCTTTGGAAACTGTATGAAATGAAAGTATATGCACTCAAAAATTAATTTGGATTATTGCAGAAGAAGTCCTGCGTTTGATTTAAGAATTGTGTTGCATTTCTCAACGTATTCGCAACAGCAATCTATGAAAAAAGATAAATATTATAATACGTTCTTTTTCTTCATTTGTAAACCATTTTTTTAATTAATTTTTTTATTTTTCAAAATTAATCATTTTCGTCAGAATTTAACTTTTCTTTTTTTCCTGCTTGGAATATAATGAAGCTAGATATATATAAAGGAGAAATGATATTGTCTATTGAACCAACGCGCACAATTGGGCTGATTCTGGCAAGTGTTGTTGCAAACTTCAGAGATTCCTTGTTAGAAGGATTGTCAAATCAGTTTCACGAAAAAGGCTACCGTCTAATAATGGGCCTGACCGATCATAGTATTGACCGTGAAAAAGAATATCTTGAGCAGTTCGCATCTATCACAGATTGCATTATTGTTGTATCTTCTGCCGAAAAATATGAAGATATTGCACCTGCAATTTCTGGGGATGTTCCTGTTTTATTCCTTTTAAATAAACCAGAGGACTGTCCATATACTTGTATTTTGGAAAGTGATTATTCAGCAATTTATCAAGCTGTTGTATCTTGCACGAACATGGAACATGTAAAGGTTGGTTGCATCTGTTCTCATCGTGAACTTTCCTCAACCAAGGAATTTTTGCGTGCTTATAAGGATGCCATGAGTGCTTCTCCTGCAAGCTACAGTGAAGATTTGATATATGATATTGAAAATGATATGGATTTCAATGTCCACGAACTTGTATTAGACATGGCATATAAAGGCTGTAGCACTATCCTTGCTGCTACTCCAGCTATTACCAATAGAATTATTGATTACTTAGTGTTCTATAATACCAATCCACTTAATACGCCAATCTCACTTTTCGGTTACGGAACAACAGGTAACTCATTATCCAGTCAAATGAATATTGACGTAATTATGCATCCAGTGAATCAGCTTGTGAATCTGACTGTCCAGCAGGCTATTTATCTGATCAATCATCCCGATTATACCAATCAGCGCGACTTTTTGATCAAAGGTTCTCTTAGAATGCATACCTATGATGGATTACATACTCTGAAGAATTAGTTATACATTTCATATACATGTTTTTCGACAGCGAAAAGACCAGCAATTACATCTCAGTCAATCCTACTTGGCTGAATTGAGATATAATTGCTGGTCTCTTTCATTGTCGGAACATTTGCAGCTCTCTTTTCTCTATAGATGAAATTTGCCAATATTTCGGTCGAGGGCCTCTGCAATTGCTGCATTCTGATCACTCTTCTCACGAATTGTAGTAAGGTTCTCTGTAATCTGTACAATACTTTCTGTCGATTCATTCACTGCTTTTGCTGATTCCTGCGCTGCATTGCGAATTGCATCAATGGAATGTGTTGTATTATCTACCTGCTGGAACAGGCTGTCCGCCATTGCCGTAAAATCCTGCATTTTATCAAACATAATCTTAGAATCGCTCTGATATCTTCTTCCGACCTCCACCAGCTTTGTATAGCTGCTTACCGTCTTATCCCGCATGAAGTCCACAACATTTCCAGACTCCTGTGCCAAATCATTTACGGAAGTAATAACTGTATCTGATATTCGCTTAATCTGGTTTGCCGTCTGCATACAGTCATCCGCCAATTTGGTAATCTCGTCTGCGACAACGCCAAATCCTTTGCCGGCTTCCCCTGCCCTAGCTGCCTCAATGGATGCATTCAATGCTAAAAGATTGGTCTGATCCGCAATCTGAATGATATTGCCAGTAAGATCCATAATCTGTTCTACCTGCTTGGACTGCTCAATCTTATCCTGTAGCGCACACTCCACATCCTCCGCTTTTGCAAGAATCTCTGCACGTTCCTTCTCCGATTCTGTCATAATCTCATAGGCATGCTCGTTACTGCCTTGTGCATAGTCTGCCCCATCCTTTGCCTCATCATTGATGTCTCCAAAGGATTTCTCCATGTCTTCCATGGTTGCAGCTATCTCAGTAATATTTGATGTCATCTCCTCCACAGAGGCTGTAATCTCCTCCATGACACTGGATATATTCGTAGCGTCATCTGTTGTATGTCCTATGCTTACATTCATTTCTTCTACTGATTTGTCTAGCTTCAGAGAATTCTGTTGAATATCTGACATAATCTCATGAATATGCTGCATGAATTCATACATTCCATTTGCGATGCTGCTTGTCTCATCTTTCTTATTCAGCTTTACTACAGAAGAAAGATCTCCACCATTCTCTGTGATATCACGAATTTTCACATTGATATCTTTCAAAGAATTCGTCAGCTTATGTACCAGCAAAAACAATAATAGTAAAGCCACAATTCCAATGATCACGGCACACAGAATCAACCGTACTAGAATTGCGCTCGTCGCATCTGCTGAGATGTCAGATGCTTTACATTGGCCAAACACCCCCAATGCAATCACAATCACTGTTACAACATAAGATACAAATGTTGCGCCCATAATTTTTGTTTTCATAAGTTCTACCCCACTTCGTAAAAAAATGCTGGGTTTATCTTCAAACCCAGCGTTCTTAGATATAGCCTTATTTTACTATTTCTCTAACAACTTTTCAACACTAACTAATTTTACACATGTCACAAAGACATTCGCTGCCTGTGTTAATTCTTCCAAAGAAGGATAAGTTGGAGCGATACGAATGATTGCATCCTTAGGATCCTTTCCGTATGGGAAAGGCGCTCCAGCTCCTGTCATGGTAACGCCAGCCTCTTTGCATTTTCCAATAATAGCTTTGGCACAGCCTTCTAAGCTTTCAAAACAGATGAAATATCCGCCAAGCGGATTCACCCAGGTTCCAATTCCAAGAGGGGTAATCTCCTTTGTTAAAAGTTCATTTAACATCTCGAATTTAGGTCGGATAATTGCTGCCTGCTTCTTCATATGCTCATTGATTCCATCCATGTTCTTAAAGTATTTCACATGGCGAAGTTGATTCACTTTATCATGTCCGATTGTCTGTACTGTCAGCAGCTTCTTAATCTCTGCAATATTTGCTGCGGAAGAAGAAAGCGCTGCAATTCCTGCTCCTGGGAAGCTTACCTTGCTTGTAGAGCAGAACTGATATACCATATCCGGATTGCCTGCCTTCTCACATTCCTCTAAAATATTTAAAAGCTTTGGCTGTTTCTCATCATACAGATGATGTACGCAGTATGCGTTATCCCAGAAAATACGGAAATCCTTTGCTGCCGGTTTCAAATTTGCAAAACGGCGAACTGTCTCATCCGAATATACAACTCCCTGTGGATTGGAATATTTTGGTACGCACCAGATACCTTTTACTGCTGGATCTGTACTTACATATTTCTCTACCAGATCCATATCTGGTCCGTCTTCTGTCATTGGAATATTAATCATTTCAATTCCAAATGCTTCTGTAATAGCAAAATGTCTATCATATCCAGGAACAGGACATAAGAATTTTACAGTATCTAATTTGCACCATGGTGTATTTCCTGCGATACCAAATACCATTGCACGGGAAACCTGGTCATACATAATATTTAAGCTTGAATTACCATATACAATCACATTTTCTGGTTTGCAGTCTACCATTCCTGCTACTAGCTTCTTTGCTTCTGGAATACCGTCCATAACACCATAGTTTCTAACATCTGTTCCATTCTCACTTTTAAGAACCATGTCTGAATCCAAAGCATTCAGCATATCCATACAAAGGTCTAACTGTGCTGGTGCTGGCTTGCCTCTTGACATATCCAAAGAAAGTCCGCTCTCTTTGATTTTCTGGTACTCTGCCTCAAGACTTGCCTTTTCCTGTAAAAGTTCTTCTTTTGTCATTTCCTGATACGATTTCATTTTCCGGTATCCTCCTCGTGTCTGATTTTATGAAAATATTGTTGAATTGTTTGTTCATACCCAATATCTGTTGGTTCATAGAATCTCTGATCTGTCAATCCATCTGGCAAATACTGCTGCTGTACATAATGATTTGGGTAATCATGTGCATATTTATATCCTAGACCATGTCCCAGCTTTGCTGCAGATTTATAATGAGCATCCTGCAGGTGCGTTGGAACTGGTGGAGTTTTGGTGTGTGCTACGATATCCATTGCCTTATTTACTGCCAGATAGGATGCATTACTTTTCGGTGCACTTGCAATATAATTCACTGCCTCTGCAAGAATAATCTGTGATTCCGGCATTCCAATTCGCTCTACTGCCTGTGCAGCTGCTACTGCAACGCAAAGTGCATTTGGATCTGCAAGTCCCACATCTTCCGCTGCAGATATCATGATTCGTCTTGCAATGAACTTAATATCTTCCCCCGCATAAAGCATTCTTGCCAGATAATATACTGCTGCATCTGGATCTGAGCCTCGTAAGCTTTTGATAAAAGCGGATATTGTATCATAATGGTTATCGCCTGTTTTATCATATGAGATTACACGTTTCTGAATACACTCGCTTGCAACATCGATTGTAATATGAATCAATCCATCGTCAGAGCGTTCTGTAGTTAGAATTCCCAGCTCAATCGCTGTAAGAGCTGCTCTCGCATCTCCGTTGGATACATCTGCAAGGAATTCCAATGCATCTGGCTCAAGAACCGCCTGATACGATCCCATTCCTTTTTCCTTATCGTTTACTGCTCGCTCTAACAGAATCTTAATATCATCTTTATTCAGCTTCTTCAGCTCAAAGATGATAGATCTGGACAATAAAGCCCCATTTACCTCAAAGTAAGGATTCTCTGTGGTTGCACCAATCAAAACAATGGTTCCATCCTCTACAAATGGCAGCAGATAATCCTGTTGTCCCTTGTTGAATCGGTGAATCTCATCGATGAAAAGAATGGTCTTCTTTCCATACATACCCTGATTATCTTTGGCTTTTGCAATCACTTCTTCCATATCCTTTTTGCCAGATGAAGTTGCATTAATCTGCATAAACTCTGCACTGGTCGTGTTGGCAATTACTTTTGCAATTGTTGTCTTGCCAGTTCCTGGCGGTCCATAGAAGATAATTGACCGAAGCTTGTCTGCTTTAATTGCGCGATATAACAGCTTGTCTTTACCAATGATGTGCTGTTGTCCCACCACCTCATCAAGGGTTGTTGGACGAAGTCTCGACGCAAGTGGCGATTCTGATTCCATATTCTGTTCTCTCATATAATCGAATAAATCCATATTTTTTCACCCGTACCTATACATTTTTTCAAGAAATCAACCTGTAATGTCTGAATATTATTCTAACAGATAATGTCCAACTTTCCAATTGAATCATTCGAATTCAGTACCACACACATTTTACGTTTTCACATAAATATATTTCTTAGTTCGAAACTACAAAATGAATTATTTTGTTGTCAAACTTGCATTTTTCAATGGCTTATTACAGGTTTTCTTGCATTTTATATCTATAAATGACGGATTGTCTTCTTATAAATTCATTCTATTTATAAGAATACATGAAAATGCATCACTTTACAAGGATAAAGTACATTTTTCTACGATATGCATGAAATTAGTCCAAAATAAGCTGATCAACTGTAACAAATTCATAACCTGCCTTCTGCAAAACGTCTATTATTTCAAGAGCTGCCTTTACCGACGAAGCAGAAGCATCGTGCATGAGAATAATATCGTGATCCTCACATTTTTTTATTACCCGCTGTACTACTGCATCCGAATTATTGGTTGCCCAATCTAAAGGGTCTACGTTCCACAGGACTTTAATCATAGTCATATCTTTATCTATATTCTCCTTCCATTCTCCAAAAGGAGGTCTCACATATTCAGGGTAATACCCCGTCACCTCTTCTATTATCTCGTTGGTCTTCTTTACTTGATCACATGCTGCCCCTTCACAGAGATGTCCTAGATTCACATGGTCATAAGTGTGATTACCTATCAAATGTCCTTCCTCATACATCCTTTTCACAATTTCTGGATAAGTTTCTACTTCCTCCCCTAATAAGAAAAATGTTGCCTTAACCTTTCGCTCCTTTAATCCATCCAGAAGCTCAGGGGTATAGTCTGGATTGGGTCCATCATCAAAGGTAAGCGCCACTTTTTTCGTGTTAGCTTCTGTATTACTGTTTTCTCCTCTGATGTCTTTCCCACTTACATCTTTTCCACTTATATCTTCTCCATTGATCCCTTTCAGATTATATTTACTTTCCAAATATTTTTCTGAAACTAATTTCTGGGCATCCGTCGAATTTCTTGTCACATTGCTTATCATATTTCTTGTCACATTGCTTGTCACAATTTGAAATATCACACAAATTCCAAGGAAAGAATTCATACAACACAGAACCATAATGATCCTTCGCCATTTTTCTTTATTCCATTTGCTATTTTGTTTTCTTCCAGAGATATTAGCCAATCACTTTCTCCCATAATTTCTTATTAAAGTTGTCAATTATTCTCTTATTAATCTATTCCCCCTTAGATTGTCCTATGTTAAAGCAAATATTTTCGAATTAGTCTATCTACAATCTTTGTATTTAATGGATGATTTTGTGTTTCATATGTTAATATCAATTTTTCGCCTTGATAAATATCGTTATTTGTATAGCATTCTATTTTTCTAATTGTTTTAGCTAAATAGTCCTCCATATCCATTCGTCCAAGATGTTCCCAGAAATATTCTTTGCGGGTTCTTATATTTAAGACTGTAAAATCAGGATACACAATCCCAAATCCATTTAAGTACAAAGGCCTCTCATAGCAGTATGGAATTCCCATCATATACAGTTTATCTGCAAGTATTTTTTCTGATTTGGAACGAACTATTTCTCCCTTTTCTGTGTAGATTCCATCCTCCTCATTTTCTAATTTTATTTGCATTTTTTCTTCTTTTTCTTTATTGCATTTTTGTATATTCGAATTTTCCCATGCTTCAATGTATTGTTCATCTGTTAGTACATATGGGACAATCATTCTTTTCTTTGCTGGGTGTAGCTTTGTATATATTTGTAGAATCACCTTATCATCATAGTTAGATAAAAAGCTTTCAATTGTTTGCAATTGCTCTTTTGCCTGGGGCAACACTTTACTTGCATACTCTTGCTGCGCCAACTGACGAATGAGCTGTAGGTTATACTTCTTACTTATGTATTTTCCATGCGTATCTTTTGGGTCTGTTCGAATATAGTATTGATACACATTTCCATTTTTATTTACTACTAATTTTCCTTTTGGTTCCTTTCTATTATTTTCCTCTGCTTTCAACACTATTTTCTTTAGTATTTCTGTTTTTTCCTCAAGCAATTTCTTTACTTCGTCCATTTTCTCCTCCTTATAAAAACAATTTAATTAAAGCCCCAAAATCCTTTGCGTGTAAAATAATAAATCTCTTTAATATTCCATGTTTAATTTGGAAAATGCATAGAGAGAATCTCTAGAATTATTTTCATCCACCTGTAAATGAATGAAATAATATATTATTTACACGCATTTCAAGTTTCTTTCTTAAAACAAACATTTCAAAAACTCGTGTAAATTTGAAATATGATATGTTTTTCCATGTCATTTTAATTTAACAACCGGAAAAAGTATTTAAAAAACTAAAATTTCACATGTATAAAATGATAAAAAATAATTTTTACCCGCATTACACTATCGGATGTCATGCAATACCAAATGTAATATTGAAATAATTTTAATTATCTATGGGATTAACAAAAAATCTTGATTTTACAGATCAAACAAGAAAAGAATGGTTTTATCCGCAAAGTACTTTATTTCTCTGCGGATAAGACCATATTAGATATATTACTAATTTACTCAGATTGTATAATTATTACTGTGAAAATGCAAGCAGCTTATTCATGTCTTGCATGTACAAACTTATTCATGTCTTGCATGTGCCACAAGTTCTCCACCCTCTACATCAATAAGAATGGTATCTCCTGCTTCCACTTGATCTGCAAGGATTAATTTAGCAGATAATGTTTCCACATGCTTCTGCAGGAATCGTTTCAGTGGGCGGGCACCATAGATTGGATCATAACCATGTTCCACTATATAAGCTTCAGCCGAATCCGTAAGTTCAACAGAAATCTCACGGTCTGAAAGTCGTTGATTCAAGTCTTCCATCATAAGTGTAATAATGTGGCCAATGTTGTCTTTCGTTAATGGCTTAAACATGATGATTTCATCCAGTCGATTCAAGAATTCTGGACGGAAGTGACCTTTCAGTTCTTCCATTACCTCATCCTCACACTCTTGCTGAATCTTACCGTCTTCATCGATGCCTTCCAATAGCTGTGCCGAACCCAAGTTAGAAGTCATGATAATAATCGTATTTTTAAAATCTACTGTCCTGCCTTGAGAATCCGTGATACGGCCATCGTCCAACACTTGCAGCAATACGTTAAATACGTCTGGATGAGCCTTTTCTACCTCATCAAACAGAACCACAGAATATGGTTTTCTTCGAACTGCTTCTGTCAATTGACCGCCTTCATCATATCCAACATATCCTGGAGGTGCTCCGATTAAACGAGATACCGAGTACTTCTCCATATACTCGCTCATATCCAGCCGCACCATATTGGATTCATCATCAAACAAACTAGCAGCCAAGGCTTTCGCCAGCTCCGTCTTTCCAACACCGGTAGGACCGAGAAACAGGAAGGAACCGATTGGCTTTGTAGGATCTTTTATCCCCGCTTTCGAACGAATAATTGCTTCTGTCACCAAAGTAACGCCATCATCCTGACCTACAACTCTCTTGTGAAGCTCCTCGTCAAGATGAAGTGTCTTATTTCTCTCACTCTCTGTCAACTTGGCCACCGGGATACCAGTCCAGCGGGAAATGATTCGTGCTATTTCTTCATCGCTGACACTCTCATGTACCAGAGAAAGATCACGATTCTTTACCTGTTCTTCCTCAATTTCCAGCTGCTTTTCCATCTGTGGAAGCACACCATATTGAAGTTCTGCTGCTTTCTCAAGATCATAGCTCTGCTGTGCCTGCTTAATCTCACTCTTGGTGCTTTCAATCTGCTCACGAAGCTTCTGAACTTTCTCTACTGCACCTTTCTCATTATTCCACTGTGCTTTTTTATTGTTAAGTTCATCATGAAGCTCCGCCAATTCCTTTTGCAGATTAGCCAGACGTTCCTGACTTAGACGATCGGTCTCTTTCTTAAGAGCCGTCTCCTCGATCTCCATCTGCATCACTCGACGATTTAGTTCGTCCAATTCTGTTGGCATAGAGTCTAATTCTGTCTTAATCAGTGCACAAGCTTCATCCACTAAATCAATTGCTTTGTCTGGTAGAAAACGATCCGATATATATCTGTTAGATAAAACGGCTGCTGATACTAATGCAGAATCTGTAATCTTTACTCCATGGAACACTTCGTAACGTTCCTTCAATCCTCTCAGAATTGAAATTGTATCTTCTACAGTAGGCTCATCCACCATAACTGGCTGAAAACGTCTCTCCAGGGCAGCATCCTTCTCAATATATTCACGATATTCATCCAGTGTGGTTGCACCAACACAATGTAACTCGCCTCTTGCCAGCATTGGTTTTAAAAGCTGTCCTGCATCCATAGCGCCATCCGTCTTACCTGCGCCAACAATGGTGTGAAGCTCATCAATAAACAAAATGATTTGCCCATCTGAACTCTTCACCTCATCCAAGACCGCTTTCAAACGCTCCTCAAATTCACCACGATATTTGGCTCCAGCAACCAACGCTCCCATATCCAGTGCGAACAGTTTCTTATCCTTCAATCCCTCTGGCACATCACCGCGAACAATACGCTGAGCAAGACCTTCTACTACTGCGGTCTTACCAACACCAGGTTCACCAATCAGCACTGGATTATTCTTGGTCTTTCTTGATAAAATGCGTACTACATTACGAATCTCAGCATCTCGACCAATAACAGGATCCATCTTCTGCTGACGCGCACGCTCTACCATATCATAGCCATATTTCTCCAATGTGTCGTAAGTAGCCTCCGGATTATCCGAGGTCACCTTCTGATTCCCTCTTACAGTAGATAAAGCCTGCAAGAAGCGTTCTCTCGTGAGACCATATTCCTTTATCAACTCTTTTATGGCCTTATTTGGATATTTCAAAAGTGCCAGGAAGAGATGTTCTACAGATACGTACTCATCACCCATCTGCTTTGCTTCTGTCTCTGCGTTAATCAGCACTTTATTGAGATACTGCCCCATATACACCTGACCACCAGATACTTTTACTCTGGCTTCCAGATGACGTTTTGCATTATCCATAAAATGTTCTTTATTGATTTCCATCTTCTCAATTAGTTTTGGAATCAGGCCATCTTCCTGTTGCAAAAGCGCAACAAGTAAGTGCTCCTGCTCAATTTCCTGATTGCCATATTCATATGCAAGCTTCTCACAATCATTGATTGCTTCCACTGACTTCTGTGTAAATTTCTGAATGTTCATATTCTTCCCTCACTTTCTATTTTGGACTTTCATTTCTATTTTGTTAGAAAACGCATACTGTAGCTTCTACTCCTGTATTTTGAAACAAATTCCACATGTTTGCCCTTGTTTTCTCTTCTATGATTCATAATATAGCACCCGTTGTTAGCACTGTCAAGAGGTGAGTGCTAAAATAATCTGTTAATTTTTGCAACCCAAGTAAAATCAAGGGTTGCGGGGTTCTAAAATCTTTATAAACTACTAAAAATTGCAATTGAGACCAAATTGAGACCACTTTTTTCATCTTTTATCCTATGATTTTTTCAAGCATTCTCATTTCTTCTTTTGCTTCCTCATAAGTTCCCAGATGATTATACACATCCATCGTCACATCACTATGAGCATGTCCCATAATGTACTGTAATGACTTTACGTTGATAAGTCTTGCCAGATTTGTACAAGCTGTGTGTCTCAAACAATGTACCGAAATCTTAGAAATCAGATCTGCTTTGCGATGCTCTTTCTTCGCCTTCTTCAATTCGTCCTTATTATAGGCATCAATCACATTATAAAGCGCATTATTTACTGCGGATGGCATCAATGGTCTTCCTGTCTTTGCAAGAAAGATGAAATCCGTATAGCCTTCAATCTCATCCTCACATCTTCTCCCAAGCATGAAATTATATTCCTTTTGCTTCA
>CAZTGP010000008.1:41324-67498 GCA_964613325.1 uncultured Roseburia sp. | reverse complement strand
CCGATGCTGGTGTGAATCCGGCTATCTTTCCGCCCATCAGAATTCCCACAAGAATCATTATTGCACCGCCTACCACAAACTGATATCCACTCAGCATAACAGGATCCTCTTCTTTTGAATAACGTTTCATCACCACGCTGGAAAATGCATAGGCCACCGTAGATAACAGGATAAAACCGTCGCCCGTCAGTGTAAACCCAAGCTCAATTCCATGTCCTGACAAATTTACCAGCACCACACCTGCAAATCCAATCACACAGCCAAGCATTTTCTGGCGGGTTACTTTCTCTTGATGGAAAATGTATCCTGCCACAAGAATTGCCACAAACACATTAACTCCTTCAATAATAGACGCCTTTACCCCAGTGGTATGTGCAAGTCCTATATAAAAGAATAAATACTGAATGATTGTCTGAAGTAATGCTAACAATCCAATTTTACTGAAAGAACTTCTCTTTGGAAGAAGCAGTTTCTTTTGAGTTATACTTCCAATAAGAATTGCAAGAATTCAGCCAAGGTAAAACGATATCCAGCATACAGAATCTGGCTTGCAGTATCCGAAGATGCTATATCCATCATGGAATAGCCTATTTTAATGCAAGGGAATGCGCTTCCCCACAATGCACAGCAGATCAGTGCCCCAACCAGAACTACCCAGATGTTTGTCATGAATTTTTCTTTATTTTTCATTTGTTATATCTCCTTCATACAGCGATCGCTCACTCATTTTCTTCCTTCTCTAATTAAGTTCATGCGATCATCACTGTGGCATTGTAACATATTTTAATTAGGAAAAACATGATAGTTGTAGTAAAATGAGGATAAAAATATTAATACACTCGGTGCGTAACATGCTTTTACTTGTTATCGAAGCACCTTCTGCTATAAGGAGAACGCAAATGATATCCATCAGCCTATGTATGATTGTGAAAAATGAAGAAGAATTGCTTGCCCGATGCTTAGATTCTGTTTCCCCATTAATGGATGAGGTTATAATCGTAGATACTGGTTCTACTGATCGCACGAAGGAGATTGCCGCTCGTTATACCGACAAAATCTATAATTTTGCTTGGTGCGATGATTTTTCTGCCGCACGAAACTATGCATTTTCCAAGGCAACTATGGATTATATTTATTGTCCTGATGCTGATGAATATATGGATTCTGAGAATCAACGTCAGTTCCGTCTCTTAAAGCAAGTAATGTTACCTGAGATTGAAATTGTTCAAATGTATTATGTAACTCCCACCAATTACAATACCATTCAGAATTGTAAAAAAGAGCTACGTCCAAAGCTCTTCAAACGCCTTCGTGAATTTACTTGGATTGATCCAGTTCACGAAACTGTACGTACAGAACCTGTGGTTTTTGACAGCGATATAGAGATTCAGCATCTGCCACATACTCCACACTACAAACGTGACTTTGAATTGTTTCAGAAGGCTTTCGCTCGTGATGGCTTCCTCTCAGATAAAGCCCTTATGATGTATGCCAGAGAGCTCTATAAATGCGGTTCCGATGAAGACTATCTTGCCTCTCGAGAAGCGTTCCAATGGCACTACAATAAGTCTGGCGATCAAGAATCCGCTTCCGTTCTAGCTCATGTATCCCGCCTTCAGAATAATATGGCAGAATTCTTATCCACATGTGTGAAGGACCTTGCCGAAGACTCCTGCTCTGAAATCTGTTATGAAATCGGTCTGTATTATGAGTCACTTGAAGAATGGAATGAAGCATCTCTTTGGTTCTACAATGCTGCTTTTGAGGCATCACCGATTCTCGATTTGGAGGTCAGTGAGAAAAAGGCATTGCTTGAACTTGCAAAATGCTACCGCATTCTTGCAGATGATCAATCAATACCAGCCAAGAAACGCACAGTTCTTACAAAGGAAGCCAATCAGTACCAGAAAAAAGCTGATAACTGGGAACTTCCAGAAACGTTATAATTCCTATTTGGTATGCTTGTAAATACCAGTTAAAAATGATATGATATCTAAAGTGATAAATATTTAACAATCATATATGGTTATGGGACATAAGGTTGTTACAAAAATAAGAATATATCTTTAGGAGGAACATATGGGTTTTTCAGAAGAGTACAGACAAAAGCTCGTCTCCGCTGACGAGGCTGTAAAGATTATCAAATCAGGAGACTGGGTAGATTATGGATGGTGTAATGGTACACCGGACGCATTGGATAAGGCTTTAGCCAAACGCACCGATGAGTTGAAAGATATTAACCTTCGCGGTGGTATCCTTTTGAAACCACTTGCTGTTTTTGAACGCGAAGATGCCGGTGAGCATTTCACATGGAATTCTTGGCATATGGGTGGTCTGGAACGTAAATTAATCAAACGTGGCTGTGCATTCTATGCACCTATTCGTTATTCAGAGCTTCCACGCTATTATCGTGATTCTGCAACACCTGATGATGTTGCAATGTTCCAGGTAGCTCCAATGGATGAGCATGGTTTCTTTAACTTTGGTCCTAATGCTTCTCACCTTGGTGCAGTCTGCGAGACTTCCAAACATATTATTGTAGAAGTGAACGAGAACATGCCTCGATGCCTTGGTGGCACAGAGACTGGTGTACATATCTCAAAGGTTACCTATGTTGTAGAGGGAAGCAATCCTCCAATTGGTGAATTAGGTGCTGGCGGACCAGCTACTGATGTTGACAAAAAGGTTGCAGAACTAATTGTTAACGAGATTCCAAATGGTGCTTGTTTACAGCTTGGTATCGGCGGAATGCCTAATGCCGTTGGCTCCTTGATCGCCGAATCCGATCTGAAAGACCTTGGTGTTCATACCGAGATGTACGTAGATGCTTTCGTTGACATTGCTAAAGCAGGTAAAATCAATGGTTCGAAAAAGAACATCGACCGTTACCGTCAGGCATATGGTTTCGGTGCTGGAACCAAAAAAATGTATGATTATATGAATGAAAATCCAGAGCTTATGAGTGCTCCTGTAAGCTACACAAACGACATTCGTTCCATTGCAGCACTGGATAACTTCATTTCCATTAATAACTGCGTTGATATCGATCTGTTCGGTCAGATTAGTTCTGAGTCTTCTGGTATCAAACAGATCAGTGGTGCAGGCGGACAGCTCGACTTTGTACTAGGAGCTTATCTGTCCAACGGTGGTAAGAGCTTTATCTGCTGCTCTTCAACCTTCACCGACAAGCAAGGCGCAATGCATTCCAGAATCCGCCCTACTCTTACGGAAGGCTCTATTGTAACCGATACTCGCCCAAATACTCACTATGTTGTTACTGAGTATGGTATGGTAAACTTAAAAGGACTTTCTGCTTGGCAAAGAGCAGAAGCATTAATCTCCATTGCACATCCTGATTTCCGTGACGAGCTGATTCAGGAAGCTGATAAGATGAGTATTTGGAGAAAATCTAACAAATAATTATTGATCAGGAGAATCCAATGAGCAAAGAACACACCCATGTATTAGAAGATGGAACCGTCGTGACACATAGCCATGAGGTTCATGAACATGTTCATGAAGATGGAACCATACATGACCATCACACTCACGAAGAAGGTGATCACTCAAATGGGCACCACCATCATCATGAAAATACAAAGGCTGTCATCAACCGAATGAATCGTGCCATTGGTCATATGGAATCAATTAAAACCATGATAGAAAATGACAGAGACTGTAGTGAAGTCTTAGTCCAGATTGCTGCCGTTCGTTCTGCCATCAACAATATAGGTAAAATCATTTTAGAAGATCATATTAATCATTGTATTGTGGATGCTGTCGAGCATGGGGATGAACAAGCACTCAAAGACCTAAATGATGCAATTAGTAAATTTGTAAAGTAAGCACTCCTCAATTTGCACTTGTTTTGTGCTACATATTATAGAAGAAACATCTACTTTTTCACTAAATCCACTTGGAAAAAGCAGGTGTTTTTTCTATTAAATGGACACAAAACCGTTAAATTGTAGTGAATTGTAGTCATTTTTATTCATAAATGATAAAACTTCAGAATATCTTAAGATATTTTTAGGAAAGTTACCCCTTGTATTTACATCGATTTTTCATTATTCTAGGGAATGTAAATTGGAGGTAAAAGAATGAAAATTAATTTCAAACAAATTAAAGAAAAATTATTCACCAAACATGAAAAACAGCATTCTGAAAAATATTTACGCACAATTGCTTTTCTAAATAAATATTCTATTGTATTCCACGCATTGATTTCCTGTGGATTGATTTTTGCTATCGAATGGGTATCAAGAAGAAGTTTCTTCTCTGCATGCTCTTTTGTAGGCGCACATACATTAGCCTATTTCTACAATGCATTTATTATCTTTGCGTCGCTGATGATTGTTTATTTATTCCGAAGAAGAGCGTTTTTTAGAATTCTTATTTCATCATTTTGGTTGATACTTGGAATTATCAATGGTTGTGTTCTTTCCAACCGTGTTACACCTTTTGGATACACAGACTTGAAATGTGTTTCAGATTTACTTACGATGACGAATACCAGTTATTTTACTGCTAGTCAGGCCACTTTAGTTGTTATCGGTGTCGTAATTCTCTTCACATTCCTGATTCTGTTCTTTGTCAAAGGTCCTCAATATGAAGGTAAAATTCGTCGTATTGTCGTTCCAGCATCTGTTGTGGCTGTATTATTCGTAGCAGTACCAACTGTAACATCACTTGCTCAGAACACGAACGTTATTGCAACTTATTTTTCAAACATCGCACAGGGTTATGAGAATTATGGTTTTGTATACAGTTTCTCTTCTAGCGTTGTTGACCGAGGAATGAAGAAACCAGCCGACTATACCGAAGAAAACATTGCTTCCATTGAGAATACTGTTAACTCAGAAAAGCAAGCTACTTCTGTTACTCCTGAGAAGGAGCCTAACATTATCGTCGTTTTATTGGAGTCATTCTGTGATCCAAATGAAATTAACTTTTTAAGTACTGCTGAGGATCCAATTCCTACTTTCCATAACCTGGAAGCAAATTATTCTACTGGATATTTAACCGTACCTGTTGTCGGTGCTGGCACATCCAACTCCGAATTTGAGATTCTTACTGGTATGAGTCTTCAGTATTTTGGAACTGGCGAATATCCTCACAAGACTGTATTAAAAGAAGTTGATCAGTGCGAAAGCATTGCTTCTGCTCTTGCTCCACTTGGTTATGCATCTCATGCAGTACATAACAATGGTGGTAACTTCTACAGTCGTGTCAATGCTTTTTCTAAAATGGGCTTTGATTCCTTTACCAGTAAAGAAATGATGGATATCACCGCATATACTCCAAATGGCAGCTGGCCTACAGATGACATCCTTGTTGGCGAAACAATGAAGACATTGGATGCCACTCCAAACCAGGCTGACTTCGTATATACAATTACTGTAAGCTCTCATGGCGATTATCCTACAGAGAAAATTATAGAGACTCCAGCATTCCCTACAACTGGTGCTGCTGATGAAGCATCTCAGAATCAATGGGATTATTACGTAAATCAGTTACATGAGGTTGATACCTTTATGGCAAACCTGATTGAGCAGGTAAATCAACGTGACGAAGACACCATGATTGTATTCTTCGGTGATCATCTTCCTACTATGGGACTTACCGATGAAGATATGAAATCAGGGGATATCTATAAAACAAAATACGTTACCTATAACAACTTCGGTCTTCCAAAGGAAGATGAAGACCTCTATGCTTACCAGTTATTGGCACATGTCACAGACCAGCTTGGTATTCATGAGGGAACCATTTTTAATTACCATCAGACACAGGCTGCAAAAGATAGCTATTATGATGGATTCAAGAATCTTCAATACGATCTTCTCTATGGTGAGAAATTTGCTTACAATGGTCAGGATTTATATCCAGCCAAAGATATTGTAATGGGTATTGATGATGTTATTATCAATGAAGTACATGATTCCATCGATCATTCTGAATTGATTATCAATGGTAGTGGATTCACCAAATGGAGCCGTGTATATGTCAACGGCAGTAAAGTAGATACCACATATAGTTCAGGAAGTTGCCTAACCATTAACGCAGAAGATCTAAGTGATGGCGATTCCATTGTTGTGAACCAGCTTGGTTCTAGCAATACAATTTTTAGAAGTTCAAATGAAGTCTTCTATGATGATCCAGAGACTACCGAAGTACCGGAAGCTGCACAGACCCCAGAAGACACACAGAGTTCTGAGAATTCTGAAGCAGAATAAAATAATTTTCTATTATGGATAAAAAGAAACCGACTGCCAATGACAGTCGGTTTCTTTTTATCTCTTTTTCACCCAATAATCAAAATATTCTTTATGATCATCTCCATGACAATTATCTCCATTGAAAAATGGAACCGCTTTCAGATCGCTGTATACCTTTAATAATTCTGCCGTATCGTCCTTCTCTGTTAACCGCAAAGTAAATTTCTCACTCTCTATAATAGGACACTTCTTATATATATCCATTTTATCTCCCCTCTTATTTCACACTATATCTCTCAGCCAATAATGCATACAAGGTTACCCACTTATTTGGTTCGCCAACTGCACCAACATCAAAATATGGATTCTGGAACGAATCACTAAGTATGTATTTACCATCTTCATTCTGATAGCTCTGTAACAAATCCCATGCTCTTTGGCATTTCTTGTTCTTACCCACTCCAAGAACTGATAAGCCATAGAGAACCAGCTGTATTCCAATGTGTACATGATCAATTGGAAAATACGTAGTTGCAATCTCCTCTACAATCACTTTCTGAGCATCATCATCATGATAAAGCACTTCATGATCAAGATAGAATTTCTTAAGTGCTTCATATTGTGGCATTACAATTCCATGTTTCTGCAGTTCTGCTGCAAGCAGTAAATATGTGGTTGTCTGTCTATAACAGCCCATATCTGGGAGTCTGGAATCATTTCTCTTCTTCCCCTTATCTAGACACCGGACGCTTCCATCCTCTCGAACTGTCGCAAAAGCTTCTGTAATCTGCTTTTGTACTTCTGGATGGTTCTCATAGCCAAGTACCACCAAATTCCGTAGCATTAGTATTCTGGCACATTTCATGCCTGCATTAAGCTTCTTTAGCAGTTGCTCTACATAATCATCGATTTGTACATCTTCGCGCGTTAAACCGAGCTCAGCAAGAATTAGAAGGGCATTGATATGTTCCCACTTACTCTTTGCTTGGAATTTATCCAATACAGAAGCTAATAAGTCAGATCTCATTAGTTCTTGATAAGCAGCTTGTACTTCTGGCTCTTCTTTCCCTCTCCCTTGGAGTTCTACCATTGTCCGATATTTGATCTCTGGTGTGGAGTCTTCCAACAACCAATTCTCGATATCATTCATTGCTGTCATATATCTCCTTTGTTATTTACTTTTCTGTCGCTTTGTAATTAATTCCAGCTTTTCTCGCTTGCGCACATAAATCCTTTGTCTGCAATTTGTACTTCTTATCGTCTTTGATAAAATATGTTCCACATTGACGAAATTCAAAGGAAACATTTTTACGCATGCATTCTTCTCTTATTCCAAGTACCCATTTGTAATCGAGCGGTCGAGCTCTGTAATCAGACTCGCCGCCTACCACCACGGATTCGATACCATCTAGATATTGCTCAATATGTATTTCTTCAATCAATGGTTGTGCGGTGATGCATTTATGCTTAATTGAAAGTTTTTGGAAAATTTCCAACTTATACTCTGCATTTTTCTGATTCTCAATGGTACAACACACTACGACATTGTCGTATCCCTCATCCCAGTCTTCTGGTATACACTGCGCGAATCGATCAATTCGTTTGGTCAGAAAAAGAAACGTACAATCCTGCCGCTTGCGAATCATTTTCCAACATTCCTCACGCCATTCATCGGCTTCTTCTATGAGAAAATCCGTAGAAAAACACATATACACAAGACCCGATTTCATCTTGTAATTCCCATTCTTTAATTTCAAAATAGGTTTCTCAAAGTCTTTGGTCTTCACAATATTACTCGTGTCCACGCCACGTTTGGCGTCTCCCTTATGGATGTAGCAGTGTAGACAACCTTCACTGTATTTCTTACATCCTCTCCAGGGATTCCATGTTCCTGCCATTCTTGTCCCCCATCCGTAATTTTTCTTCCCTCATTTAATATCTAACATGAAATCCGCGTTCCTCTTCATTAATAGGCTGTTTCTTACGCTGAATATCATATAGTTGAATATAACGGTCTTGATATAGCCCTTGAAGAATTTTATCAAGATCCTCTGGCAAGCCTTGTAGCTCTGCACTTACCGTTCCGTCATATTCATTTCTAACCCAGCCAGTGACACGATACATATCCGCCAAATGAGATATTCTATAGCGAAATCCCACTCCCTGAACTTCACCAGCAAAAATCATAGCCTCTCTTATAACTCTTTTATTCATGTGAATTACCTCTTTGTGTCTGCCAACTCATCTATAGTTGATATGCATATAATGCCAACGGATATCCATTGAATAGCTTTCCTTTAAAGATTCCCACCGTGTGTTTTCATATGTCCACTGATTCGGAATCCCTTTTCCATTCAGCCAAGTAACTTATTATCCTCGTAACTTTGTTTTGTCGTACTAAGTATTTTACTACTTTTTTTCTTCCCATGCTTTAACTTTTTCTTAAAAATAAAAGTGGCTGGAGATTCTTCCAGCCAAATTAAATATATCCTGATTCATTGCAGTTATTTGCGAATAATTCCAATATAAACATCCATATAAGAGATTCCATCTTTTTCATATTCCTTCTCAAAACAAGGAATTACTCCTTCAGGTTCTCCTGCGCTAATCTGGTTCACCTGAATATGCGCCATTAATGTCTTATATGCATTTGGGATCAAATGAAATGGTGCACGAAATGGTTCTTTAATTGTGATGGCAACATAACTCTGTTTCCTTTGGTGGACAACCTCTGCCTGTGGATTTTCCACCTTAAATCCTTCTGGCAAAATCCACGCAGCTGCATAGCCATGCATATGATAAACGTTAATCTGCTCTTGAGATAACACTGGGAAATCCCAACCGATAACATCTGGTTTCTCAACCCCTGACATCTTCGCCCAGTTCTGCACATGTCCGATTGCATCCTCTTCTGGTTCCATACTAACCACTGCATAGCGAAGATAATCAAATGCTTCTACCTCTTCAACACGAATGTTGGAAAATGCATCGTCGCACACATTCATATCATTTTGAATCAAATCATCCATAGAACATGAGAATAATTTACACAACTCAATTACTTTACTCATCTCGGGATATGCATCATCCAATTCCCATTTTGAAATTGTCTGTCTGCTTACTCCCATTTTCTCCGCTAACTCTTCCTGTGTCATTTGATTACGCATTTTACGTAAAAAGACAAGATTTTGTCCAAATCCCATATCACGATTCCTCCTGTATTTACACGAGCTGTCGACGAAGCACCGTGCGATTCATATCTCAGCTTTGATATATATAGAATACTGTATTATCCCTATCTTCGCTACCAACTCTCACGAGCAATTTTCGTTTATTGTGCAACCTGAAGTTGCGATGGCATAACGCTGATTCGGTGTTTCTTAGTATCCCAAATAATTCTGGAGCCACAGGACTGAATAATTCCTTTTTCCATTTCTTTTCCACACTTTGAACATTCCATATTGCTTATTTCCCTTCTTCTGAATCGTAAAACTTTAATATAACCTTAAAAAGGTGATATCTGTAGTTCCCTACCAATATCACCTTTCCCATAACGATCTGATTCTATTTAGTTAAAATAAATTTGAATGGATCCAAAGCTTGCATCCGCCTTCAGACGAACAAGTGGTGCATCTGCATCCAAACTTCCCTGTCCCTTGAATTTGATATCTCCAAATGCTGCACTCTGCTGGCAATCTACTCTCCAAGTCTTCGGGAAGTAAAGATTAGTCTCACCAAACGTATTCTCTACAGTCACATTACATGTTCCGTTTGCCATAATTGCATTGTCGAAATATACATTTAGACTTCCAAATGTATTCTCAATCTTTGCATCCGTGAAGTGCTCGGAATTGATGTATTTACAGGTAGAACCAAATGTGTTCTCGCATCTTACATAATCACCATCTACAAAATCAGTTGTCTTCTCTGTAGAGAAGTGATAAGTATTGCCATAAGAATTCTTTTTCTTTATGTTCTTAAATATCATCTCTAATCCAATGCTGATTAATAACGCTGATACTAATAAAATCCATGGTGTAATTGCTTCAATATGGAGCTGTTTGTCATAGATACATCCAAGGATTGCAAGTGACATAATTGACTGAACAAAGCTGCGCTTTACAATACCATTAATTACACCATATCCAAATATGATTGTGAATACTACAGTGAAAAATGGAAAGTTTGGCCAAAAGCCTAAGCGGCTGACTATCAGGTACACTGCCAATAATATGAGGACTAATCCCCAACCTACATTTTTCTTACTCATTTTGATAACCTCTTTTCTTCTAATTTACTCATCAATGGTTTAAAGAAACTTCTTGATACAAATACTTTTTTCGGACTGCCGTTGAATTCCACTTCGCTGGCTCCTGTAATGTTCTTATGAATGGAATGAATTTTCCCAGTGTTCATAATCGTCGATTTGGATATTCTCATGAAATATGCTGGTAGAATTTCTTCCAATTCATAGAGTCGGAGTTTCGTCTGGTAAATCTGGTCTACAGTATGTACTGCCACCTGACTTCCTGTTGTCTCGAAGAATATGATTTCATCTAGAACCAGATAGATTTCTGCATCGCCCTTCGTGACTGCCATCTGCTGCCGGCTGTTGACTGCATCACCAATTTTCTTTTGAATCGAAAGAATATCTTCGTTCAGGCTGCGGCAATGAATAATAATTTCATCCTCTGTTAAGTTCTCGTCAATCTCAATCTTTATCTTCATTTCCTAACTCCTTAACTCTTATGATTGAATTATAAGAAAAGAACCTCTTCCTGTAAATAGCTTTACATTAAGAGGTTAATTTCTGGAACTAAGTGGTAAAAAATACCGCCTAACTATTCTTGTTAAGTCATTTATATAATCTAAATCGTATCTTAGATGTTCTTTAATACATCTACAGCTGCATCTAAATATGTGTTCTCAATATCATAGAACATACCATTATCTGCTGCTTCTGCATATGCTGGATCCAAAGGTAATTTACCAAGTACCTGAATTCCCATATCCTGTGCAGCCACATCAATGTTGCTCTCGCCAAACAGCTTGATTTCTTTGCCACAATCTTGGCATTTCAAGTAACTGAAGTTCTCTACGACTCCGAGAACTGGAATATTCATCATGTTTGCCATGTTGAAAGCTTTCTTTACAATCATCTGTACCAGTTCCTGTGGAGATGTAACAATTACAATTCCGTTTACAGGAAGCGACTGGAATACTGTAAGTGGAACATCACCTGTTCCTGGTGGCATATCTACGAATAAATAATCGATATCGCCCCATACGGTCTCATTCCAAAACTGTTTTACAACACCAGCGATAACTGGTCCTCTCCATACTACTGGAGCCTCTTCATCTTCCATTAATAGATTCACAGACATTATTTTGATGCCTTCCATTGTCTCTGATGGAATCATCCCTCGATCGTCACCGACGATTTTATCATGAACTCCAAACATTTTGGGAATCGATGGTCCTGTGATATCAGCATCAAGAATACCTACTTTATATCCTGCTTTTGCCATCTGAGTTGCCAAAGATGAAGTCACAAAGGATTTACCAACTCCACCTTTTCCACTGACAATACCAATCACGTGTTTTACATTAGAAAATGCATTCATTGCTTCCTGCATGCTCTGAGGATCTTTGTGGCTTGGGCAGCCTTCGCAGCTTTCCTTTGAGCATGTTGATGCACTGCTGCAGTTTGAATTTTCTGGCATAATATATACCCTCCTGTTAATAATTATCGAAGCATGCGCATTCTCTCATTTCGCGCGCACGCTTTCTCTGCCTCACATCCGCTGTTATGATTTCTGTTTGGCAGCTTCCTTTAATCGGAATATTTCTTTTAATGACTCTGTATATGGAGCTTTCGCCACTCCATATTCTGTCACTATTCCAGCAATTAATTCGTGATCTGTTACATCAAAAGCTGGATTGAACACTTTAACACCAACAGGCGCCATGCGCTCTTTATACCACATTTCTGTCACTTCTTCTGCTGGTCTTTGTTCTATATGAATCTCATCGCCTGTGGCGGTGTTCATATCAATGGTTGAAGTTGGAGCACAGATATACATTGGTACTCCATACTGCTTGGCAACTGCTGCTACCACAGAAGTTCCAATTTTGTTGGCTGCATCTCCATTGGCCGCTACCCGGTCACAGCCTACAAATACAGCATTTACCCAGCCTTTTTTCATGACTGTTGCAGACATGTTATCACATATCAATGTAACATCCACGCCAGAAGACTGTAATTCAAAAGCCGTTAATCTCGCGCCTTGTAACAACGGTCTTGTCTCATCTACAAATACATGAAATCCATATCCACGCTCCTGTCCTAAATAAATTGGAGCTGTTGCGGTGCCATACTTGCTGGTGGCAAGCTGTCCTGCATTACAATGTGTGAGGATTCCATCGCCAGGCTTTACTAAAGAAAGTCCATGCTCTCCAATCATCTTACACACCCAGATGTCTTCCTCTTGAATCTCTATTGATTCCTTTTTCAGTAATTCTTTGATCTCTGCTACAGATTTTGCTGCATTATCCCTGCATACTTGTTCCATGCGGTTCAATGCCCAGGATAAGTTCACAGCTGTTGGTCTTGAAGAATTCAGATACTCTTTGTATTTTGTGAATCCCTGATAAAATGCATCGTAGCTTTCAGACTCAATGCGTGCTGCGAGCACATAGATTCCATAAGCAGCTGCTACTCCAATGGCTGGTGCACCTCTTACCTGAAGCAGATAAATCGCATTCCAGATCTCTTCTGCTGTCTTTAATGAAATGATCTCTATGGTTCCTGGAAGCTTGGTCTGGTCAATTATAACTACTGCCAGATTCTCTTCATCCAGTCGAACCGTGTCATAATCCATGATATTCATTTTGTTTTCCTATTCCTCTGACTGGTTATAGTCTTTGTCCACCTGAATTACCGCGAAATGATCCTCGCCCATTTGCTTCTGTATTTGCGCTTTGATTAAATCCGTGATTTCCTCATCTGACAAACGGAAATGAAATGGAACAATGATATCAAAAATAATATTGGTATGTGTCTCTCCCTCTACCACACGAAAATCATGAAGAGAGATCACTGGATCTATATCCTTTACAATCTGAATCGTCTGTTTCTTTAAGGTACTAATATGTTCATCGTTCGTTATAACTGGATCCATATGAATGGTGGCTGCACAACCCAATTCTTTTGTAAGTTTCATTTCGATATTATCAATAATATCGTGCAGTTCCATAATATTCCCATCCGCTGGGACCTCTGCATGAAGTGAAATCATTCGTCTTCCTGGACCATAGTCATGTACTATCAAATCATGAATTCCAATTACATTCTCATCGTATGTTGTAACAATCTCTTGAATTCGCTCCACAAATTCTTTCTCTGGAGGTTGGCCTAGAAGCGGTGCTAAGGTATCCCTTGCTGCTGAAAATCCTGCATAGAAAATGAAAAGTCCTACAAGTAAACCACACACACCATCAATGTGAAGTCCTGTGTAATAACCAACAAGGGTGGAAATCAATACCACTGTTGTTGCAATACAATCACTTAAACTGTCTGTTGCAGTGGCACGGATTGCTGCAGACCCTATACGTTTTCCAATGCTGCTATTATAGAATGCCATATAGCACTTCACTAGAATTGATGCCAGCAAAATAACCACTATAATTACAGAGAACTCCGTGTCAGCTGGATGAATAATTTTCTGTATGGAATCACTCACCAGCTCAAATGCCATGATCAGAATAATGGCAGAAACAATTAATCCTGATATGTATTCAATTCGCCCATGACCAAACGGATGGTGGGGATCTGGTTTCTGTTCTGCTAATTTAAAGCCAGCCAGAGTCACCGCAGAAGATCCTGCATCTGACAAGTTGTTAAATGCATCCGCTGTAATGGCAATGGAATTACTAATGGCTCCAGCGAAGAACTTACCAATGAATAACAAAACATTGAGTGCAATTCCTACTAGGCCGCATAGCATTCCGTATGCACTTCTCTTTTTCTCTGCTGGAAGCTCCTCTTTGATAAATAACTTTGCAAGTAATGTAACCATCGAATCCTCCCCCTAGTTCAGTGTTCCCATATGATTAAATGGATAATATACAAATAAAGCTTTTCCAATAATTTCTTCTCTTGTTACAAAGGTATTGTCCCAGTATCTGGAATCATATGAATTGTTACGATTATCGCCCATCACAAAGTAACTATTCTCAGGGACCTGAAATACATATGGTCCTGCTGCTTCTACCCAGTCTTCCTTCAGATACTCTTCTTCTAAGGGTTCTGTTGCATCATTGATATAGATCTTGCCTTCATTGATGGTCACTGTCTCCCCTGGCAGACCGATAATTCGCTTTACATACTTCTCCTTCTCATTATCTGGGAATCTGAAAATGATAATATCCCCTCTCTCGGGATCTGAATTCAGATAAGCAAGACGATAACCAAACATATCAGCACCCGTAACAATGGTATTCTCCATGGAGCCTGTTGGCACATTCGCATTAATTAACACATAATTACGAAGGATTAATGCCACTGCAATTGCGATTGCAAATGTGAGAATCCAGCTGGCTGCTTCTTTCGCCACGCTCTTCTTGGATTGTTTGCCTTCATTTGTTTCAGGATAGATCTCTTCCTCACTCTCTGAATCAGGAAATTCTTTCTCTTCCCTGATATCCTCTTGTGATTCTTCCTGGAGCTCTTCATCTTTGTTTACATCTTGGACATCTTCTAGATCATCAAGTGCTCCGAAATCTTCCAATGTCCAATTATTATCCTGTGAAAATTCATTGTCTTTTTTCATATTATTCTTCTTTTCCTTATGCATATTAACTTCTGGAAATTCTATGAATTTTCCAAGGAATCATGCTAACGTACATTATAAATCATTTTCCAGAAATCAACAACCAATTCACGCTTTTGTATCTACTTTTGGACATATAAACTCTTATCTACTGCATCTACATGCATATAGCCACAAATAAAGAATCCCACAAATATGCCTATTTCCAGCACTCTGTGGGATTCTTATATTATTGCTATTCTATTTGTTCTATATTCGCACTGCGCCTATGGCTTGTGCTCATTAAGTATTCAATGCCTAGCATACACCCTGAGCGAGCATAGCGTTTGCAACTTTCTCGAAGCCTGCGATGTTAGCACCTGCAACATAGTTGCCTTCCATACCGTAACGTTTTGCAGCGTCATCGATATTATGATAGATGTTAACCATGATCTGCTGTAATTTTGAATCAACTTCTTCAAATGTCCAGCTTAATCTCTCAGAGTTCTGTGTCATCTCTAATGCAGAAGTAGCAACACCACCTGCGTTAGATGCTTTACCACAGATGAACCATACTCCGTTCTCCTGTAAGTATTTCGTAGCTTCTAATGTGGTAGGCATGTTAGCCCCTTCACATACAGCTTTACATCCATTCGCTACTAACTCTTTTGCATCGTCAATTAATAGCTCGTTCTGTGTTGCGCATGGTAAAGCAATATCACATTTGATCTGCCATACTCCACGTCCCTCATGATACTGAGCACTTGGTCTAGCTGCAGCATACTCTGTTAAACGAGCGCGTTTTACCTCTTTGACCTCTTTTAATAATGCAACATCGATTCCTTCTGAATCATAGATCCATCCTGAAGAATCAGAACATGTTACAACCTTAGCACCCATCTGCTGTGCTTTCTGGATTGCATAGATTGCTACGTTACCAGCTCCAGATACAACAACGGTCTTGCCTTCCATAGACTCACCATGGTTCTTCATCAATTCCTGTGTAATGTATAGTAAGCCATATCCTGTTGCTTCTGTACGAGCAAGAGAACCACCATATGTAAGTCCTTTACCAGTTAAAACGCCTTCGTACATTCCACGGATTCTCTTATACTGACCAAACATATATCCGATTTCTCTAGCGCCTGTTCCGATATCACCTGCTGGCACGTCAACATCAGCTCCGATGTATTTGCAAAGCTCTGTCATAAAGCTCTGACAGAATGCCATAACTTCTCTATCTGATTTGCCCTTAGGATCAAAATCAGAACCACCTTTACCGCCTCCGATTGGAAGACCTGTTAAAGAGTTCTTGAAGATCTGCTCAAATCCTAAGAATTTGATAATACCAATGTTTACAGAAGGATGTAAACGTAATCCTCCCTTGTAAGGTCCAATGGCATTGTTGAACTGTACACGGTATCCTGTGTTTACCTGAACCTGTCCCTTATCGTCTACCCAAGGTACACGGAATTTGAACTGGCGGTCTGGCTCAACTAATCTCTCTAATAAAGCTTCTTTTTTGTAAACTGCTTCATTCTTCTCAATAACTGGACGTAAGGATTCTAGAACCTCCTCACATGCCTGTAAAAATTCTGGTTCAGAAGCATTTTTTGCTTTTACTCTCTCGAGTACTTCATCTACGTAACTCATATAATTCCTAATCTCCTTCTATCATATATTTTTTCATAATCGATATTGATATTTTAATACTCTATGAAGGATTATACAACTAAAAATTCGTTTTTTCTTCAACTTTGTACCACTTCAACGTTATGAAGTGCTATATTTAGCGGTTTTCCGACATTTTTCACAATTCATCTTGCAATATTCATCTTCGCAACTTGCATTTCCTATCATAATCCACGCTTCTTAAAGAAGATATTTCTGTCGTCTAATTGTGTGGTTTATTCTCTTCTATCTTCTTCCAGTCTACAAATTCTGACTCCTCATTTGTATCGTAATATATTAGCTGGAAATAATCTACAAGCTTCGCCAATGCATAGATGAGTAGTGTACTTTCCTGCTCATTCAACTCACCCTTTACATTTTCAATCATCTGGCGATGAAATGATTCATGATGATAATATGCTTTCTTTCCTTTATCTGTAAGATTGACACGAACCACTCGTTTATCCTTTGTACTACGTTCACGTACTACATAGCCTTTATCTGTCAACGCATCCATTGCTTTCGTCAGCGTTCCCATGGTGACTGACATAAGCTTTGCCACTTCCGACATACGCTTTGGCTCTTCTACTCCAATTGCTTCTATAATATGCATATCATTGGTACTGATATCTTTGAATTCTTCTGTAATCAAACATTTGCCTTCGATTTCCAACAAATCTTTGAAGAGTCGCACCAACAGATCATTTAATGTTTCATCTAATGTCATGCAGGATCCTTTCCTTACTCTCTACCAGCGGATCACGCATGCACCCCAGGTAAGACCTGCACCGAATCCAGCTAGAACTATTTTGTCTCCAGATTTTATCATACCATCTTTAGCGACTTTATCAAGTAAAATCGGTACACTGGCAGCTGAAATATTACCACATTCCTGAAGATTTGTTGGAAATTTCTCAATGGGCTGCTTAAGTCTTTTTGCTACGGATTCAATAATCCGCAGATTGGCCTGATGTAAAATGAATAACGCAACCTCCTCTGCTTTTGTGTTTGCTTCCTCCAACGCTTCCTGAATTGCCTTCGGAACGGTCTTTACTGCAAATTTATATACTGCCTGCCCATCCATATGCACATAGTCAAACTTCATATCATTATCGATATATGGATTTCTAACCGGACGATTTTGGCAGCAAAGCGCCATCCCATTGGCGCCATCTGAACCCTGAATCATAGATAACAAGTGTCCGCTTTCGTTTGATACCACCACTGCACCCGCACCATCTCCAAAGAGTACACAGGTACTACGATCACTCCAATCCATCATCTTTGACAATGTCTCTGCCCCGATAATAAGTGCTTTATGAAAACGTCCAGTTTGGAAAAAAGCATCTGCAGTGGCAAGACCAAACAGGAATCCTGAACAGGCTGCTCCGATGTCAAAAGCTACCGCATTCACCGCTCCCAATGCGCTTTGCACCTCACAAGACAATGTTGGAATAATACGATCTGGAGATACGGTAGCCGCAATGATTAAATCTAGCTCCTCTGGATGAATCCCTGCATTTTCTATTGCATAATTTGCAGCTTCAATTCCCATTGATGTTGTGGTCTCTTCCACTGCCAAATGTCTTGCTTCGATGCCGGTTCTTGAACGTATCCACTCATCAGATGTGTCCATGATCTGTGCCAAATCATCGTTTTGCACAGTTAATTTTGGAAGCGTGCTTCCTGTACCTATTATTTTCATAATCTACTCCTGAATTGTATATTGAAATAATTGCGAGACTTCCTGCATTCCGCTGTTTTGCATGTCTATACCATTAGAACTTTCGGAAACGGGCATATCGCTCCTTGGCAAGTTGCTCTCCTGATTTTCCATCCTGTCTCATAAGGAATTCTTTCATATTTCCTTTCATGTAGCTGGCAATTGAGCTTAATGCACTTTGGTCCGCTCCACCATATTCTGGGATTACATCCTCTATAATCTGAAGCTCTTTTAGATCCTCAGCAGTGATCTTCATAACCTCTGCTGCCTCCTTTGCACGCTTGCTATCTTTCCACAGAATCGATGCAAAACCTTCTGGGGACAATACACAGTACGTTGCATTTTCCATCATCCAGACTTCATTTCCTACAGCAAGTGCCAATGCCCCTCCACTGCCACCTTCTCCAATCATTAGACATAGGATTGGCACCTTCATTCCTGCCATCTCAAACAAGTTGCGGGCAATTGCCTCCCCCTGTCCATTTGCCTCTGCTTCCATTCCGGGATAAGCGCCGGACGTATTCACAAAGGTGATAATAGGACGATTGAATTTCTCAGCCTGTTTCATCAGACGCAATGCCTTGCGATATCCTTCTGGCGAAGGCATTCCAAAATTATGTACCATGCAGTCCTTAATGTCTTTTCCGCGATTAACACCGATGATTGTAACCTGCTGGCCATCCAAGCATGCTATTCCACCGATAATCGCCGGATCGTCCCGAAAATAGCGGTCTCCGTGTAATTCGATAAAATCATCAAAGATTGCTTCAATATAGTCCAGGGCTCCAAGACGATTCACATGGCGCGCTGCCTTTACTTTCTCCCAGGCCTCAAGCGGTGTTGACTTCGACTGGCGCTCTTTCATAAGCTCGGTTGGTCCGTATTCATCATCCTGTCTTAACGGATCAAAATTCACATAACCTTGTCTTGGTTCATGTAGCTTAAGAATTCGATACAATGTCTTTTTTAGATCCCTTCGTTCCACAATTGCATCCACAAATCCATGTTTCAATTGAAATTCTGCCCTTTGAAAACCTTCTGGCAGCTTCTCTCCTATGGTCTGCTCAATAACTCGCGCTCCTGCAAACCCGATCAGTGCTCCAGGTTCTGCCAATATAATATCTCCTAACATTGCAAAACTTGCGGTCACTCCACCTGTTGTTGGGTCTGTCAGAACTGGCACATAGAGAAGTCCTGCGTCAGAATGCTTCCTTATGGCTGCTGAAGTCTTGGCCATCTGCATTAAGGATACAATTCCCTCCTGCATTCTTGCTCCACCGGAGCAGCAGAATAGGACTACCGGAAGCTTCAGCTGTGTTGCTTTCTCCACCGCCAGCGCGATCTTCTCACCAACCACATGCCCCATACTTCCCATCAGGAATCTAGAATCGATGACTCCAATCACCGTCTCTTCCCCATATATTTTCCCGCGGCCTACTACAACCCCTTCCACAAGTCCTGTCTTCTCCTGAGTTGTCTGTATCTTCTCTTCATACTGTGGGAAATCCAATGGATTCTCTGTCTCAATATCGTCATACCAGCTCTCAAAACTATTACGGTCAATCACCATCTTGATACGGTTATTGGCACGGACTCTGAAATAGTAGCCACATTCATAACATATATACTTTTTCTTTGCCACATAGTCTCGATTTAATTTCTTTCCGCAGGCAGGACACTTAATCATGACTGGTGGCTCTGGTGCTGGCTGATGATTCACATATGTATTCTCTACATTTTCCTGCGTTTTCTTACGAATTCGATTCAATACTATACTCATTTTATCTTCATTCGCCAATCGCAAATGTCAGCTCCGCTATGCACGCAATCTGTCCCTCTACATAGGCGGTAGCTTTTCCGATTCCGACTGGTCCTTTCACCTTGATAATTTCTGTCTCAAGTGTCAGAAGATCACCTGGCACTACCTTGCGCTTAAATTTTGAATTATTAATTCCTGCAAAATACGCCGTTTTTCCTTTCCACTGAGGCTCAGATAGAATTGCTACTGCTCCTGTCTGAGCCAACGCTTCAATAATCAGTACCCCTGGCATCACCGGATTCCCTGGAAAATGCCCTGCGAAATATGGTTCATCAAAGGTTACTGCCTTTCTTGCTACGGCTCTTACCCCTGTCTCCAGTTCTTCGATTGTATCAATTAATAGAAATGGATGACGGTGTGGAAGGATCTCCATAATCTCACTTGTATTTAATATCACCATACTATGCCTCATACTTTCTCAGTAGAATACTTGCATTGTGACCGCCAAACCCTAGTGAATTACTTAGTGCGTAGTTCACTTTCATCTGGCATGGCTCTTTGCAATAATCCAAATCAATTTCTTCATCTGGTGTCTCATATCCTACCGTTGCATGGATGTATCCCTCCTGTATGGTTTTTACACAGGTAACAAACTCCACGGCTCCTGCCGCTCCCAAGAGATGTCCAATCATAGATTTGGTGGAATTGATTTTCAAATCTTTCGCATGCTCCTGAAACGCCAGCTTGATTGCTCTTGTCTCAAACAGGTCATTGTGATGTGTTCCTGTTCCATGTGCATTGATATATGTAACATCATCTGGCTGCACTCCAGCATCCTTCATGGCATTGGTCATTGCCCTTGCGGCACCAGCCCCATCCTCCTGAGGCGAAGTAATATGATATGCATCTGCCGAGCATCCATAGCCTGCGACTTCCGCATAGATTCGTGCTCCACGAGCTATGGCATGCTCTAATTCCTCAAGAACTACAATACCTGCACCTTCCCCCATGACAAATCCACTTCTGTTCTTGTCAAATGGAAGTGAACATTTGGCTGGGTCTTCCACCGTAGACAATGCTGTTAACGCAGTAAATCCTGCTATTCCAACTGGGGTAACTGCCGCTTCTGTTCCTCCTGCGACCATCACATCTGCTTCCCCATACTGAATGGCACGGAATGCTTCTCCAATGGAGTTCGTTCCTGTAGCACAAGCGGTTACATCATTGATGCTTTTTCCTTTTAGTCCAAAATGTATGGATACATTTCCTGCTGCCATATTAGATATCATCATTGGTACCAAAAGTGGATTGACGCGCCCTGGTCCTTTTTCCAATAGCTTCTTATGTTCCCTCTCAATTGCCTGCAAGCTTCCAACTCCAGATCCAATGGCACATCCCACCATATATGGATCTTCATTTTCCATCTGAAGCTTCGCATCTTCAATTGCTTCCTTGGTCGCTGCCACTGCGTACTGGCAGAACAATTCCATTCGCTTGGCTTCCTTGAACTCCATGTAATTCTTTGGTTCAAATTCCTTTACCTCTGCTGCAAGATGTGCTTTGTATTCCTTCGCGTCAAAATGTGTAATCGTTCCAAACCCGATGGTCTGTTTCTTTATGTTTTTCCAAAATTCTTCTACCGTTAATCCAATTGGAGTAATGGCTCCCATCCCAGTTACAACCACTCTTCTACTCATACTATATTCTCTTTCCTCCTGTTAGATTGCCATTCCACCATCCACAGACAACACTTGTCCTGTGATATAATTGGAATCCTCTGATGCCAGAAAAAGCACTGCCTTTGCAATATCCTTTGCTTCTCCAGCTCTTCCCAGCGGAATCTGGGATAATAACGCTTCCCGCGCATTATCTGATAATACGTCTGTCATATCAGTAGTGACAAATCCTGGTGCCACTGCGTTGACATTGATTCCTCTGCTTGCCAGCTCTCTTGCCACCGATTTCGTCAATCCTATCACGCCTGCTTTACTAGCAGAATAGTTCGCTTGCCCTGCATTTCCCAGAATTCCAGACACTGATGAAATGTTAATAATCTTTCCTGCTTTCTGCTTTAGGAAATAACGTGACAAATGTCGGATTGTATGGAAGGTTCCTTTGAGGTTCGTATCTATAACTTGCTCAAAATCTTCTTCACTCATACGCATGAGAAGACCATCCCTTGTAATTCCTGCATTATTTACCAGGATATCAATATGTCCATAACTTTTGATAAGTTTTTGAATCATCTCCCCGCAGGCTTCATAATCTGCCACATTACAATGCACACATACGCCCTGTCCACCGGCTTGGGTAATCTCTGCTAAGGTTTCCTGCGCTGCTTTCTTGGAACCATTGTAATTTACAATCACAAATGCTCCATGCGCCGCTAGTTCTAGTGCAATGGCTTTTCCAATTCCTCGTCCGGCCCCTGTTACAAGAGCGTTTTTATTGGTTAACATAACTAATGTAATCCTCCATTTTGTCAATGCTTACCGCCGTAAGCTCCCGATTGATTTTCCGTAAAAATCCAGCAAGCGTTCTTCCCGGACCAATCTCAATAAATGTGTCTGCGCCATCCGTTATCATTCGTTCGATTGTCTGCTGCCAACGAACAGAGGATGAGACCTGTTTCACTAGGTTTCCCTTTACCTGTGCCTCATTTCTCACATAATCCGCATTTACATTGGTGATATACGGAATCTGTGGTGTATGAACCTCAATTGGCTCTAATACTTTGCTTAGCTTCTCGCCAGCACCTTCCAACAATGTAGAATGGAATGGTCCACTGACCTTGAGTGCTATCACACGTTTCGCACCAGCATCCTTACAGAGCTCTCCTGCTTCCTCAACTGCCTGTTCCTGACCGGTAATTACAATTTGGCCTGGACAATTATAATTTGCAATGGACACAATTTTCTTAGTATCATTTTGTACTTTCTCACATGCTTCCTGGATGAATTTGGCTTCTAACCCCAGAATTGCGGACATTGCGCCTCCTGTGGGAACGGCTTCCTGCATATAGATTCCACGTTTGCGAACTACCTCAAAAACATCCTCCATAGCCATCGTTCCTGAAGCAATCAGTGCTCCATACTCACCAAGGCTGAGTCCTGCCGTCATATCTGCCTGGATTCCTGCTTCCGTCAGTACTTTCCATATGGCTACCTCCGTTGTAAGCATGCAGATTTGTGTGTATTCTGTAATATTTATTTTCTCGTTTTCTTCAAAACACAAGCTCGCAATGTCTAATCCAGTCACTTTGCTTGCCAGATCATATACTGCTTTTGCCTTTGGATATGTCTCATAGAATTCTTTTCCCATTCCTATGTATTGTGCGCCCTGTCCTGGGAACATAAATACTGTCTTCCCCATGTTCTATTCACCTCTTTGTTCTAATAACTGTCTCGCTCCATCCATCACATCCTGAATGATTGCTTCACAGGTCTCTTCTTTCTTAATTAGCCCTGCACTCTGTCCTGCCATAACACTTCCATTCAAGACATCGCCATCCACCACTGCTTTGCGAAGTGCTCCCAGCGTTAGTTGCTCTAACTCTTCAAGAGATGCCCCTTCTTTCTCTTTTTTCAGATAAGCGCGTGTCATTTGATTGCGAAGCACACGTATTGGATGTCCATTTGCAGTTCCTGTCACTTCTGAATCGATGTCTTTTGCCTTGATTATTTTCATCTTATAATTCTCGTGAACTGTGCATTCCTTTGCAGTTACAAATCGTGTTCCCATCTGCACTGCCTCCGCACCAAGCATTCTTGCTGCAGCGTAACCGCGGCCATCTGCGATTCCACCAGCTGCAATTACCGGAATGTCCACCGCATCCACAACCTGAGGAACTAATGTCATTGTAGTCTGCTGTCCAATGTGGCCACCGGATTCCATTCCTTCTGCAATCACTGCGTCTGCACCTGCCCTCTGCATCAGCTTTGCTAATGCCACACTGGCAACCACAGGAATCACCTTCACACCCGCAGCTTTCCACATATCCATGTATTTTCCAGGGTTACCCGCTCCCGTGGTAACAACCTTTACCTGTTCCTCCGCTATAACCTTAGCAATTCGGTCTGCATCGGGATTCATCAGCATAAGGTTCACTCCAAACGGTTTCTCTGTTGCTGCTTTCGCCTTCTTGATCTGTTCCTGCACCCATTCTGCTGGTGCTCCTCCTGCCCCAATAATCCCTAGTCCGCCTGCCTCTGATACTGCAACTGCGAGCTCATAAGTTGCAACCCATGCCATACCGCCTTGAATAATTGGATATTTCACTCCAAGAAGTTCACATATTTTTGACTTCATTATGCTTCTACACCTTTACTCTTCAGATACTCCATAACATCATTTACTGTTAACATTTTCTCTAAATCTTCGGAAGGAATCTCAATTCCAAATTCCTCTTCCATCCCCATAATTAATTCGAATAGATCCAATGAATCTGCACCGAGATCATCTTTGAATTTTGAATCTGCGGTAATTGCTTCTGCTCCAATTCCTAACTGGTCTGCGATCATTTCTTTCATCTTTTCTAACATGTTACATTCTCCTTATTTGTACTATATTTTGATTGTGCAACTGTTTGACTATCAAACTATTTGCTTATCAAAGTATATTTCTAGTTTTTTCAAATGTCAATATTTTTTTCTTTTGATCATTTCATTGTTGACGTTTTGGATAAAAAGAGATATGCTAAGAGACGTTGAAAAATGAATAGTTTGCTAGGGGTGCCTTTGGCTGAGAGATATTTATGAAAAGATATCGACCCTTATTACTTGAACCGGGTAATACCGGCGTAAGGAAGCGTGAGTTAAGAATCCTCCTGGCAAGCAATCGAATAAAAGGAGGAATTTTTTATGTCTTATTTTGTTACTGCAATCGTCGATGACTATGGCGATACCACTTATCAGCCAACCATGGCTGGATTCACAGCACTTGTAATTATTATGATTGCTTTTCTTTTACTGGGATGTGCTCTATTTGGGAAGAAGAAAGCGTTTGACGCTAAACAGCTTACTTTTTCCGCAATGGCAATTGCACTTGGTGTCGTTACTTCTATGCTGAAGTTATTTGAAATGCCAATGGGTGGTTCTATCACATTACTCAGTATGTTGTTCATCGTATTAATCGGTTACTGGTATGGCCTTGGTGCAGGTATCACAACTGCAATCGCCTATGGTTTCTTACAGTTAATCATTGATCCATACATCATCAGTGTTCCTCAGATGCTTGTTGATTACATCTTTGCTTTCGGTGCTCTTGGTCTCTCTGGACTTTTCTGCAATTCCAAACATGGATTAATCAAAGGCTACATTGCCGGTGTTCTTGGAAGATACTTCTTCTCCTTCCTTTCCGGATGGATTTTCTTTGGAACCTACATTCCAGAGGATTTTCCTGTACAGAATTCAGTTGTATACTCTCTCGCATACAACGGTTCTTACTTAGGCGTAGAAGCACTTATCACATTGATTATCATTGCACTTCCACCTGTAAGCAAGGCACTTGCTCACGTGAAGTCCTTCGCAGAATAGACACCACATACATAATTGGGGGAATCTATCACTCCAATGATTTGTCCCAACCACGCGTGTACTGCATTGCCGTTTCAAGAAATGGGAAGTAGTAAGGAACCCTTTTCCTCTCTTATGATTAGTTCCGTTCGTCAAAGGTTCGAACAGACAGACACTCTTGTTCGTGGTTCTGGGTGAATCTACTGGCTTTGCTCTCCCTCTTAATGAGTGCGCAAAGGATATAAGAGGCCGCGGACAACCTGTCCGAGGTCACAGCATAGAATATTTCTGTTACACTTCACTCCGAGTTTTGGGAGCGGCCTCTAAGCATATATCCTAGGCGCACTCATCTAGAGGGAGAAAAAGGCAGTAACTGAATCCCAGAATCACGGACAAGAGTGTCTGTCTGTCGAACGCGTTGACGTACAGAACCTTTAAGAGGAAAAGGGTTCCTAACTACTTCCAACATTTCTATCAAAG
>CAZTGP010000008.1:0-41224 GCA_964613325.1 uncultured Roseburia sp. | reverse complement strand
ACAGAACCTTTAAGAGGAAAAGGGTTCCTAACTACTTCCAACATTTCTATCAAAGGACAATGCATTCCACGCGTGGTTGGAACAAATCAATGCGTGGTATGAAATAATCCCAATTATGTATGCGGCGTCCTATAGGGGCGAAGAAAAAAGGAGCGATGCCCAACTGATTTCCGATGAATCAGTTTGAGCGTCGCTCCTTTTGTATTTGAACTTGACTGGAGTTACAGAATCATCTGCATGCAGCCATACATTCCTGCATCATTTCCCAGTGATGCCAATGCGAATTCTGTATCCATACATGCATGGAAACAGTAATTTGTAAAGTTCTTGCGAACAACATCAATGAGGATCTGTCCAGCTCTCGATACTCCACCACCGATAACAATGATTTCCGGATTCACAACAGCTGAGATATTAGCAAGTGATTTGCCAAGAATTTTACCTACTTCTTCTACGATATCAATCGCAAGCTTGTCTCCTGCTTTGGCTTCATCAAAGACATCCTTTGCTGTTACTGCTTTCATATGACGAAGTGAGCTTGGGGTATCACAGGAAGCAAGCTTTCTATTTGCAAGACGCACAATTCCAGTCGCAGATGCATACTGCTCTAAGCATCCATGATTTCCACATCCACAAGCTTCTGGCTCATCATCATTCACATTGATATGTCCGATTTCTCCACCTGCTCCAGTCGCTCCAGCTACCATTTTACCACCGATAATGATTCCACCGCCAACTCCGGTTCCCAGTGTTACCATTACAACGTCCTGATGACCTTTTCCGCCACCCTGCCACATCTCGCCAAGTGCAGCTACATTTGCATCGTTTCCAACTTTTACAGGTAGACCTGTCTTTGCTGTCAGGCTGTCTGCCACGTTAAATACATCCCATCCGAGATTTACACAACGATTTACCGTTCCGTCTGCTTTGATTGGTCCAGGTACACCCACTCCGATTCCCTGAACATCTTCTTTCACAATTCCTTCCTTGTCCATCTTGCTTGCAATTGCCTGTGCAACATCATTTAAGATAGAGGCGCCATTATTATCTGTATTTGTATGAATCTCCCATTTATCAATTAGTTTTCCGCTTGTCTCGAACAAACCAATTTTGCAGGTAGTTCCTCCAATATCTACACCAAAACCATATTTTTTCATCGAAAAAACCTCCTAAAATTTTACTTTCCTTTTTAATCTTTAAAAATTATACCATAGCAATTGCTACGTTTCCATAGATTTTCCGTTATATATCAACGAAATTTACTTAATAATATGCTATGATTCTCTCCAACTATATCTGAATTTCTTCTTGTAATTCTACTCAGGGTTTTCATTCGGATTGGCGTCACCACTCTGCTGGAAATCCTCCGAAAGCTGCGCATAGGGTAGGAATTCCAAGGATGTTAATCCCTGATGAATCTGATTCATATAATTCTTCCAGATTTCACCTGGGTAGGAGCCGCCACCTAGTCCTGGTACTTCCTGGGGAATATCGTAGCCAACCCAAACTGCAGTTGTATAATAGCGGGTATATCCACAGAACCATCCATCTTTGTTATCGTTGGTTGTTCCAGTCTTGCCTGCACTGATCATTTGATCCAGCTGCATATTTCTTCCAAGTCCGTTGGTCATAACCGTCTGCAATACATCTGTCATCATTCGTGCCGCTGTTTCTTTATAGATGACTGTCTCCTGTGGTTCGATGGTATATATTATGTTTCCTTTTCCATCTACGATTGTCTTGATGCAGTCCGGCTGCCGATAGACGCCATCATTCTCGATGGTTGCATAGGCAGATGCCATTTCTAAAGCTGACATACCGATGGTAAATCCACCAATAGACGTTGCTGGAGTGTTATCTTCTGGACGAATCTGACTGAAATTCATATTCTTCAAATATTGCAGCCCCACCTCAGGGGTTATCTCATCATAAAGCTTCCATGCAATCGTATTCAGGGATTGCTCCACCGCATATCGAATTGTTACATCTCCCTGGAAAGTCTTGCTTGCATTCTGCGGTCCATTCTCGATTTCCTCATCTGTTACAATGGAATCTGGTGTATAACCACGTTCAAAGGCTGGCGTGTAATCAAGTATTGGCTTAATACTACTTCCCGGCTGCCGAAAGCTCTGATATGCCCGGTTTAAGGTATAACCCTTGACGTCTTGACTTCTCCCACCTACAATGGCAACCACAAGACCGGTATTATTATCAATACACACCGCTGAGCCCTGTAACGAGTACATTCCACTGTCTCCAATTTCCGTAAAGGATGCCAGAGAATTATCTACAGATGTTTGCAATTCCTGCTGTTTCTGCAGGTCAATTGAGGTATAGATTTTATACCCACCGCTATATAGCTGTTTCTGACAGGTGGTATAGAGATCATCATATTCCTTATCGTATGCCTTCTCCTCCTCATCAGAACTGAAGTTATTTCTGAATTCAAACCCTGCATTTTTCATAAATGCTTTTGTAGCACAATTGTATGTATAGGTATCTACGTAATTATTGCGCAGCTTTGTATTTTCTGGTGCAAGATTCAATGCAATCTCTTCTGCCACCGCTGCATCGTACACTCCCTGATCAATCTTGCCATCATTCAACATATTTTTCAAAATCAGATCCCGTCGTTCAATGGTATTCCCAATATTCACCACTGGGTCGTAGTAAGTGGGGCTATTGGGTATAGCACATAGAAATGCAATTTGAGAAAGATCCAACTGGGATAATTCACAATTAAAGTATCCCTTACATGCTGCCTCAATCCCATAATATCCGTTGGCATAATAAGTATTATTGAGGTAATACTCCATAATCTTATTCTTGCTGTAGCGCTTCTCCAATTCCATTGCCACAAATATCTGCTCGACCTTACGTTGCCAGGTCTTACTACTATCCAAATAGATCAGCTTTGCTAACTGCATGGTGATGGTACTTCCTCCCTGGCTTGCTTCTCCCTTCACCACTGCGGCTTTCACAGCTCTTAGAATTCCTTTATAGTCAACCCCATAATGTTTATAGTACTTCTTATCTTCAATGCTGACCATAGCTGTCACAAAGTCAGCTGGTATATCTTCGTATTTTATGTAAACTGCATTCTTTTCTCCGTTGGTTTCGGAGACCAAGGTGCCATTCGTGTCATATACTGAACAGGTCTGTGATGGAATAAAGGTCGTTTCCGTGGAATTTTCCACAAGCTCAACGGCTTCCTTCTTCAGTTCCTGTACTGTTACCGCATAACCACCAAAAAAGTAATACGCAAGTCCAGCGAGAACTAAGAGCATCAGCACAATCTGGAGTTTTATCATAAACCAGAAAAAACGATGCTGCTTTTTCCTTTTTTTCTTCTTCGCCATAGATTTCTCCTTTGTTACGTCCTATCTGTTATTTTATCCTTTTTAGCAAGAATATGCAATCAGGACACGGATTGTCCTCTGTGTCCTGACTCCATCGCTCCCTGGAAAATACATCATTTGTTTTCTCCTATTGTTCCATCTGTTTTCCTAGAAATTGCGCTGCAGATATTGCCAGCTGTTTTTCTACCTCTCCATGAAACTTCTTTTCTTCCTTTCCATATATTACCACTGCACCTATGCTGTCTCCATTGCAGATTATGGTTGCGATTGCTTCGTTTGTGAACTCCTCGCTATCGTCCAAAGTGACTTTGATAAAGCTTCCTTCACCCGTTGCGGCTTGTACGATTCCTCTTTGTTCAATCAGTGCTTCCAAATCCTTGCTCAAAGGCTTTCCTTCATATTCTTTCTTTTTCGGCCCCGCTGCTGCAATTACATAATCCCTGTCTGTAATGCACACCAGATGCCCTGTGGTAAGTGCAAGACTCTCCGCATAACTTGCCGCGAATTCTCCCAGTTCTCCAATGGGTGAGTATTTCTTTAACATAATCTCCCCATCCCGATTTGTGAATATTTCCAACGGGTCACCTTCACGAATTCGCAATGTTCTTCGAATTTCTTTTGGAATTACGATACGGCCAAGATCATCGATTCTACGGACGATACCAGTTGCTTTCATATATGAAAATACCTCCATTTACATTTTCTAGTGTTATGTCTAGTATCTGTAAATGAAGGCTTTTTATACCGACTATTTCTCAGTATCTACTTGTAAATCAATTCGAAGCATCCGAGACATCACAAAAGCTTTCTTAAATCATTAGCTTTCTTCTTGCCAGAACATTCTTCAGACGACTGGAAATCAATGTTCGTTCCACTGGCTTATACACAAAATCATCTGCTCCCATTTGAAGCAGCTTCTTCTCCTGCTTTTGATCGCCATACTGTGTATTGGCAAGAATTGCAATATTATCATACTTGATTTCTTTTCGAATCTGTCGAATCAGTTCAAAACCATCCATCACTGGCATCTGAAGATCCGTAACTACTGCAACAATATCGTTGTTTTCCTGCAATTTCTTCAGCGCCTCCTTACCGTTTATTGCCTTTACCACCTCAAAATCAATTCGAATAATTTTCTCCAAAATCTGTAGATTTATTTCCACATCATCCACCAATAGAATCTTAGCTCTATGTATTGGCTCTTCTGGAATCGACTCTGCATACGTATACTTCGCAATCGTATGAAACAGTGCATCTGGTTCTACCGGTTTGGCAAGATGCGCATTCATTCCTGCATTCAATGACATTTGCACATCTTCCTGGTATGCATTGGCACTCATTGCCACAATTGGAACTGTCTTCGCATCTGGTCGGTTCAATTCACGAATTCGTTTTGTGGCATCTAATCCATCCATATTTGGCATACGAATATCCATCAGAATCATTTTATAATAACCGACTTCACTTTTTACAAACTTATCAACACCAATCACTCCATCCTCTGCAATATCCACAATACAGTTCTTTCTCTCCAGCAGGCTTTTTGCAATCCTTTGGTTTAAAGGATGGTCTTCACAAAGAAGTATTCGTATACCGTTGAAGTTGATTATTCCTCTGCTATTTACTTCCTCCTGTACATCATGCTCCTGTTTCTCCTCTGACGTATTCTCTACCTCAATCGTTGCTATAAATGTACTTCCTTTTCCTTTTTCACTGACACAGACAATATCCCCATTCATCATGCGCGCCAGCTTTCTTGCCAGACATAGTCCTAATCCACTTCCTGTGGTTCTTGAGGTATTGGAATCTCCTTCCTGTTCAAATTCCCGAAATAATTTCTTCTGGAATTCCTTACTCATTCCAATTCCATTATCGATTACCTGGAATCTTATTTTTGTAGTTCTTTCTGCTGTCGCCACCGCTTCTGCAATGAGCCGCACTTCGCCATTTGGAGGTGTGAACTTGAATGCATTGCTCAATAAGTTCATCAGAATCTGCTGTACCCGCACCCCGTCTGCAAGATAATTCACATGAAATACCGTTTTACGTTCCACAACGAATTTAATCTGTCTTGCGTTAGCTAATGGCTGTGAAAGAATCATAATTGTTGACAAGAAGTCCTCTGCATTGACTAATACTGGATGTAGTTCCATTTTACCGCTATCAATTTTAGCCGTATCCAAAATGTCATTTACAAGGCTTAATAAATACTCCGAAGAATTCTTTGTGTCCTCGATATAGGACAGAATCTGCTTATTGGTAAGCTGCCCATTCTCTACATCCTGTCTCTCCAATTCTGCGATACCAATAATTGCGTTGATTGGTGTACGAATCTCATGACTCATTCTAGATAAAAAAGTAGTTTTTGCTTCATTGGCAATCTTTGCTTTTCGAAGGGATTCTTCAATCCTCTTTAGCTGCTTCTGTTCTTTCTCATAAATTGCTGTAATGTCGCTGCAATAGGACAAAATTTTCTCTTTGTCCATACTCAGATAGCAATATACAAGACGTTTTCTCCTATGTTCCCCATTTAAAAATACAGAATAGGATACTTCATAAACGTCCTTCTTTTGAAGCTGAGCTATGATATTTTCCAAACTTAGGGCTTTTTCTAGCTCCTTTCTATCTGATTTCACTACGTAATCCATAATGAGACTCTCTATTTTTTCTTCATAATCATTTCCAGCCTCATTCAATTTGCTGTTCTCGATAATGCGTATATTGGTTGGTCTTCTTAGTACAAACCTGCCACTTTTCACATCAATCAGAGCTACACTATCATACTCCATGATACTGATTCTGCTTAGTATCTCTCGTTCTTGAACCTGTTCTGAGATGTCCATACTGTAGATGAACAGTATTACCTCTCCTGTCTCTGGTTCCTCAAACAAAGTATATTTCAAAGCTGCCCAGAATAATGTTCCGTCCTTTCTTTTTCTTAAATACTCTATTTCTGCTTCCAAATTACCTAACGCACGATTCAGAATCAACTGACGACGATTCACCGTATCTCTCATCCGTTTCTGATCTTCCTCACGAGCCGCAGTCTGAATAATCGACTCAAGAGCCATATCAAAGGGTGTATCATTCTCTATTTCAATACAGTTCTCATCAATTCGCTCTATATCTAATAAACAATTCTTTGTAAGATTGTACTGTCCCTTTCCAATAAGGCTGCGATCCCTTAATTCGTTCAATCGTTCAAGAACTCTTCTATATTGCTGCTCTTTCTCCTTTTGTGCTGTAATATTTGTAGAAGAACCAATCGCCTTCACAACCTCCCCATTTTCTATAATTGGAGTTAGCACAAGCTTTCGCCACTCACCCTCGGTTCCACTACCTGTGAGAAATTTCACTTCACAGCTTAGTACGGTCTGTTCTACTGGAACCCTCTGGTATATCTCGCGAAATGCGCCTATCGAATCTGGATGTATATATCCTGCTGCAATTACAGATTCTGGGACATTGTCCATATAAGATTTTCCATCAAATAAACTCACAGTAGATTCCAGAAAATTCACTCTTTTTGTTGTATAATCATATTCCCAAAGCGTCATATTAGAGTTTTTCAAGGCAGCTCCAATTCTGCTGCTTGAATTTGCCAGCAGCAGCTCCTTCTTCTTGTTCTCTATTTCCACTTTCTTTTCTTCTGTGATATCTGTAATGTATTCAATTAGAACATCTTTTCCATCCCATTTACTTATGGCTGTATTGGTCAAAAAAATACTTGTCCTGATCTGGATAATAAGCTAAATGCTTCATCTCTCCCTGCAAAGTTTCTTCTAATCTACAATTCTCACAGGGCGTATCCGTTCCAAAGAATGCTTCATAACACCTTTTCCCATGATAGTCACATGGTTCCAAATCAAGAAGCTGGAAACCAGCTTCGTTGGAATAATACATCTCTCTTGTATATAAATCGACCACATGAATTCCCATAGAGGCAATATTGACAGCCTGACTATATATGTTTATGAAATCATCTATTTTTGATTTATTATTCATTTGAACTTCCTCCATTGCTTGGTCACAAGTGCTTCCAGGCGGCATCTAGTCCTTAAGTATTAGTTGACTTTAGTATATTCTGTTCTCGTCAATACATCAATAGTTCAATTTAAATTTTCAGACAATTTTGCATATAAAAACACCTCCATATACATAATCTAGTGTTGTTTCTAGTTCTGTATATGAAGGTATTTTGGAATTATAATTGTTCTTATTTCTGTAACAGCTTCTTTAATCCATGAATATAGTGTTTATTTGCCATTTCTGCCAGACCTTCTACCTGGTTAAGGTTCATTGCGCCAGTCATAGTCAGTGACCGCAGTGGCATGGAGAACATCATCTCTCTTGCCATTCGTTCCATCCCTGCATCTGTATTATCGGCAACCAGCCCCCCCATGGCCTTTTCCATCTGTTTGATCATTTGCTTTCCGGTGAAGGTATCCTTCATATCCTCCACTGTAGACTCTATTGTAAATGGTTCTGCTGTATTACGTTCCTCTGGTGGGATTGGATGCCCCAACAGAATCTCAAATTGCTTTGTGGACAATACAACAGAATGCTCTTCATTCTGTTGATATGGGTGTTCCTTCAACCAATACTCTGATAATTTTTTCATTAAAGGAATTAACAATTCTTCCTTTCCATCGCCTTGTACTTCTACCTTTGCTGACAATGGAAGATCCCTACTAGACGCTCCAGCAAGTACGGTATATTCTCCACCCTCCACACAGAATTGTTTCTCTACTGAGTTATAATAGCGGAAGCTCTCCTCGGACAGTTTCAATATGACTATTTTCTCTTCCCCTGGTGAAAGTTCTACTTTGGTAAATCCCTTTAATTCTTTTTCTGCCCGAAAGAGCTTGCTGGATTTCTTCTCAATATAGAGTTGTACAATCTCTTTTCCTGTATGACTTCCTGTGTTTTGAATTGTCACCTGTACTTCAAATCTGTTTTTTGCCTTTTCCACCACTGTCATATTTTTATACTCAAATGTGGTATAAGAAAGTCCATACCCGAATGGATAATTCACCGGACATTTTACCGTATCATAATAGCGATAGCCTACATAAATGCTTTCTCGATATTCCACAGATTTGGTATGTCCTGGAAAATATTTTCTACAAGGGGTGTCATCTAGTGACACTGGCCAGGTCTCTGCCAGTTTTCCACATGGGTTTTCATTTCCCCATAGCAAATCCACAGTGGCATGTCCCCCTGCCTGCCCGCCAAGATAAGCGAGAAGAATTCCCGCTACCTGATTCTTCCATGGAAGTGTCACAGGACTTCCGCACTGAAGCACCACCACTACATTTTGGTTCACATTGGCTACTGCCTCAATCAATTGGTTCTGTTCCTCTGGCATATCCATATTTGTTCGATCATAGCCTTCACTCTCATATTCATCTGGAAGACCAGCGAAAATGACTACTGCCTCGGCCTCCTTTGCCAATGCTTCTGCACTTTCCACTTTCTTATAATCAGGCTCATATTCCACTAGGTAACCTGCTTCCACCGCTGCATCATATGCATTATCCAGAAAGCTTGGTACGATCTTGCTGCTGCCTGCTCCCTGATATCTTGGTTCTTTGGCCATTTTCCCAAGAAATAATACTTTGGTCTCCTTCTTCAACGGAAGAATTCCCTTATTCTTCAGAAGTACCATGGACTCCCTGGCAATCTTTCGTGCTAGCTCATGATCCATTTGCTCATTTCGGGTGGATGGAACTTTTTGTGCCTGTTCCATTGTTTCTTGAGCTTTTAGTGCCATCTCTACCACTCTTATTGCTGCAGCATCTACCTGCTCCTTTGGAATCTCTCCATTCTTGACAGCTGCTATGATTCGCTTGGTATTTTCTTCCCCGCTGTATGGCATTTCGAGATCCGTTCCGGCATTTAACGCTTTCACACGATTATTATTGGCTCCCCAGTCTGTTACGACAAGCCCCTGAAATTCCCAGTCTGTGCGGAGAACATCAGTCAAGAGCCACTTATTATCACTGGCATAGGTACCATTAATCTTGTTATAACTACACATTACTGTCCAGGGCTGTGATTGTTTCACTGCCTTTTCAAAAGCAGTTAGGTAGATTTCATGTAGTGCACGGTCATCAACTACACTATCGATGGACATTCGTCTGGTTTCCTGATTGTTCGCTGCAAAATGTTTCAAAGACGTTCCAATTCCTTTGCTTTGTACACCATCAATCCAGGCTGCTGCCATCTCCCCTGCCAGGTATGGATCTTCACTGAAATATTCAAAATTGCGTCCACATAAAGGACTTCTTTTGATGTTTGCACCTGGTCCTAAAATTACGGATACCTGCTCCCGAATACATTTCTCCCCCAACGCCTCTCCCATTTCGTGCAGCAGCTCCGAATCGAAGCTGCAAGCACTGGTTGCTGCTGTTGGAAAACTCGTAGCTGGCACACTTTTATTAATTCCAAGATGATCCGAACCACCTAATTGCTTACGAAGTCCATGTGGTCCATCTGTCAGCATATGGTCTTGTATTCCTAATCTTGCTATTCCTTTTGTCTCCCAGAAATTCTTGCCGGAACACAGTCCCGCTTTCTCCTCTAATGTCATCTGTGACACAAGATCCTTTGCCTTATTATTTACGTTCATACGCATTCTCTTTCCCTGCTATTTAATCTGAGGATTGATCAGTGCCTCTGCCTCTTCCTTGCTCAGTTTGCCTTCATTGTACTGCGCCATAACGGATACATCTTTGTCTCGAAGTTTATACTGATATAGGATTGGAATGGAAATCAAGAGTCCAATCGTTGGGACAATTGCAAATACCATCCACAGTTTATCTGCAAAACCTGCTGCCTGTACTGCATTCTCTCCTTCCACATATCCGATAAGACCTAGACAGAAGGTTCCTAATGCAGTTCCCACTGCTGTCATTAATTTGACACTAAAAGTCTGAATTGCAAATGTGATTCCAGAAGCATTGATTCCCGTCTTATAATGACCATATTCTGCACAATCTGGTGTAAACATAAACATGGTAATTGTCCATAATCCCAAAGGAATTCCTCTTAAGAAGGCCATAACTAAAAAGGCTGTTGTATTCTGATATCCAACAAAATATGCAATCACACCTAAAATTGTGGAGGCAATGACACTTCCGAAGAACAAATTGAATTTATCTGTTTTCTGGCACATTTTTGGAACTAACATACCAAGAAGAAGCGCTGGAATCATGGTCGTCAAAGACAGCAGCGACTGCATTCCTTCATTTCCAAGGCATTCTCTTGCAAAGATCAAAGCAACAACGCTTTGAATATTTGCTGCATAGCTGATAAATAATGCAATATAGAAAATAAGTAAGTAGCGATTCTTCCCAAGATAGCGGAACATTGCACCAACTCCCACTGTTTCTTCACTCTGCGGAGCTTCGATTCGTTCCTTTGCTTTTAAACAAATTGGAATCATCGTAATAAGTGCAATGATGGAAAGTACAATAATGGTTGGTAACCAGCCACCGATAGCTTCACGGAATGAAGGTACCCCAATTGCTACCACTGCGCTGGCAAACATTGCAGAGACACGCCCAATTGACATTAATGTAGTTCTCTCTGTCTGATTATTGGTCATAGTGGTTACCAGACCGAAGATTGGTACATCGCAGATGGTATATGCGGTATCCCATAACATATAGCCGATTACTGCCCATGCAATTTTGGCACCATTTGGAATTCCAGATGGAATTGCAAACATTAAGATGGTTGCGATAGGTATGAAGATTAACGAAATCTTCAACCATGGAAGGAACTTCCCTTTCTTAAACTTTACGCGATCCACCAGCCCTCCAAATATTGGATCATTTACAGCGTCCCAAACCTTTACAATCAACAATACAACCGTTACAGTCATGGCACTGATTCCAATATCCAAGAAAAATGTTGCCAAATAGAAATAGATAAAAATGTAGAAAATGTTCTGCCCTACGAAATATAATCCGTAGCTGGCCCTTTCACCGCCAGTGGTCATGTAGTGCGCACTTGCTTTGTCACCTTTTTGACTTCTCATAGTAATTACCCCCTTTATTTTGTAAAAACCATTACCCTATACTTCGATTATATGTGAAGTCTCCAAAATCATTTATCTGTTTTTTCACATTTTTATATGTATTTTCATGTATTTACCAACAATTTGTATTATAATCTATTTATAGTTTGAACTAAAAGAGGGGGAGGGGAAACATGAGTACTCCTAAAGATGTTGCGAAAATATATTATGCTTCCATTGGCGTACAGAGTGAATTCAATGCGGCTCTGCCGAACTATAAGCAGGAATTGAAGCTGTTTAACTGTGTGCAGAATGGGGATCTTGCCAATCTAGAGACCGTGTTGAGGGAATCCAGCATGCTCGCCCCTAAAATTGGCCATATGTCGAATAATCCCGTGCAGCAGGCACAATTTATTGTCGTAAGCGGAATCACTTTAGCGACACGTTATGCCATCGTCGGTGGATTACCAGAGGCGGAAGCACTTCGATTAAGCGATGCTTACTTGCAGAAGCTTGGTACAACGCTCCATGAGAATGAAGCATTGTCTTTATTTTTTGTTGCCCTACGTGATTTCACCCAGCGAGTTCAGCGCTTCCGTGCACATGCTTCTCGAAGTCTGCCTGTAACCAAATGCATTCGCTATATTGCCAATCATCTTTATGATCACATTACACTTTCTACTTTGGCCAAAGAATGTCAATGTACCCCTCAATACCTATCTACGGTATTTCATAAAGAATTGGGCGTTACTCCTACACAGTATATCCGCGAGAAAAAACTAAATCTTGCAAAACAGCTGCTCCTTGACAGTAACTATTCTATTTCGCGTATTTCAAATATGCTGGAATTTCCTAGTCAGGCAGCGTTTTCCCACTATTTTAAACAGGAATATGACGTGACTCCCAGCGATTTTCGAAATCAATAGTCACTCTCTTTGTATCTTCTTCATTGTAATTGCATAAACTAGAACTAGATAGGAGAATTTTATGTGTGGAATTGCAGGTTTTTATAATTATAAAGTAAATTATCTGGAACATGAAGAATATTGGAAGACTTGTCTGGAACAGATGCGTAGAGTTCTTGCCCATCGGGGCAATGACAGCCATGGCATTTTTCTAGATAAGAATGTTGGTCTGGCACATAGTCGGCTCAGTATTCGAGACATTATCTGCGGAAATCAGCCAATGACTCGGAAAATGGATGGTCAGGTATATACCATTGTCTACAATGGCGAAATCTACAATACGGATGAGCTAATTCCTGAGCTTTCCAAGAATGGATACATTTTTGAGACCAGCTCAGACACGGAAGTCATTCTCTATGGCTATATGCACTATGGACCCGAGTTTGTGAATCGACTTAATGGCATTTTTGCTTTTGCCATCTGGGATGGACGCCTCAAGCAGCTCCTTTTGTATCGTGACCGCGTGGGCGTCAAACCGCTTTTTTACACCATCCAGAATTCCACTTTGCTTTTCGGCTCTGAACCGAAGGCTTGCTTTGAGCACCCTGATTTTACTCCTGCGATAGAGAAGCAGGGCTTACAGGAGCTTCTTTCCATTGGTCCTGCCCATACCTCAGGCCATGGCATTTTCAAGGGATTGAAGGAAGTTCTTCCTGGTCATTTTCTCACCATTAGCCATAGTGGAATCACCGACGACACCTATTGGGATCTACAAAGCTTTGAACATCATGATTCCTATGAAGACACTGTAGCACATACGCGTTTTCTAGTGGAGGACGCTATTACAAGGCAGCTGGTATCCGATGTTCCTGTTTGCAGCTTTCTGTCAGGAGGCATTGATTCCAGCATTGTCACAGCAATTTCCTATAAATATCTGAAGAAAAAAGGGCAGATCCTCAATACGTTTTCCTTCGATTTCAAGGAAAATGATGTATATTTCAAGTCCAATTCCTTCCAACCCGAACGTGATGTCCCTTATGTGAAGAAAATGCTTACCTGGTATCACACCAATCACAATTATCTGGAATGCGACGAATCCACTCTGTATCATGCCCTGTTTACCGCAGTGGATGCTAAAGATTTGCCTGGTATGACCGATGTGGATTCCTCTCTTCTCTATTTCTGTCATCTGGTCAGCAAGCATAACAAGGTTGCTTTAACTGGCGAGTGCGCCGATGAAATCTTTGGTGGTTACCCATGGTTCTATCGCCAAGACCTCTTAGATAAGAATGGTTTTCCATGGTCCTCCGATGTAACGCCTCGAACAACATTTATGAATCCGGATGCGGTTCGCGATCTGGATTTGGCTGCTTATTCACAAATGCGCTATGAAGAATCCAAGAGTCATGCGCCACTTCTTCCAGATGAATCCAAAGAAGAACAAAGCCGCCGCGTTATCGGATATCTAAATATCAAGTGGTTCATGCAGACTCTTCTGGATCGTATGGATCGCACCAGCATGTACTCCGGTCTTGAAGCACGTGTTCCCTTTGCCGACCATCGAATTATCGAGTATGTATTCAATGTACCATGGCACATGAAGTATCAAAATGGAACAGAAAAGGCATTGCTGCGGGATTCCTGCAAGGATCTTCTTCCAGCTGATTTACTGCATCGCAAAAAAAGTCCCTACCCCAAGACCTACCATCCTGGGTATGAAGCTTTATTAATCAAAGGTATGCAGGAAATCATAAACAATTCCAATGCTCCGGTTCTTCCGCTTCTGGATAAGTCAAAAACTCTGCAATTTCTCCAAGCTCCTGCTGAATACGGCAAGCCTTGGTTCGGACAGCTGATGGCCGGTCCACAGCTGATGGCATATTTCATTCAATTGAACTACTGGATGGAAAAATATCATATTACAATATAAAATCAGCCCACTTCGCATACGAACACATACGAAGTGGGCATTTACTATCTCGTTCTAATTCTCTTTTGCAGCCTCATCTTTATTGTCCAATTGAATCAGCTTAGAAATGATTTCTTCACAAATTTGTGTAACTGTCTTGGCATCCGTCTCAACTACCACATCTGCCACATCAAAGTAACGCTCCCGTCTCTTATCCATGAGACTTGAAATAAACTCTACATTCATATTGTTATTTAAGATCGGGCGCTCATCGCTGTCTTTTACTCGCTCAAAGATGGTTTCTGGCTTTGCGGTCAGCAATACAACACGCCCATTTTTCTTCATATGGTCTGCATTGTCCGGTCTCATAACCACACCACCACCACAGGATACAATGGTCTGCTTTCTCTTTTGCAGTTCAATCAGTGTATTACTCTCTAGGTTACGGAAATATGCCTCTCCGTATTCATCAAAAATTTCTGAAATAGACATCCCTTGCTTCTCAACAATCATTTCGTCCATTTCCACACGATCCATTTCCAGCTTTGCTTTCAATTCGCCTGCGATGGTACTCTTTCCAGCACCCATGAATCCAATCAAAAAGATATTATAATCAAATAAGCTCTTCGCCTGAATACGTCGGCTATTCTTTACAATGTACTTGAAAATATCTAGGATCTCTTCTTCGAATTCGTTATCTCCAAGCTTTGCTTTCAAGACCTCCGTCTGTTTCTTCTCCTGCTCTGGCTGAAGAATCGGAATTCCGGTTGCCTTCTTATATGAAATGATGTCCTGGATATGGCTCATACGAACAGCAAGCTGCTCGATAATCACATCATCACATTCCCCAATTTTCTCTCGAATTGCTTCAATCTTATCCATCGTTTTTCTCCCTGTTATTCCCTTGTTCGAACTTCTAGTTATCGAACGTTGTGGCTATTATAACAAGAACTTTTACTTTTTACAAGAGAAATATTTTACCACTTTAAAGTGGTTGTGTCATGAAGTTTGTCTGCAACATCTCTTAAGCTATTTATTTTATCTGATTCTTCAAATCTCCGAGATACGCATCAATCAGATCATCCGATACTGTTTTCTCAATTGCCTCATACACAGGCTTACTTCTCTGTCGAAGCTCACTATGCAGCGTTTCATCCAATTTCACAATTTCTGATCCACTGTCCTCAATTGTTTGAATACGAGATGCAATACGTTCATCAGACTGAGCTCTAGCATACTGTTTGGCGGTCTCTGCTGCTTGCCGAATAATCGCCTGCTGGTCTTTTGAGAGCGCCTGCATGAATTCATCACTGACAATCAGTGAAATCAGATGTGGAAGATGGTTCGTCTCTACCACATAGTCCTGCTGCTCATATAACTTGTTGGATACAACAACTTCGTATGGATTTTCCTGTGCATCAATGGTTCCCTGCTGCAGTCCAATGTATACCTCTGAGAATGTCATCGGTGTCGGGCTCGCCCCAAGCTGTTTCCAGAACATCATATGATAGGAATTCTCCATGGTACGTATCTTCTGTCCCTTGAAATCAGACACACTTCCGATGTTCTTGTTGGTAGTCATAACACGGAATCCCTGGTCTGCATAACCAAGCAGTTCATATCCACCATCTGCGTACACATTCTGAATCATGTCCATGAAGCTCGGATCATCCACATGCTCCCTCACATCTTCGATGGTATCGAACAGACATGGCATATCAAATACTGCGGTATCTGGCATAAAGGTTACCTGTGGCGCTGTGTTTTGTACTACAAATGGGATGTCTCCATCCTTACATGACTCTAACAATTCTCGGTCTCCACCCAGTATAGAATTGGCATATACGGAGATCTTCATTGTACCATCACTAAGCCGCTCCACTTCCTCTGCAAATTTTTCTGCATAAATCTGTGTTACTGTATCCTCTGGGCTGGAAGTTCCTAGCGGCCACGCATAGCGCTGTGCCTCCTGCTCTCCTTTGTTTGTGGCGCAGCCTGTAAATAGGAGTCCCCCAATCAATGCCACTGCACCTATTCTTGCCATTTTACGTTTGAAATTGAATCCTTTATTTAACATATTTCTTCTGTCTCCTTTAGACGATGGCATGCAAGCTATTCAGCTATAATAAACATAGACTAATCTGCGGAATAAATGTAATCAGCAGCAATGCCAACAGGAAAAATCCAATCATTGGCATTGCTTTCTTGGCAATATCCATTACCGGAACCTTTGTCAGAGAGCTTGCCACAAACAGATTCACCCCAATCGGCGGCGTTACAAATCCAATAGCAAGATTCACAATCATCATCACTCCGAAATGTACTGGATTCATTCCCACACTCTGAATAATTGGAAGCAAGATTGGAGTCAAAATCAGAATCGCCGGTGTGGTGTCCATCACCATTCCTACAATTAGCAGGAACAAATTGATTATTAGAAGGAGAATGATTTCGTTGGTAAAATGTCCAAGAATCCATCCACTCACCATCTGCGGCACCTGCATCAATGTCAATACTCTGGAAAATGCAGTGGACGCTGCAAGGATAAACAGAATTGGTGCATAGGTCTTCATGGCTTCCACAAAGATTCCCCAAACCTCTGTAATTTTAATAGTTTTATACACAAAGAGGCTGATAATCAGTGCATAAAATACGGAGATAACCGCTGCCTCTGTTGGGGAAGCAATTCCACTATAGATACAGCCCAATACAATCACTGGGCTAATCAGTGCCCAGAAGCTCTCTTTCAATACACGAAGTATACCCTTTGCATGAAGTGCATCAATTTTCTCATTAATCCGCTCATGGTCTTCTCCATGTTTCTTGCAGTGGTAAAATGCATAGCACATCAGAAGCACTGCTATCATAAGTCCTGGAATAATCCCTGCCAGAAACAGATCACTTACAGATTCTCCAGATGCCATGGCATACATAATAAATGGGATACTTGGTGGAATGATTACACCAAGACCACCCGCTACTGCCACAATTGCTGTGGAGAAGCGCTTGTCATATCCAAGTTCAATCAAAAGCGGTATGGTCATACTTCCGACTGCTGCTACTGTTGCAGGTGCAGAGCCTGATATTGCACCGTAGAACAGACAGGTGACAATCACAGCGATCGGAATGCCCGCGGTACGTTTTCCAAGGAAATAGGAAAATACATCAAATAAACGCTTGGAGATTCCACCATGTGCCATAAGAATTCCTGCTAACACGAACATTGGCACTGCAAGTAATGGAAAGCTGTCAATTCCACCTAACATGGAGCGAATCACATAGCTTGCACTGGCGGTAAAGGAGCCGTCAAACGCCCCTGGTAATACCGCAACAATTCCAAGAGAAATAGAGACTGGAATCGCAATAAGCAAGCAGATTACAAATATGATAAATACAACGATTGCTGACATCTAGTTCTCCTTTCTCTCTGCTGCTGCCTCTTCAATGACCGAAGCAATGTCACCTTCTTCCGGCTCTTCTTGCTTCTTATCTAGAACTACCTTCCATTCGCCTACCCATCTCTGAATCAGACGAAAGGCACATAATGTAAAACAGATAAGTGGTGCGGATTGCACATAGTACATTGGGATGCCGCATGCAGGACTGACCTGTCCACTATCAATGGTCGCTTTTAAATATAGATATGCATAGGGAATCAGATACACAAAAAATATGAATTCTATAGTCAGATTCAATACTTTAAATAAGGCTTTTCCACGTCGCGGGAAAATCTTGATGAACTGATCGATTTTGATAGAAATGCATTTTCTCGTACAAAGACTTACACTTAAGAATGCAGACCAGATGAACAGATATCGTGTAATCTCCTCTGACCAGGAAAGAGATATTCCCAGCACATATCTGGAAATCACCTGAATCCCCATAATCAGCGTCATTGCCATCAACATAATGACCATCAGTGATTCCTCTAAATATTCGTCGATCCAATGTATGATTTTCTTCATGGAGCCCTCCTTCGCAACTAGTACTCTTGCCTTATTATATCAATTCCCTTTTTCATTTACAACGATTTATAACGCCAATAGCCACAGCATGTTCAAGCCCCAAATGGAAGCTCAATACTGTGGCTATTCTTCGGCGAAACACATATTACATACTGGTATGAATCAGATTCAATACGGTATTTAAGTCTGCTGCGTTCATCTGACCTGGTGCAGAAGCTTTGCCTACTGCGCCAAAAGTAAGTGCGGAGCCAAACACTTCACCACAAAGGCGGCTGATTAATCCAGTCCCCGCCATGGACATGGTAATAATTGGGCGATCTGCATGCTCTGATACCATCTCTTCCGTAGCTGCAAGAAGTGTTAACACATCTTTCTTACTCTGAGGCATTACTGCAATTTTTGGAATATCAGCATCCAATTCCTGCATTTTGCATAATCTGGATACAATATCTTCCTTATCAGGAGTTTTATCAAAATCATGGTTAGAAGCTACTACAGCTACTCCTGATTCATGAGCTGCACTGATGATTTCTGTCACATATTCATCTCCTGTGAAGGCTTCCACATCCACTAAGTCCACCAGTCCGGTTGCAGCTGCTTTCTTATTTAATTCCACATACGCTGCTGGCTCAATTGCTTTCTCGCCACCCTCCTTTGAGGTGCGGAAAGTGAAAAGAATTGGTGTATTGCCAAGTGCTGGGCGAAGATCTTTTAAGACATCTTCTACTTTTGCGAAGTCAAATACTCCTTCGAACCAATCCACGCGCCATTCCACAACATCCATTTTCACATCAGCAAAAGATTTTGCTGCCACGATAATTTCTTCTTTTGTTTTACCTACGATTGGTACACAGATCTTTGGTACGCCCTCGCCGATTCTAACGCCGCGAACCTCTACGTAATTGCTCATATTGGCCATCCTTTCTATTCAGAAGCTTTGTTTACTAATTTTCCATATCTTAAGTTAACAAATAATGCAAGTAATACACCGATTACAGTGATTACGATATTCATAATAATAACACCCTGAGCACTCATTTTGGAAGCTACACTTAAAATTGTGTAGTTACATAAGCTAGATGCGATCATTACTAAGCTTGTGATAGTTCCTTTGATTCTTGGGAACAAATCGTTAACTGTTGCAGTTGCCATCTGAAGTACACCACCTGCTGCTGCATATCCGATTACGAATGCACCAACATAGCAGATTGCTGGACTCTTGATAAGGTATACAAGAATGAGCATTACTACAGAAATTGCTGGGTAAATGAACAGGAAACGAACCTGTTTGAATTTGGTGATTAAAAGGCTGGTAATTACTAAGGCTACCATAGTACCTGCTGAATAATATGTCTGCATCATAGATACGCTTTCAGAAGGGATACCTGCGATTTCTTTACCAAATGTCTGTGCACAGTTTAACCATAACTGGAAAGTTGCTGTACTTGTGAAACCGATTAAAATCAGGGCAACACTTTCTACTGAGAAGTGTGCATTTTTAATATTTGCAATCAGAGACTCCTGTTTTCCAGTTCCTTCAATTACTGGGAATGGAGCAAAGATAGCTAATACACCAAGAATTGCAATTGCGATACCTGCGATAACTGGTAACATCAGGTAAGACATAGCAGAACCAGCAACCATACCTAAGAAGAATGGCATCAGAAGCTGTGCAATGGAAATAAAGAATTTGATTCCCATGGTAGCAATACCTGTGTATTTGTTAATAATCTCAGCTACTGCTGGATATGTAGCAGTATCCAGGAATGAGTTTGCAATACCACCGAGAACTGCTGCAACATAAGCAACCATTACGTTTGGTGAAAATGCAATTCCTACAAAAAAGATTACGTAAGAGAAACATCCAATTACTACAGAAGCGCGACGTCCGAGTTTATCGGATAATGGTCCTGCAAATGGCAGAGAGATCAGTCGACCAAGACCGAGAGCTGCTGCGATTGCGGTAACTGACATAACATCTTCCATGCCCCATTGTTTGGCGAGCATTTCTTTTACTACCTGCTGACTTAAAATTGAACATCCAATACCATGGATGAAGTAATTCAAATAAAGAATGAGTGCGCTTGGCAAATATTTCTTATTCATAATTGTTCTCCTTTTTCTAGTGGGGGACATTGCTTTGTCCACTTTTCTTATTTCTTATTCGTATTTAATATTTAGCACTTCTTTCATGTGCTCGATAGGCATTTCTTTTCCAGTCCAAAGCTTGAATGCTGCTGCACCCTGGAATAACATCATTCCAAGACCATTCATGGTTTTACATCCAACTTCTTTTGCCATAGATCTCATCTTAGTCTCAAGTGGAGAATAAGGTACATCAACTACAATGAGTTCTGGACGGAAGAATGATTTATCTGGTACAACGGACATTCCTTCTAATGGTTTCATACCAACGCCAGTTGCATTTACAAAGATATAAGAAGAATCCATCTCTTCTTTTAATTTCTCTTTGTCATCCAAATCATAAAGAGTTGCTTTGCAATCGGTTCTCTCATTGATTTTTCTAACAGTTGCTTCTGCATTTTCCCAGAACTTATCATGGATATTAAAGATAGATATCTCTTTTACTCCATCTAACGCCGCCTGGATTTCAATTGCAGTTGCTGCACCGCCTGCTCCTGCAATGGTCATCTTCTTTCCAATCACATCGATATCATTGTCTTTTAATGACTGCATGAATCCGATACCGTCTGTAATATGTCCAGTTAATACACCGTTTTCATTAACAATTGTGTTTACTGCTCCACAAAGCTCTGCAGCTGGTGATAACTTATCCAGATACTGTCCAACTACTGTTTTGTTTGGCATAGATACATTTGAACCTACCAATTTTAATGCGCGAAGACCTTTTACTGCATCCTCTAATGTGCTGTTGTCAACTTCAAATGCAAGATATGCATAATCAAGACCAAGATATGCAAATGCTTCATTATGCATTGCTGGTGAACTGGAATGTCTAATAGGGTAAGCCATTAATCCGATAAGCTCTGTGTGTCCTGTTAATCTCTCTGCCATAATACTTTTTCTCCTTTTCATATTCATGAAATATAGTGATTGATTGCCGTTCATTCGGCTTTGTTCTTAACGCCACGCCCGTTTTGTTAAAAACTTAACAACCTCTGGTATATTCATTATAGTCCAGGGCAAGTGATACTTCCAATGCTATTTTTGTTGTTTATTAATAGCGTTATTGTACTAATCATGTTATAATTGTCTAAAAATCAACCCTTATTTTTGTAATCAATAGTTTGTATCTATATTTATGGAGGCTATTAATCATGACTCTCAATCAATTACAATATTTTTACCACGCAGCAACCCTTCAGCACTTTAATCAGGCGGCTGAAAAAGCAAATATTTCCGAACCTTCCTTGAGCAGATCCATTGCTTCCCTGGAAGATGAGCTGGGAGTCCTGCTATTTGAGAAAAAAGGACGTAATATACAATTGACCAAAGCAGGACAAGTCTTTTTGCAACACGTTACTACGATATTGAATGAAGTACAACGCACAGAAACTAAAATGCAGCAGATTGCTACCGATGGCGGACATATCGATATTGCATATGTTTCCCCACTTGCCCGTTCTTATATACCGAAAACAATCCGCTCCTTTCTTACTGAAGATCAAAATAAGAACGTTGTATTCAATTTTCATCAGGATATCACCTCAAGAAATATCGAGGGATTAAAGAATGGTACCTATGATTTGATCTTTGGTTCTTTCTCTGAAAATGAACCGAACATTGAGTTTATTCCTATTATACAGCAAGAGATGGTGGTGATTCTTCCCCAAGAGCATCCACTCTCTGAGAAGGTAGTTGTCACTTCCGATGTCTTCAAACATTACCCAGTCCTTGGCTATGATCGTTCCTCTGGACTTGGAAAATACACACGGAACTTTTTCCGTAAGCATAATGTCTCTCCAGAATTCATTTGTGAGTCTCCAGACGAGATTGGTATTGCTTCTCTTGTGGCAGAAGGATTCGGCATTGCCCTCGTCGCTGATGTAACCAGCATTCACCGAGACGACATTTTGATCAAGCACCTGATTCCAAATGAGACCTTCTCCCATACCGTCTACATGGGCTACATGAAGGGACAGTACCAGTTGCCGGCTGTCAAACGACTGATTCAATTCGTGAAAAATGCAAGATACTAAGCTATTTCCATTTAAATAAAAAGCCACAGAGTGCTAGCGTATATTTTTTACTATTCTTCGCCCATAAGAAAATATACGCTAGCACTCTGCGGCTTTTCTATCTATGTTGAGAAATGGCAATATTATAACAACCAAATACCCAAATGACTTCGCCATCTATATCTCTGGGATATTAGATTCCTGCACTACATATTGGATGAAGGCTTTTGCAACTGGTGACAGGTAGCGTTTCTTCATCTTGGCCAAGTATACGTAACGCTCGTACTCTGGAGATTCAATAGTAAGGCGTTTTACGTTCATATTCTTTAGAATTGGAATGTCTGGCATTACTGCAATTCCAAAGTTCTGTGCTACCAGCCCTGCCATACTTCCGTCCTCTTCCATTTCGTATGCAATCTGTGGAAACACATTTATTTTTTCAAATAATTGATCGATTACTGGGCGAAGTCCACTTTTCTTGGAGAAATAGATCTGTGGATACGCAATGGTATCTCGTAAATCTACACTATTACGAATGGATAATGGATGTCCATCTGGCACAACAACTACCAGCTTCTGGTTGGCAATTGGTATGAAATCCATCTCTGGTTCCCGGTCCGAGTATGAAGAAAATACCATATCATACTGATCCGCCTTCAACCCTTCTAATATCTCTCCCGTAGCCCCCACATGAAAATGAAAATCGATCTGATAATCTGGATATGCATTTAAGAAACCGCGAACCATTCTTGGTGCAAAGCTATTACCCAAGGTGTATATATAAGCAAGATGAATCTCTCCCTCTTTACTTCCATTTAATGCTTTCGTCCTTTTTACACCGTCATCTAAGACTTTTAGTGACTCCTGCACATAGGGGAGAAACTCTTTTCCATATCTGGTCAGCACGACATTTCTACCGCTTTTCTCAAAGAGTTTCGTGTTCAAATCTTTTTCCAGCTCTGCAATTGCATGGCTTAAGCTTGGCTGCGTGATGGACAGTATCTGCGCTGCTTTTGTATAATGTTCTTCTTTTGCTAATACTGCAAAATACTGTAACTGACTTAGATTCATAATCGACACCTCGTTTACGATACGTTTTCTCAGGATTTCCCCTCTTTGACTTCATCCTAGCACAATCAATAGATAAATTCTATCATTTCCTGCCAAAAAATCGATTGGACTTTTTTCAGTACGCAAGCTATTGTTAAATTAATAACACGCCCGTTATGAACCAACCTCAAATAAACCCGTTTATCTGATTTTAAGAGGAGATTATCAAATGAGAAGTAACTATCAGCATATTTTTGAACCAATGACCATTCGCCGCATGACTGTAAAAAATCGTATCGTTATGACCCCAATGGGTACCAACTATGGTGAGCAGAATGGTGAAATGAGTTTTCTTCATATTAACTATTATGAACAGCGCGCGAAAGGAGGCACCGGCCTTCTAATCGTAGAAAATGCAAGCGTTGATTCCCCACAGGGCTCAAACGGAACAACCCAGCTTCGTATTGATCTGGATAATTACATTCCTAGATTATTTAAGTTATGTGAGAATGTACACAAACATGGTGCTTGTATCGCAGTCCAATTAAATCATGCTGGTGCATCTGCTATGTCTTCCCGCATTGGCATGCAGCCAGTATCTGCTTCCGATATTCCATCTAAGTCAAACGGTGAAGTTCCAAGACCATTGGAAAAGGAAGAGATTCTGCACATTGTGAAAAAATACGGAGAGGCTGCAAAGCGTGCTCAAACCTGTGGCTTTGACGCAGTAGAAATTCACGCTGGACATTCTTACCTAATCAGCCAGTTTCTTTCTCCTACCATGAATAAGAGAACTGATGAATTCGGCGGAACACCTGAGAATCGTGCAAGATTTGCCAAATTAGTAATCGAAGAAGTTCGTAAACACGTTGGCCCTTTCTATCCTATTATCGTTCGTATCAGTGCAGATGAGATGGTGGAAGGCGGCAATACCTTAGAAGATACTTTAGAGTACTTACAATATTTTGAGAAAGAAGTCGATATGTTCGACGTATCCTGTGGTCTCAATGGTTCTATCCAGTACCAGATCGATGCTAACTACCTTCCAGATGGATGGCGTTCTTACATGGCAAAAGCTGTAAAAGAGAAATATGGCAAACCATGTATGACCGTTGGTAATATCCGTAATCCGCAAGTTGCAGAAGATATTCTTGCCAAGGGAGATGCTGATTTCATCGGTATGGGTCGTGGACTTATCGCAGATCCAGAATGGGTAAATAAAGTAGAATTTGGTCATGAATGTGACCTTCGTAAATGTATCTCATGTAACATCGGTTGTGCTGGCCATCGTATTGGACTCAATCAGCCAATTCGTTGTACCATTAATCCTGCTGTTAACAGTGGTGAGGATTACATGAAGCAGAAAATCAATAAGCCATGCAATGTTGTTGTGATTGGTGGTGGAACAGCTGGTCTTGAAGCTGCATGTACTGCTGCAGAAGTTGGATGTACTACCTTCCTTATTGAGAAAAAATCAGAACTTGGTGGACTTGCATCTGTTATCTCCAAGATTCCAGATAAGAAACGTCTTGCTGATTTCCCTGAATACTTGATTCACCGTGCAAGCAAACTTCGCAATCTATTCATTTTCAAAAATACTGCTGCAACTGTAGAGTTTGTAAAAAATCTGAATCCGGATGTGATTGTAAATGCCACTGGTTCCGTACCCACACTACCTCCAATTACAGGTCTTCATGACTTAGTAGATAGAGAAGACAGCAATGTTGCAACCGTTCTGAAAATGATTGAACGCATTAATGAGTATCCAGAAGATCTGACTGGGAAGAAAGTCGCAATTATCGGCGGTGGTGCCGTAGGCCTTGATGTTATGGAATTCTTTGCACCAAGAGGTGCTGAAGTGACCATGGTTGAGATGCTTCCAATGATTGGTAACGGATTAGACCCAGTATCCAAATGTGATACCAATGCTAAAATGTCCAAATACAATGTTCGTCAGATGACTAACACTGCACTTCAGGAAGTACAGAATGATAAGTATATTGTGAAGAATCCAGAAGGTAGCATCGAAGAGATTCCATTTGATTATGGCTTCGTATGTCTTGGAATGAGAGCAAATACACCTGTACTTGCAGAAATTGAAGAAGCATTCTCCAATACCAGCGTTGAAGTTGTCAACATTGGTGATAGCAAACGCGCTAGAAGAATCATCGAAGGAACAGAAGAAGGGCGCAACATCTTAAGTGTTCTCGCTCGCCACAACTTCCTATAATTTCAAATTGGGACGGGGTTTTTTCTGATTCGGGACGGGGTTTTTTCATAAAAACCCCGTCTCGAATCGAGAAATACCCCGTCCCAATTTAATTAACTAAAAAACTTTTCTTTCACTTCCTGTACCGGCATTTCTTGTCCTGTGTAAAGCTTAAATGCTGCAACTCCTTGCCACAAAAGCATTCCTTTTCCACCAACACAAGTGCATCCAGCTTCCTTTGCTTCTCTTAAGAGCTTAGTTTCTTCTGGATTATATACTGCATCCGCAACTACAAGTCCTGGGCGGAACGCGTTTAAATCCTTTACCACACTCTGATCATCCATTGGCTTCATTCCAACGATGGTTGCATTTGCAAAGATATCACTGGATTGAATCTCCTCTGTCATTTTTGCAGTGTCTGCAATATCATATACATTTACGACACAGGTCGGAACCGCTTTCCGAATCTTCTCAGCCGTCGCTAAGGTTCTTTCGAAAAATGCATCTTTAATATTGAAAATAGTTATCTCTCTTGCGCCATCTAATGCACACTGTACCTGAATCGCGGTAGCTGCTCCACCGCCTCCGGCTACCGTAATCTTCTTCCCTTTGATGTCGATTCCATGATCCTTTAAGTTATGAACAAAGCCTTCCCCATCGGTGATATGACCGGTGAGCTTACCATCATCATTTACGATCGTATTTACTGCACCGATAATCTGTGCCGCTGGTGATAACTCATCCATGTACTTGGCTGCTTCCACTTTATCTGGCATGGTAACGTTACATCCGCGCATATGGAAGGTCTTCATTGCCTCAATCGCATCTTTCACTTTGTCTTCTTTTACATCAAAAGCCACGTAAGCATAATCCAGACCTAACTTCTCAAAGCTATAGTTATACATTGCTGGTGATCCAGAATGCCCTACTGGTGATCCAATCAATGCTAAAAGTCCTGTGTGTCCTGAAATTCTACTTTCCATGTCTTTATCCTCCATATAACCCATTTATTTTGTACACTATCATATCGGTTTTTTCAAAAAAACGCAAGCACTTTTTCGCTTTAAACCAAAAAAGTGCCAAAAGAAATAGAGTCCACTGCAATGTACATGCTTCCTATACACCAACAGTGGTTCATATCTATTCTATATGATATCCAGCAATTCAGCTGGACGATCAATCAAATGCTCTGCCCCATGCTCCAGTAAGAACTTCGGATCACGGAATCCCCAGGTTACTGATATACAAGGGATATTACTATTTGCTGCTGTCTGGACATCTACTTCGGAATCTCCCACGTAAACTGCCTGTTCTTGCGACACTCCCAGTTCCTCCAGTGCCTTCTGCACCATGTCCGGTGCTGGTTTCTTTGGAATCTGCTCACTCTCACCAATTGCTGCATCCGTCAATCCCGCAAAATAGTCCTGATTTAGGATTTTCACCGCTGGATCCATTTTATTGGATACGATAGCAATCTTCTTTCCCTGTAGACGCAGTGTCTCCAGCAACTCAATGACACCATCATATGGACATGTATTTTCTTTACAGTGAGCTGCATAATATTCACGGAAAAATGCATAGGTTTCCTCGAATTGAGGATTAGCAAGCCCATCTGGAATTGCTCGTTCCATCAGCTTTTTCACGCCATTTCCAACAAATGTGCGAACCTCTTCTATACTGCGAAAAGGCATTCCCATATGCTCCAGTGCCGCATTCACTGCATTGGTAAGATCCTGTAAGGTATCTAATAAGGTCCCATCTAAATCAAATACAACAGCCTTAATATAAGCATGCGAACTCTGATTTCTGATAGCCTTCTTTTCCCGTGTCTCAAAATAAGATACCATTCGTTCCTTTAAAAACGTATTAATTTCTTTCACCTCTGTCAATTTATATACCTTTTTTAATAAATCCAATTGCAGGAAGCCTCCTGCTTTCTCCATATGCCCCCCACCAGAGCCCACTCCAGTACAAATTGCATCTGCAAGCTCGAATGCCCGCACCTCTTTCACACAACTTCGCACAGATATTTTAACGCCCACCGACAATACGCTATATACCAGACTTGTATCGATTGCATCCACTTCCAGAATCAGATCACTGATTAAACCCAGAATGTTCGGATCACATGGTTTCACCGCAACTACCGCAAAACGATGAACTTCATCATACTCATATCCAATCAATGCCTGACCTGCAATCTCAAGCTCCTTCAAGGATAGGTTGGAATTACGAAATTTCGTAATCAAGCTTCGATCAAAGATTGCTTCATCTCGCAAGGCTTTATCCAGCGGGTGGAAAATCTCCGTAAAATTACCAGTATCTGTGTATAACCCATAATATAACGCCGTTGCAAGTTTCCGATCCTTATTTGCCTCATATCCTTCCTTCTTCAAGAGATTCCAGATAATGGTCGCGCAAGAGCCAAGGTTACTTCTGACATCACTCAGTGGTGGTAACTCTCCGCAAATCTGATGATGGTCAATCACCGCAATTACCTTTGCCGGAAAATACGTAACATTTCCCTCTTGGTACTGACAATCCACCATTACCAAAAGCTCCGGTTCTTCCAGCTCTGTCACATAAGTAATTGGAATCTCAAGCTCCTTTACCATAAGAACCAGGTTGCTCTTCTGAATCTTATACTGCCCACCATAGACCAGCGATACATTTTTTCCAAAATGCTTCAGATAAGTATAGACAGCAAATCCGCTGGCTAGCGCGTCTGCATCTGGGTTGTCGTGGCATTGTACCACAATATTATCGTATTGTAGAAATTCATTTAATCTCATATTCCTATCCTTTCAAATATGGGAAAAACTGCTTGCTCTGTTCCTTCTTGTCAAACATTGAATTATATTGCAAAATATTATATTGATTAATCCATTCCTTCTCTATTCCAGTGGCATCATCCACATGGATAAAGCCCGCGGAAGATTTGGAATAATACCCTCTGGAATTGATTGCCGGTACAACCTCCATCATATCTGCCAGAAACTGATTGTACGAAGGCAGCGAAATTCCTGCTCTCTCCAATGTCATGGTAGATAAGAAGTTCAGACTCGTAATATCAATGCTCTTTGCCTCTGATTCATAGTTCGTCCAAATAAAAAACGGAACCTTATATAGACTCTCCAGCTCATCCTCAGTTAATCCAGACAAGCCTTTCCCATTCATCATTTTATAAAATTCAGAATTCAGACTTGGCTGATGATCTCCAAAGAAAACGATCTCCACTGGATCATCAATATTCTGGAAATATGTAATGAGATTTTGTACCGCCTTATCACTTTCATGAATGAGTGATAGATACTGGTTCACATCAGTATAGGACAATCCTTTTTTGTAGATTTCCTCTTCAAAGTTACTGTAAGTATCCGTATAACCACCATGATTCTGCATGGTAATTCCCATAATAAACAGATCCTCGTTGACGCCCTTGCTTTCATAGCGATTGATTACCTGGTTGTACATCTCCTGGTCGGTAATATATTCACGAATTACATTACTCTCATCAAAGTCATCCATGAAATGCATCTCATCGAATCCAAGAGTTGGATACACCTGATTTCTGCTCCAGCCAGTGGCATAGTATGGGTGCATAGATACGCAGGTATACCCATCATTCTTCAATGTCGATACGATAGAAGTTGGCTCGCTGTTGATATACTGCTGATATACCACCGATCCACTTGGAAGAAAAGCCATGGTATTGCCTGTCATATACTCCCATTCAGAGTTTGGTGTCTTGGCTCCAAACACAGAGGAAAGCGTATATCCCTTCAAAGTATTCTCACTTAGGGAATTGATAAATGGGGTAAGTTCCTCATTTGTTTTCAGCTCTCCAAGTACACTTAAGTCAGAAAATGACTCATTCATGATTACAATGATGGTCGGTTTCTTCTCCTCACCCGTGTCCGCCACATAATCCTGTCCATCTCCAGAGTACTTATCCTCCAGATTTTTAATTACCTCCTGAGAATAGCCCTCCGGCGCTGCCACAAAACTGTCTCGTATTCCCAGAACAAAGTTCAGAACATATCCATTGTGATAAGATCCCTTCTGCTCCCAGGTCTCTGTATTCACATCTGTGGTAGCTGTCGCTACAAATAATCCCATTGCTACCATCGTAAGCATTGCAAGGATGGACATCTGCATACGCGATTGAAAAGTCACATGGCATTTTCTCACAAATCCGATAAACAGAATCGAACCAAGAATTACATAAGCACCTCGGTCATGTATCGCAAGCTGATAGTTTCCCGCCACACTGAGTCCTGTTCCAATGGAACGAATATCGCTGAAGGTGAATTCATTCTCTCGAAACAAATATACAAAATAATTGATTCCACCAAAGCTTACCATTAATATATGTGCAATGATGCAGCTTAATCCCGTATTATTCGTAAAAAGCTGGACAAACAGATACACAATCACAATACAGAGCACGTTAAGAAACAGCTTCATATCACTGGTCTTCATAAACAATTCATGGTCCAAAATTACATACTGCACCATAAACATGGTAAGCGTTCCGCCGATACCAAAAAGCAGCACCGTCCACAACCATGGGAGCTTCTCGTTCAAATCAATCTTTAAGCTCTTTATCAGGTAATACGCTATTGTAAATATCGGAATCGTCCACCAGGCAATTCCCGCTAAAAAATAGAGTGCAACTGCAACTGCAAAAGCGACTGCCACTCTTATATTATTCTTTTTGTCATACACGAACCTAATTTGCATAATATCTCCACTATCTGTCAGGTGTCTTCCCTAGAAAATTCCTTGTATATCTATTACTAGCGTTTTACAAGAGACACAGAATTACCATACACCTAATCACGTATTCTTTACAACCCTTTACACAAAAAATTCCCAGGTTTTATCAACTGGGAATTTTCATACTCAATATTGTCTGCGCTTACGAATCAGATTCGATTACTTTGTAGTCGCATGCCACTGACGCTCTTTTTGTACGCTATGGGGAAAGAAAAAGGAGTCTAACATCAGCTAGACTCCTTGGTTTTAGTTTTCTTTTGCATAATTCTCATAAGCAGGTGTCTTATGTTCTGTCTTATCCCATTCTTTCTGAGCTTCTGGTGCCCATTCTTTGGAATATTCTTTACATTTCTCGCATAGATGCTCTACGGTCTCTGGGGATTCTACATTTGTCTGGTGTGCACCAGATTCGTGTACTAACTTCTGTAGAATCTCAGGATTTTCTAACATTGGACATGGTCTTAAGTGATTATGGTTAAATGGCTGTCCTTTATGATATGCCATAAATAATGGACTTTGTAAAATCTCCAAGATAGAATTCTCTTTAATATTCATATTTGAGAAATGAATAAATACGCATGGCTCTCCATCCCCATTCGAATTGATATGGAAATAATTACGTCCACCAGCAATACATCCACCTACATATTCACCATCATTCTGGAAATCCATTGGGAAGAACTGAATGTCAGATTCGTCTGAACGTACTTCCCTAATTCTATGAATCATGTACTTTCTTTGCTCAACAGTTGGCATAAGTTCAGGAACTGCGTTGTTTCCTACTGGCATAAAGTGGAAATAAAATCCGAAATGTGCTCCTTTGTCTGTCAGCAATTGGAAAAATTCATCTGACGTAACTGCTTCTACATTTTCTCTTGTATAGCAAATAGATGTTCCAAAGACAATACCGTGTTCTTTCAAAAGGTCCATAGCTTTCATTGCTGCGTCATAGTGACCGTCTCCACGTCTTGCATCATTTGTCTCTGGTGTACCTTCAATGGAAAGCATAAATGTAACATTTCCTAACTCTTGAACCTGCTTACAAACTTCATCTGTAATCAAGGTTGAATTGGAATAAAGTGCAAAGAAACAATCCTCATGTTTTGCTGCAAGCTGAGCGATTTCTTTCCATTTAACCATTGGTTCTCCACCTGTACACATATATAGGTGAACACCAAGTTCTTTACCTTCTGTTACAATCTTATCCATCTCTTCATAGGAAAGAGAAGCTTTTCTTCCATATGTGCCTGACCAGCATCCCTTACAATGCATATTACATGCCATAGTTGGGTCAAATAAGATAAGCCAAGGTATGTTACAGTTGTATTTTTCTCTGCTTTCTCTAATTTGCTTTGTACCTCTAAAGAAAGCCTCATATCCAAGACTCATAAGTAAACGCTTGCCATATCTTGGATCTGTATTATCAAGGATACTATTTATCATTTTCATCCATCTATTATTTGGATTTGATACGTACTCTTTCACACTGGCAGTTTGTTCTGGCGTAATTTCCTTGATAAACTTGCCAGCGTAATCTACGAGTTTACAATAGAATTCTGATCGCTCCTCGTAGTTTTGCGTCTTGTCAATCTTCTTCATAATCTGATCGGCAACAACTGATATGGCTTGTTTTTCTGCTTTGTAACTTAGTTCTTCTGTAAATTTAGACATTTTATATACTCCTTTTTACACACCTTAATATTCACATTTTTGGCTATTTTCTCTATGCATTTTCCCATTACATGTTCAACTATAATTGGTAGTATATTGGAAAATGCCTATTTTTTGAATATTCAAACCTATACCCTTGTAGCTAGCCAATATACACTTTTGCAATTTTGTCTATGGAACGCACCAATTACCCCTAATGTTTGATGTAGTTTTCATTACTACATCTCATTATATCACTACCATATTCAATGTCAACACTCGAAGCCTTGTTTTTCTTTGGCTCACTCTACTTGAGATACTTTCTCATTAAGCATACTTTTAGCGCAGGCTTTGCATATTTTCTCAAGAAGAATTTGTGAAACACTAGAATTTGTCATAGGGAGTCATTATAATAAGGGTATACGGAATGATATCTATTAATTTGTCAAATGGAGGCTACAATATGCCAGGATTTACAACGCATTATCTCTTTGGCGTGGATGCATACAAACGCGTCCCACATAATCATATTCGCAAGAACTTATTTCAGAACCATAGCGCCTTTGCATTAGGTTTACAGGGGCCAGATGTATTTTTTTATTATCTGCCATCCTATCTGCTGCACAAGGACAATCTTGGTGCGATTGCCCATAGTGAGAATACCTGCGCATTCTTCTCCTATCTTCTGGAGAGCCGCACACTATTCCTTGGAAAATGGAAACAGCTTGCAATTGCTGATGCCTATCTCTCCGGATTCCTTGGTCACTACACCTTGGATTGTGCCATTCATCCTTATGTATATGCCCATACCAGCTATACACCGGCGGAACCGCCCAAACAGGTGGACTACTTTGGCCAGCATGCATATCTTGAGACTGAACTGGATAATACTATGCTTCTTATGAAGAAGCAGCTCCATCCCTCTGAATTCCATCAGAACGAGACGATACATCTGCAGCCGCTCCAAAGATCCGTCATTGCGAAAATGCTAACTTATGCATATCGCAATACTTATCCAGATCTTATCATACACGAACGTATGATGCTTGGTGCCTTCTTTTGGATGCGCACTGGAACGCGTTTATTAAATGATCCCTCTGGTCAGAAAAAAGTTCTTGTTCGTTTTATCGAAAATGCTTTATTTGGACGAGCTTTCATTTCCCCAATGGTTCCAAGTGATTGTCATCGCTTTGTATCCGATCCAATGAATCTGGCACACCGCTCATGGCTGCATCCATGGACAAAAGAAGCTTCCACAGCCTCTTTTTTGGATCTGTACCAGGAGGCTGGAAAGCTCTATGATTCACGTTTACATCATTACTATCAGATGATAGATCGTGGCTTTCAGGAAAAGGACCGTCAGAAATTCTGCCGTGAATATGGCAACCGCTCTTTCCTTAGTGGACTCCCTCTTTGGTAAGGAATTCCTGAATCTGTCCTAATATAATATTCATAAGACGAGTTCGTGCTTCCACACTGGCCCATCCGATATGGGGTGTGATGAGAAGACGATTACTGTCTTTTATGCGTCTAAGTGGATTCTCTGAACTCATGGGCTCCACTCGCAGGACATCGAGGCCTGCTGCTGCGATAGCTCCGTCCTCCAATGCATCTGCAAGCGCTTCTTCTACCACAATTGGTCCACGTCCGGCATTTAAGAAAATGGCGGACGTTTTCATTTGTGCAAACGCTTTGGCATCCATAAGATCGGTAGTATTCTCATCCAATGGCGCATGAACCGATACGATATCGGAGCTGTGAAGCAGTTCTTCAAAAGATACTCGTTCATAGCCTGGCTGCGTATTTCTGCCAGATGTTGAATAGTAAATGACATGACATCCAAAGGCTTTTGCAATGTCTGCAACTCTTCGTCCAATATTTCCGAGTCCGATAATTCCCCATGTCATACCAGAAAGCTCATGGAACCGATTTGCAAAATGCGTAAAGCTGGTATCTCCAATGTACTTCTCTGTCTTCACATACTCATCGTAATAACGCAGCTTCTCCATAAGATAAAACAACATAGCAAACGTATGCTGTGCAACTGACTCTGTGGAATAGCCAGCCACATTACGCCAGACAATGCCTCTTTCTTCCAGGTATTTCTTGTCCAGATTGTTGGTACCGGTTGCTGTTACACACACAAGCTTTAAGTTCTTAGCCTGTCCAATGGATTTTTCATTGATTTCCACTTTATTTAGGATAATGATATCCGCATCCTTTGTACGCTCCGCAGCTTCCTCTGGCGAAGAGAAATCGTACTTTACCACTTCACCTAAGGTATCATAACCCGAAAGGTCTATATCATCTCCAATGGATTTGGCATCTAAAAATACTATCTTCATTCTTATTCACTCAATTCATTTCTTATTATTATTGATTATGATACTACTTGCTCTTCTTCACGTGTTTCGCCTTCGACACCTGCACTATTTTACCGAAAAAGCGTAAACTGTGATGCTCTCATATGGCTGCTCAGCATCATATACTGGGCTCTTAAAGTTAGGTTCATTGGCTGCATTTGGGAAGTACTGAGTCTCCAGACAAAATGCAGAATGTTTCACGTATTCTACACCGTTTTTGCCATGCTGTCCCCCGACAAAGTTTGCTGTATATAGCTGTACTCCTGGAAGATCCGTGTATACGTCCATTGCAATACCAGTCTCTTTGCAGTATGCAGTAGCAATTCGCTCCACACCCTCTGTTGTTTTATCAATTGCAAAGTTATGATCATATCCGTTTGCGAATTGAAGCTGCGCATCATCTGCCTTGATGTCCTGTCCAATCGTTTTACTCTTGCGAAAATCAAATGGTGTGCCTTCTACCGCTGCAATCTCACCAGTTGGAATTGCAAAGGAATCTATCATTGGTGTGTATCCAGATGCATTCATTTGAAGCTCCTGATCTAACACATCTCCATTCTCATGTCCTGCTAAATTAAAATAGCTATGGTTCGTCAAATTAATAATTGTCTTCTTATCCGATACTGCATAATAAGTAATCTTGAATTCATTGGCCTCTGTCACTTCATAGGTCACACGAATGGTACAGTTTCCAGGGAATCCCTGCTCTAAATCTGCACTTAAGATTTCAAACGTAATGGAATCTTCCTTCTGTTCTACTACATCCCATGGGAACAAACTGATGCCCTTAGATCCACTGTGAAGATTATTGATTCCGTGATCATTCTTCTCTAACTGATATTCTACGCCATCTAGTGTTACCACTGAGTCTGCAATACGATTGGCATTTCTTCCAACTGTTGCTCCAAAGAAGCAGTCTTCTCTTTCATAGCTTGCGAAATCGTCATATCCGAGAATTACATCTTGCTCTACACCATTCTTATCCTTTACAAAAATAGAAACAACCGTTGCTCCAAAATCGGTTGCTACAACTCTCATTCCATTTTTATTGCTGATGGTATATTTCGATACCTCGCAGCCCGCCTTTGTTATGCCAAAGCTAATCTTCTCCATCTCGTTCCTATCCTCCTAATAATCTGCCTTCTTATTCATACTAACTCTATTATTTTACTGCTTTTATGCTCAGAAGTAAATGTGCAAGTTCCCCCCTTAGTCGCCAAGTACTCAAATTTCTGAACCTCTTAGACACCACCGACCGCTTCTTCGGATATTTTGCTATGGAATTACGAAAATCCACTTTATACCTATTTATTTTTTACCTCTTTATGCCGATATGTATTTTAATAAGATTATTATAACTCTTAATCTACACAGTTCTACCATGTTTGATTAATAAAAAGAAGGGAGGCACCTCTATGAGCGTCTATTCCAATACTGGAATCAGCCTGTCGCAGAGTTATTACCTGCGTAGTTACTACAAGCGAAATAAAGATCTCTGTAAGACTGGAAAACGTAGTGAATATCCAAATACACAGCTTTCTTATGAAGATGGACGTGCCCTTCGTCGTGCCGCAAAGAATCTCAGCTCGTATGAATATAGTGATTCTGAAAATAAAACAAATATAAGTAACAGTATTCTTGCTTATGTAGATACCTATAACAATACGATTGATTCTGCGAAAAGATCATCTGATTACAGTATCTCTCACTATTCTAAGCAGCTAAAGAAGCTTGCAAAAGATCATTCCGAAGAATTTGCAGCTGTTGGAATCACAGTTAATTCCGATGGATCTATGAAAGCCAATGAGAATCTCGTAAAGAAGGCCTCCGTTGCAAAACTGAAAAAACTATTCGGTGCAGATGGTGATCTAACGAAAACCACTGATAATTATGCAAAGAAAGTTGCAAATAAGTCTTATGACAATATTTATTCCCAGATTACAGGAAGCGGGCAGGAAATAAATATTACATTATAACTGAAAACAAAAAGACATGATTGTTTCGCATTCTCTCATATGAAACAACTCATGTCTTTTCTTATACTAACCTATATTTAATTCCATATTTCTTTCGACGTTACTTTCTCTTCTCACTTCTAGTCTGTTGCAATAATTTCGCGAACAGCTCTTCCTCAGACATAACTGGTACTTCTTCCTTTTCCTCCATGGTTACAGACAGCTGGTCCTTAATCACCAATGAGTTCGTCTCTTCCTTAAACTGGGTGCGGTTCTTCTCTGGATCATTTTCATCGAAATCGCTTCCAAGAACAGCCTTTCTTAATTCTTCTACTAATTCTTTCTTATCCTGCATCGCATATATCTCCTTTGTAAGATGTAATTTCTTTCCCCCGAAATCACACAAAGAGCAGTATATCATCTCGCAATCAAATTTTCATCCATTTTTGAGAAATTATGCCCCGAGGATATCATCTAATAAAAACTCAATTGCTTTCCGCTGTGCCTTGAGGGATCCTTGTACCATCACTGCGCTTCCACCGCCCCTCGCTTCTAGCTTATTCTTCAGCGCGGTGGCGACAATACGACAATCTGTTTTCTGGCTTCCTATAATAAAGTTATATCCATCGGTATCATTGCCTACAAATATGGCACTGATACCGTCATATTTCTCTACCAGCTGATTCACAACATTACGCATAACTGGTGTATCCAGATTGCTCTCAAACAATATTGCATTATCTATATCTGTTGGAAGATTCGCCACCTTATATTCCATTACTTCTTGTTTTGCCTCGGCTAACTGCGCTTTCAAGGATTGGTTCGTGCTCTTTAACTTCTCTACGTTCTCTACCAGTGCATCCTGGTTCGTGGTAAAAATATTCATCAGCTCTGTTACAATTGCTGATTTCTGCCGAAATGCTTCTAATGCACGGAATCCGCAAAGAATACTGATTCGCATACCACCTTTGTAGTTCTGCGCATTCATCACCTTCAACATTCCAATCTCCCCGGTACGTTTTACATGAGGTGCGCAGCACGCACATACATCATATCCTGGAATCGTTACAATTCTTACCTGTCCATCAATCTCAATCTTACTGCGATACTGTAGCTTCTCCAACTCCTCTTTGGTTGGATAGCTTACCTCTATTGGGATATTCTTTGCGATGACCATGTTCACCTCATCTTCGATATCCTCAATCTCTTCTGCTTCAATGACTCCGTTAAAATCCATAGTCACAACCGAATCACTGAGGTGAAATCCCACATTATCGTATCCCAATCTGCGATTTACAATACCAGAAAAGATATGCTCTCCGGAATGCTGTTGCATGTTATAGAAGCGATGCTGCCATTCCACTCTGCCCATTATTTTCGTTCCTACTACCATTGGTGCTTCTAATGTGTGACAAATGATTCCTTTTGTTATCTGTACATCTAGGACTTTTACTCCGTCGATTGTCCCCTGATCTGGGCTCTGACCGCCTTCTTCTGGAAAAAACAATGTCTGGTCTAATACCACCTGATACATTTTCTGATTGTTCTGTTCTATTTCTTCGCAAGCTATTACAGTCGCCTCAAACTCCGTTGCATATGCATCCTTATCAAATAAACGTACGGTTTCCTTCTCTGCCATGCTGTTTCCTCCTTCGGTCCATCCCACTTCATCCTGTTATCCGCTATTTATAGTACAATTATCCCACGTGACTCTATTTTTTGCAATATCAATCCACGAAAGAGTAGGACAAGCTTATTTTCTTTCACAGGTACGCCCCCTATGAACAAAAAATTCTGCCACATGAGGTTATTTCCCCATATAGCAGAATCAATAGACTGAGATTTCATCTCAAGGTTATACATTTTCTAGCGAACTTGATTGCCAACAATCTTATAGTATGCTCTGGATGTAAGCTTAAATACCACATAGTAGATTGCCGTGAAAATCAAAATCGTAATGATTAAGCATGCAATAAACAGCGTTACATTAGATAAATTCAACATCAGAAGAAGTCTTCGAATCATTGGAAATGCTGCGGTTACATGAATTGCTGCGGTTACAATTGGAAGGAAGAATACCATCCTCACCTGTGACTGAATGGATTTCTTGACTTCTTCGTTACTCATTCCAACTTTCTCCATAATCTGATAACGTGCTTTGTCGTCATATCCTTCAGACACCTGTTTGTAGAAGATAATCAAGACTGTAACCATCAGGAACATAAGTCCAAGAAAAATGCCAAGGAAGAATAATCCACCATATAGTGCATAGAACTCCTCTTCATTTGCCTGACGGCTCTCCATGTACATAGTCTCCCATTGTAAACCACTGTTTTCAATAATTTTTGTCTGAACGCTATTGGCAATATCTATCTTTTCCTGTTTACTTCCATCAATGTCCATACCAATGACATTGTGATATGTGTTTTTTGCATCTGGGCTCAGCTTCATCTGGAGGTTAAATAAGTTCTGTTCTGTTTCCTCACTGTCTACTACGACGAAATATTCTCCCGCAGTTAAGCCAATCATATATGCATCTGCTTCTGACACATAAACGGTAGATTCCTCTACTGGGAAAGTCTCTCCCATCAATGTCAATTCATCTGAGGCAAATTTATTTGATCCATAGACCAATACGCTGCCGGCTGGGACTTCTGGTACGTCATCTTCTGAATAATCCTCAGACATACGGATGAAGTTATCTCTTGTTACAATGTTCAGCAGAGATGTTGATTCTGTAAATAAACGTTCCTGTAATACTTTGAATTCGTTTCCATCGAGCTCTGCCATCATTGTAAAGTAAGAGTAAGAAGACTGATTCTTGATAGTTGCGCCTTCCTCTTTCGCAAACTGTAGTGTCTTCTCTTCCAATGAATCCGTATCTACATCAGCTGTTGTAAAAGTGGAATATAATGCCATGTCATTTGGATATCTCGCCACAAGTTCCTCATCTACTCCTGTAAACATGCTGACTGTTGTTGATACCATTACAAGCACCATAGTAGAAAGAATACAAATACTTGCAAGTCCTGCTGCATTCTGTTTCATACGGTAAAGCATTCCTGAAACAGCAGAAAAATGTCTTTTGTTATAATAGAATTTCTTATTCTTACGAAGTGCTTTTAATAACGCAATGCTACCTGCGGTAAACAGCATGTAGGTTCCAGCAATTACAAGAATAACTGCTACGAAGAATAGCATCAATACTTCTACTGGATTCTCTGTTGTGATAGCAATGTAATATGCAACTCCAATACAAGCTACTCCTGCAAGAGTCATTAACAATTTCGTCTTTGGCTCTTTCTCGCCAACGTTGCTTCCACGAAGAAGTTCGATTGGATTGGCAAGCTTTATCTGCATCATATTGTAAAGTAAAATCAAGAAATAAAGGATTCCAAAAAGCACTAAGGACACACTAATTCCAGCTCCAGTAATGGAAAATACAATGCTTTCGCTAAATCCTAAAATTTTGTATAACAGCATCAGTGCTAATTTAGAAAACAATACACCAACTAAAAGCCCACCACCAATAGAGATAAATGCTACAAATACAGTTTCCATTGCAAGAACTTTTGCAATATGGCGTTTCTCCATTCCTAATATGTTATATACACCAATCTCTTTTTTTCTTCGTTTGATAATAAAGCTGTTCGTATAGAACAGGAAAATGTATGCAAAAATCGCAATAACGATTACGCCCAAAAACATAATGGACTTAATGCTGGCGGCACCCGGAAGTCCATCCATCCCTTTATTATTATTTAAAAACATCATTAAGTAAAACATTGCCACTGTCATAATTCCAGATAAAATATATGGAAGATAGAGTGGTTTATTATTCTTGATATTGGTCTTCGCCAATCGAATGTAAATATTATTCATGTTCTTCACCACCTGTAGTTAATACGGTTAAAGTATCTGAGATTTTGGCATACAGCTGTTCATTGGTTAAGTTGCCACGGTACAGCTGATGAAATACTTCACCATCTTTGATAAATAAGATTCTGTTTGCGTGGCTGGCTGCTTTCGTACTGTGTGTTACCATCAGAATGGTCTGACCATTGGCATTAATCTCATTAAATAGCTTTAACAAGCTATCAGTTGCTTTGGAGTCCAAAGCTCCTGTCGGTTCATCTGCTAAGATCAGTTCTGGTCTGGTAATCAGTGCTCTTGCTACTGCTGCTCTCTGCTTCTGTCCTCCAGATACTTCATATGGATATTTGTCTAGCAATTCTTTGATTCCAAGCATCTTTGCGATTGGCGCAAGTCTTGCTTCCATCTCTGGATATGCTGCTCCTGATAACACTAGTGGAAGAAAGATATTATCTTTTAATGAGAAGTTATCTAACAGATTGAAATCCTGAAATACGAATCCAAGATGATCACGACGGAATGCTGATATCTCTTTCTCTTTTACAGATATGAGGCTTTTTCCATTTAATCGTACCTCACCGGATGTTGGCTTATCTAAAGCTGCAAGAATATTTAGCAGGGTTGTTTTACCGGATCCGGATTCTCCCATGATTGCAACATACTCTCCATCCTCAACAGAAAAGTTGATATTGCTCAATGCCTGTACCTGATTCCCACCAAAACGTGTAGTATATATTTTCTTTAAGTTATTGACTTCTAAAATTGCCATTATGATTCTCCTTTAATTTCTGATTTGTTATTCTGACGTCATTTCGCGATAGCTTTCTGCCTCGCTTCATGATGATAGTATAACAAAAGGCCAAATTGTAAGCTATTGATTTAACTTACAATTTGACCTGGTATCTTACATTGTTGTAAGATTGAATTGGATTTATGTATTGCTTTATAAATCCTTATATCTCTTTATCCCTTGAAATTACTAGGTTTGTTTATTTCTCATTTCATATAATTCTTTATAAATCTT
>CAZTGP010000007.1:0-71079 GCA_964613325.1 uncultured Roseburia sp. | reverse complement strand
CCCGGCTCCGGGAAAACCACTGTAATTACCCAGCGAACCAAAAAGTTAATAACGGAGTATCACGTAGATCCATCCAATATACTTGTGATTACATTTACGAAAGCAGCTGCCATGGAGATGAAACAGCGCTTTGAGAAGCTTATGGATGGCCGCAAAACAAATGTGACGTTTGGAACATTTCATGCGGTCTATTTTATGGTGCTGAAATATGCGTATCATTTTCAAGCATCCAATGTCATAAGCGAAGACAAGAAGTATCAGGTGATGAAAGAGATTCTGGTGAAATATCAGCTGGAATATGAAGATGAAAGTGAATTTATACATAACATATTCTCGGAAATCAGTATGATAAAAAATACCAGAATTGATGTCGCAAATTATTATTCTACCCAGTGCGGAGAAGAGATTTTTCGGCAGATTTTTCGAAACTATACGGAACTGCTCCATAAGAATAAGTGGATTGATTTTGACGACATGCTGCTCTATACCTACGAGCTTTTCCAAAAGAGAAAAGACATCTTATCTGCATGGCAGAAAAAGTATCAGTATATTCTGGTCGATGAATTTCAAGATATCAATCAGATACAATATGATATCCTGCGGATGCTGGCATTGCCGGAAAATAACTTGTTTATCGTAGGGGATGATGATCAGTCCATCTACCGCTTCCGAGGCTCCAAACCAGAGATAATGCTTCATTTTCAGGATGATTATAAAAATGCCAAAACAATAGTATTAGATACCAATTACCGCTGCCAGCAAAATGTTGTAAAGGTATCTTTGAATCTGATAAGTCATAATCAGAAACGATACTCCAAGGAAATCAAGGCGACAAAGCAGGATGATATTCCTGTGAAAATATTGAAATTTGAGAATCAGAAAAAGGAGAATCTCTATGTGATACAGGAGATACGAAATGGGGTAATCAATCACAAGCAATACAAGGATTATGCAATACTTTTTCGAACAAATACCCAGCCAAGACTTTTGATGGAACAACTGATGGAATACAATATCCCATTTAAGATAAAGGAAAACGTTCCCAGCTTGTACGAGCATTGGCTGGCGAAAGACATCTTGACCTACATACGTATTGCGCAAGGCAGCAGGGAGCGAAAGGATTTTCTGCAGATCATGAATCGTCCGAAACGATATCTTAGCAGAGACTCCATTGGAAATGGAGCGGTATCCTTTGAACGCTGGAAAAAGAATTATGCCGACCAACCCTGGATTGCAGAGAGAATTGAACGGTTGGAATATGATATTGGTATGTTAAAGGATATGAGTCCATACGCCGCGGTGAATTATTTGCGGAAAGGGATCGGCTATGATGACTTTGTGAAAGAATACGCAAAGTACCGGCACTTGAATGAAGAAGAGCTATTCGAAGTATTGGATGAATTGCAGAATAGTGCAAAGGGATATAAAAGCTATGATGCATGGCACAAGCATATGGATGATTATGCGATGCAGATGAAGAAAATGATAGAAGAAAGGAATTCAAATCCCAATGCGGTAGCTCTAGCTACCTTTCATGGAGCAAAGGGACTTGAATTCCATACAGTGTATATTGTCGACGTAAACGAAGGCATCATCCCGTACAAAAAGGCAGTGCGGGAGAGCGAGATCGAAGAAGAACGCCGGATGTTCTACGTTGGCATGACAAGAGCCAAGGAGAATCTGACCATCTGTTCCTCCAATATGGTGAACAATAAAGATATGGAAGTGTCAAGATTCATCCAGGAATGTCAAAATGCCGTTCATTCCAATTAGTCATCCATTTCGTTGAACATAATCTCGTCCTGCATTTCATCGAAACGGTCGATGGCTGCTTCGTATTCGTCATCATCTAATATATTCTCAACAGATGGGATGCCGTTTTCATCTTCCTCATAGCGATATATATAGATATCGCCGTTGGCGTTGTCCTTGTCATTTTCGTCTAATGGCATAAGAGCAATATAATTTTGCTCACCTACTTCATAGATGGTTATAATACGGCATTCCACATCTTTGTTATCAAGGTTTAATGTGACACGAATGTCATCCATTTCATCTTCAGTTACTGGGGTTACTTTTTCTTTTCCCATAATCCTGCTCCTTTCGTAATTGTGATTAACTGTAATAGTATAGAAAATATCGGTGATTGTCAATTACGTAGACGGGAAAAAGCCCTATACAACAAAAATAAAAAAAGGTATAATGAGCAGAGAAAATGCTAGTTCATAGGACAGACAGGTTGGTGAGTATGAAGTATCAGATTAGTGAAGGCGATTATACGAGAATGGGTGTTACTGAAAAGGGCACGCATATCATATTTACCTTCGAAGGCGAAAAAGAAGATAAGTGCAAGGTTGTACTTATCTCACGAGATACAAGAGAAGAAGTGAAAATAGATGTCCCAGACGAATATTGTCTGGGTTCTTTGCGTTCCATTGCGGTAGCAGGAATAGATACCGAACAGTATGACTATTATTATGAAATAAATGAAGCAGCAATCGTGGACCCTTATGCGACGCAGATAGCGGGAAGAGAGAGCTGGAACGATAGAAGCCGGAAAAAGGATGACTATCAGATATATGGCAGATTTGATTTCACTTCATTTCAGTGGGAGAAAGATACATCTCCGGAAATCCCGAAATCCAAAATGCTGATGTACAAGCTTCATGTCAGAGGATTTACCATGGATCAGAAGGGAACCATGGAACATGCAGGAACATTTCATGCAATCGGCAGGCGATTAAAATATCTAAAAGAGCTTGGGGTTACAACGGTGGAGATTATGCCGCTGTATGAATTTGAAGAGATTCAGATTCCGGTGAAGCAGGAGCTCCCAGAATATCTGAAATGGCAGATGGAGAAGGACGATTTGATTCTTCAGGAAGCGGACACAGACAGCCTGGCAGATAATACAAGAATCAATTACTGGGGATATGGACCTGGTAATTATTTCGCAGTGAAATCCTCCTATGCAGCAGATAAAGCGCACCCGGTCAATGAATTTCGCAAGCTCGTACAGCAGCTGCATAAGCTTGGTATGGAATGTGTCATGGAAATATATTTTCCAAACCAGACGAATCACAATCTCATATTGGATTCGATTCATTACTGGGTAAGAGATTTTCATGTGGATGGCTTCCATCTTTTGGGGGAGAACCTTCCAATCACAGCGATTGTTCAGGATGTGATGCTCAGCAGAACCAAGATTTTCTATGAAGAATTTGATGGGGGTCTGTTGGAAAATGAGAAGAAATATAAGCATCTGTTCGTATATAAAGATGAATATCTGTTCCCGGCGCGAAGAATCTTAAATCATATCAATGGCGATATGCAGGAATTTGCCAATCAACAGAAAAAGCAGGCAGCAGAGGTTGGATTCGTGAATTATATTGCAAGCAACAATGGATTTACCCTGGCAGACTTATTCATGTACAATGACAAGCATAACGAAGCAAACGGTGAGAACAATGAAGATGGACCTGCCTGGAACTTCAGCAATAATTATGGGGTAGAAGGTACCACAAGAAAACGCTATATTACAGAGCTTCGCAAAAGACAGTGGCGAAATGCATGGATGATGCTTTTGACTGCCCAGGGGATTCCCCTCATCTGGTCTGGTGATGAGATGGAAAACTCACAGAATGGCAATAATAATGCATATTGTCAGGACAATCCGTTAGGATGGCTGAATTGGAAGAATTATAAGAACCACAGAACTGACGTTGAATTCGTGAGAAAATTGATTGAATTTCGAGAGAAACACCCGATTCTTGCGAAGGACGAACCATTTTTCTTCAATGATCATAAGTCAAAGGGCTTCCCGGATCTGTCGTATCATGGGGAAAGTGCATGGATTACAGGAATTCAGCCAGGCCGTATGAGCCTTGGAATGCTGTATTGTGGCGCCTATGATGAAAAAGAAGCAGACGATATCTATATTGCTTATAATTTTTTCTCTGGCATCAGCACCCTTGCGCTTCCGCAGCTTGGAAAAAAGAAAAAATGGTATGCAGTGGCAAATAGTGCAGAGCATGGGACACCATTTTATGAGGAACCTGTGGAATATAAGAATCAACAGGCACTGACACTTAGCCCACAGTCAATCTATATCTTGATAGGAAAGTAATGAAATGAACGCTTGGAAACATTTTTGTACAATTACGAAACATAAAATACTGGTTATGAAGGGCTGCTTTCAGGTAGGGCTCATAAGACAAGGACTGTTCCATGACATGTCCAAATATGGACCAACAGAATTCTTAGTGGGTTGTAAATATTATAAAGGCTACATGAGCCCAAACAATGCAGAACGAGAGGATAAGGGATATTCCTCGGCATGGCTTCACCATAAGGGACGCAATAAGCATCATCTGGAATACTGGATTGACTATGGAATTGGCGGGCAGGGGGAAGGCGATGCGAAAAAAGGCATGTGCGGAATGAAAATGCCAGTGAACTACCTGGTTGAGATGTTCATTGACCGGGTATCTGCCTCTAAGAATTATCAGGGAACCAAATATACCAATGAAAGCTCCCTTCTCTATTATGAGCATGGAGTGGATCATTATATGATTCATCCGGATACCGCAGCATTTTTGGAGCTGCTTTTGACAATGCTGGCTGTAAAAGGAGAGAAGGAGACCTATTCCTTTGTAAAGCACGAGGTGTTAAAAGGAAAAGTCCCTTATGAAAAAGCAGAACTAGACAAGCGGAAAGAGGCACTTCATATCAGCCGGTAAAGGCGCTTGAAGGCAGAGGGGCTGATTGGTAATTGGATGCATGAATTCCAATTGATAGGAATGCAGTGCCTGTCGATGGATATGGTCATAATTGGGATGATACAGGAAATCTCCGATTAACGGATGTCCAATATATTTCATATGAACTCGAATCTGGTGGGTGCGTCCTGTCTCAAGCTGGAGCTTGACCAGAGATAAATCTTTCGCCGGGTCATATTGGAGAGTGGTGTAGTGAGTGACTGCACGCTCTCCATTTTCAATATCTACGCAGCGCTCGATGGTGGAATCGCAAAGACGTGCAATGGGAGCCGCAATTGTGCCGGTGGCGGGAACTTCCCCTTCGCAGACTGCGAGATACGTGCGATGAATCTGCCGGTTTACAATCTGATTATTTAAGACAGCGGCACTTAGTGCATGCTTGGCAATTATAGTAAGCCCAGTAGTGTCCTTATCCAAACGATTCACACATCGGAAGGTAAACGAGTCCTCCTTTTGCATATAGCAGCAGACAGCGTTTGCAAGGGTGTTATCGTGATTCCCCATAGAGGGATGAATCGGCATATGAGAAGGCTTGTCAATCACAAGAATATCTTCATCTTCATAGCATATGGATAATGGATATGCCACAGGAAGAATGTCCGATGAGGCTTCTGTTTCCACAAGCTGTATGGTAAGAAGATCGCCGGAGGATAATCGGTCGTTTACTCTTGCCCATACACCATTAAGAAGAATTCCCTCTGTGGTTTTCTTCAGGTTTACGAGAATCTGATGTGAGTAGCCCTGTTTTTTTAGAAAATGTAAAATTGTCATAGCGTCTTCACTGGAAGTGATTGGATAATTAAGAATTCGAGTCATATAGTTTTCCTTTTCTATCAGCGTTCGCCAAAGGTTAAGTAAGCTCATTATAGCATATGAAAAAAATACTGTCTTGTACGTTTTCCATAGGAAAAGCACTGAAAAGTGTCCTATTTCATAGAATGTATTAAGAAAGCATTTAAGGTGCAGTTTGAAAACCTTTTTGGCACCACTTTCATCGGCAGAAGAGAAAGAATGGCTAATTGAGCTGAAAAACGGAAATCCGAAGGCAAAAGAACAACTGATTCTTCACAATATGCGCCTTGTTGCTCATGTTGCAAAAAAATATTTGAATTCCGATGAGGAACAGGAGGATTTGATCTCCATCGGAACCATTGGATTAATTAAAGCAGTGTCTACCTTTGATCGAGACTATGGAAGCAGATTTGCAACCTATGCGGTAAGATGCATAGAAAATGAGATGTTGATGTATTTCCGCAGCAGGCGGAGGCTGCGATGTGAAGTATCGTTATACGAACCCATTGGCACAGACAAAGATGGAAATCAAATACAGTTATTTGATGTAGTAGAAAATGATGAGAAGGATATTGTAGAGAATCTTGAAAACCAACAGTTCATTGAACGAATTCATAAAAATATGCAAAATGCCCTGACAGACAGAGAGGATATGATTATTCGGAAACGTTATGGATTAGGTGGAGAGAGAGAATATACACAAAGAGAAATCGCGGCGGAAATCGGTATTTCCAGGTCTTATGTGTCGAGAATTGAAAAAAGAGCACTAGAGAAACTAAAACTATTATTAATTGAATAAAAAGTGATGAAAAAAGATGAAATTTATGATACTATAATTTCATCTTTTTTCTTGATTTGCCATAGCGTGCAAAATGAGTGTTTGTGGTACTTATTTTGTTACAGATATCATGATGTGATAGCTGTGGTTCTTAGCGAATTTTCTTCGCATTTTCCCATAGAATGGAACAGGAGTTAACTATGTATAGTACAATCATGACAGCGATTGTAGAAGGAATTCACACCATACCAGTTATGGTTGAAGTGGATATCAGCGATGGCATGCCTATGTTTGACATGGTGGGTTATTTATCCGCGGAAGTACGTGAAGCAAGGAACCGGGTTCGCACGGCACTTCATAATTGCGGCATTGTATTGCCTGCAAAGCGAATTACAGTGAATCTGTCACCAGGCAATATTCGAAAAAGTGGAACAGGGTTTGATTTGCCAATTGCAATCGCGCTTCTGGCATCTCTTGGCCTTGTGGATGAAACACTTTGCAAAGATACAATTATGGTTGGAGAACTGAACCTGAGTGGACAGATATTACCGGTGAATGGAGTGCTGCCAATTGTAGCAGATGGGTGGAAGAACGGATACCGTGACTATATTGTTCCACTGAGCAACCTGCAGGAAGCAAGGCTTGTGAAAGAGACAAAGTCTTATGGATTTCAGAGTCTAAAGGAGGTTATCCATTTTCTAAATGAGGAGGAATATTTAGAGCCTGAATTGCAGACAGAAGAAGAGGCGGTGAAGAAAAAATCCATGGATTTTGCGGATGTGAATGGGCAGCAGTATCTTAAGCGAGCCTGTGAAGTGGCGGCATCTGGGATGCATAACATGCTTATGATAGGACCGCCAGGTGCAGGGAAAACAATGATATCAGAACGGATGTCTACGATACTGCCGCCACTGACAGAGGAAGAGAAGATGGAGCTTTCCAAAATTTACAGCGTATGTGGACTGTTGTCAAAGCAGAACAGTCTTATTACGGAGCGTCCATTCCGAAGTCCACATCATACAACCACTATGGTTGGCCTCACCGGTGGGGGAATGAATCTACATCCGGGAGAGATTTCTTTGGCGCATCATGGTGTCTTGTTTTTGGACGAGCTGGCAGAATTTCAAAAGAGCACACTGGAGATTCTGCGACAGCCGTTAGAAGAGCGGAAAATACATATTGTAAGGTCAAACGGAGCAGTCACCTATCCGGCATCTTTTCTTCTTTTGGCGGCTTTAAACCCTTGCGCCTGCGGCTATTATCCGGACATGCAAAGATGCAGATGTACCCAGGCAGGACTGAAACGATACTATGAGAGGATTTCACAGCCCCTGCTGGATCGCATTGATATCTGTGTGGAAGCATCGGCATTAAGCTATCATGACATCACAGGGAAGCAGGAGAACGAATCTTCCGAATCTATTCGGCAGCGTGTGGTAGCCTGCCACAAGATACAGCATATCAGATATCAAAACGAAGACTTCAAATACAACAGCCAGATTCCGGCTGCAAGGCTTGAGGAGTACTGCAGGCTGGATATAAAAGAGCAGCGGTATATGGAAGACATCTATTCGCAAATGGAACTGACAGGGAGAACTTATCATAAAATACTTCGGGTTGCCCGCACAATTGCAGATCTTGACCAGGAGGAACAGATTCAGATGAAACACCTAAATGAGGCAATCTGCTATCGAAGCGTTAATGAGAAGTACTGGGGAGGGTTTCGCTGATGAAATATGCACTATGGTTATCGAACGTAAGAGGGATTGGCAACCAGAAAATACAATATTTATTGAATAAGTGCAGCAGCTCAGAAGAGGTGTATTTTACAAGTCAAAATGCCTTGGAGAAAATATATGGGATAGAGGAAGCTGATGTACGTAATATCATAGAAAGCAAGAAGAACTGGAATCTGGAACAAGAGATGGTTCGGTTAAGCGAGAAAGGAATCTCTTTTCTATCACAGGAACAGGAAGACTATCCCAAACGACTGCGCTGCATTATTGGAGCTCCTTACGGCATATATTATAAGGGAAGACTGCCAGATCCAAAGAAAAAGCTTGCGGCTATCGTAGGTGCCAGGGGGCGTTCCGAATATGGAAGTACTGTTGCAAGAGAGCTTGCCAAAACACTTGCAGAACACGAGATCAATATTATTAGCGGGATGGCAAGAGGGATTGATTCGGATGGACATATTGGATGCTTGCAGGGAGATGGAACCACCTATGCGGTGCTGGGATGTGGAGTAGATATTTGTTACCCATATCAGAACAGGTATTTATATGATCAGATTTTGGAAAAGGGCGGAATCATATCGGAATATCCTCCGGGAACAATGCCAAGAGCCCCTTTGTTCCCTCCTCGCAATCGGATCATTTCTGCATTCAGCAATTATGTGATTGTGGTGGAAGCGAGAGTGAAAAGCGGCTCATTAATTACAGCTGATTTTGCAATGGAACAGGGGAAGGAAGTGTATGCCGTGCCAGGCAGAGTCAAAGACCCTTTGAGCCAGGGATGTAATTATTTGATTCACGAGGGTGCTGGTGTGGTGCTTAGCGCGGAGGAACTGCTAAAGGATTGGAACGTTCTTGGAGAAGAGGTATGTACACAGCTGGATTTTAAACAAAGCCTTATGAATGAAAAAGAGCTTGAAATCTATACGCTATTAGATTTTAAACCTACAGGATTAGGGGCACTTATAGAGAAGTGCCCTATGAGCTTGGAGGAATTGTTAATGGTGCTCCAGAGCATGCAAAAGAATGGGTTTATCAAGGAAACAATTCCCAACTATTATTGCAAGATTGTTTGATGTGAAGCTTGCTTAGGCTAAAGAATGCAAAAATCGCTTATTTTAAGGAAGTCCTTGATTTTGAATTCTGTTTGGTGTATAGTAACAACGATTTTGTCCGACTGAGGTTGGATAAGGAAGACCAGATAAAGGAGCATACCTATGGCGAAATACTTGGTTATTGTGGAATCACCTGCAAAAGTAAAAACAATAAAGAAATTTTTAGGTAAGAATTATGAAGTGGTTGCATCCAATGGACACGTAAGAGATCTCCCAAAGAGTCAGATGGGAATCGATGTGGAGCATGGATTTGAGCCAAAATATATTACGATACGTGGAAAAGGGGAAATACTTGCAAAGCTTCGTAAGGAAGTGAAGAAAGCAGATAAGATCTACCTCGCAACTGACCCTGACCGTGAAGGAGAAGCAATCTCCTGGCATCTTAGCCAGTCCCTAAAGCTGGAAGATAAGAATGTCTGCAGAATCAGCTTCAATGAAATTACACAGAGCGCGGTAAAGGCGTCACTTAAGAATCCAAGACAGATTGATATGGATCTTGTGGATGCACAGCAGGCGAGAAGAGCGCTTGACCGAATGGTAGGTTATGAGATCAGCCCTGTTCTCTGGGCAAAAGTAAAAAGAGGCTTAAGTGCTGGTCGTGTACAGTCCGTAGCCCTTCGCATTGTCTGCGACCGCGAAGAAGAAATCAATGCGTTTATTCCAGAAGAATACTGGAGTCTGGAGGCAGCACTTCAGGCAAAAGGTGAGAAGAAACCAATTATCGCCAAATTGTATGGTAAAAATAAAGATAAGATCAGCATTACTTCAAAAGAAGAAATGGATCAGATTTTAGCAGAGCTTCAGGGTGGAAAATTCGAAGTACTTGATGTGAAAAAGGGAGAGCGTGTGAAAAAGGCACCATTGCCATTTACCACAAGTACACTTCAGCAGGAAGCATCAAAGGCTTTGAATTTCCCAATCTCAAAGACCATGAGAATCGCACAGCAGCTGTATGAAGGTGTGGATATCAAAGGCCAGGGAACAGTCGGTCTTATCACATATCTTCGTACAGATTCTGTTCGAGTATCGGAAGAGGCAGATGCAGCAGCAAGAACATTTATCACAGATAACTATGGTGAAAAATATCTTTCTGTTGGAAGCGGAACCAAAACAAAGTCAGCAAAGATTCAGGATGCCCATGAAGCAATTCGACCTTCTGATATCAACCGGACTCCATCAGATATCAAGGAATCTCTATCAAGAGACCAGTTCCGTCTATATCAGCTGATCTGGAAACGATTCGCTGCAAGCCGTATGGCAAATGCCGTGTATGAGACAACTACAGTGAATATCGGACATGGAGAGTACCGCTTCCATGTATCGACTTCAAAGGTGGCGTTCGACGGATTTATGATGGCTTATGTTGAGGCAGATGAAGAAAAAGCGGACAATAATGTACTGCTGAAATCAATTGATGAAGATACCAAGCTTTCTTTGGTAGAGTTTGATCCAAAGCAGCATTTTACCCAGCCACCAGCACACTATACAGAAGCTTCATTGGTTAAGACCTTGGAAGAGCTTGGAATTGGACGTCCAAGTACCTATTCACCAACGATTACCACAATTATCGCTAGAAGATATATCACAAAGGAAGCAAAGAATCTGTATGTGACAGAGATTGGTGAAGTGGTGAATTCAATCATGAAGGAATCCTTCCCAACGATTGTAGATGAACATTTTACAGCAAATATGGAATCTCTTTTGGACAGTGTTGAAGAAGGAAAGGTTAACTGGAAAACAGTAATAGAGAACTTCTATCCAGATTTGGATGAGGCGGTTCAGAAGGCTCAGAAAGAATTGGAAAAAATTACCATTGCCGATGAAGTGACAGATGTGATCTGTGAGGAATGTGGAAGAAATATGGTGATCAAATATGGTCCACATGGCAAATTCTTAGCCTGCCCAGGATTCCCAGACTGCAGAAACACCAAACCATATTTTGAGAAGATCGATGTGGCTTGTCCAAAATGTGGCAAGGATGTTGTGATTAAAAAGACAAGAAAAGGCCGTAAATATTATGGCTGTGTTGATAATCCAGAGTGTGACTTCATGAGCTGGGGAAGACCGGTAAATGAAAAATGCCCACGCTGTGGAGGTTATATGGTTGTAAAAGGAAATAAAATTGCTTGTGCGGATGAACAATGCGGTTATATTACTGAAAAAACAAATAAAAATGAAGAAAAATAATTGGTAGTACCAAAAATTCATTGAATTGTCAGAAAATTTGTGATAAACTACTTTTACAATTGGTGCTGTTTTAAGACCAAAGGAGGAAATACAATGAGTGTTCAATTATTAGATAAGACTAGAAAAATCAATAAATTGCTTCATAACAATAGCTCTTCAAAAGTAGTTTTCAACGATATCTGTGAAGTGCTTACAGGAATTTTGGATTCTGATATTCTTGTAATCAGTAAAAAAGGTAAGGTTCTTGGCTCCAGTGTATGCAAAGGAGTAGACGAATTACAGGAACTGATTGTTGATGAGGTTGGCGGATATATTGATCCAATGCTAAATGAGAGATTGCTCGGAATACTTTCTACAAAAGAGAATGTGAATCTTGAGACATTGGGATTTGGAGATGAGACACGTAAATATCGTGCAATTATTACCCCGATTGATATCGCAGGTGAGCGTTTGGGTACGCTTTTTGAATACCGCAGTGAGGTAGAGTATGATATCGATGATATTATACTGACAGAATATGGTACAACGGTTGTTGGCCTTGAAATGATGAGATCCGTGAACGAAGAAAGCGCTGAGGAGGCTCGTAAGATTCAGATTGTGAAATCGGCAATCAGCACCTTATCATTCTCAGAGTTAGAAGCAATCATTCATATCTTTGATGAATTAGAGGGAACGGAAGGAATCTTAGTCGCAAGTAGAATTGCTGATCGTGTGGGAATTACACGTTCTGTAATTGTAAATGCACTTCGCAAGTTTGAGAGTGCCGGAGTCATTGAATCCAGATCATCTGGTATGAAGGGAACCTACATTAAAGTCGTAAATGATGTTGTTTTCGAGGAACTTGAGAAATTAAAGAAACAGAAACGTTAAACTGAATATCCAATGGATGGGATTTGTAAAGGGACTTATAGGAGACTATAGGTCCCTTTTGCTTTACGGTGGCAGGCTCCTTTCATGGAGACTAAATAAATATATATAGTATCTGAAAAATAAAAAATCCACTATATAGTGTGAAAATCTTGAAAAACCTCTTGTGTTTTTGTTGAGATAAATTATAATGAATATGATAGAGTACACGCGGATTGTGTAGGAAGGGGTCTTATATGCTAAATTCAAATGCCTTTAATTATGTGAATGTGTTAGATAAAGCTGCGGATGCAAGCTGGACGCGCAAGAATATTATTACAAATAATATTGCCAATGTTGATACACCCGGATATAAGAGAAAGGATCTTAATTTTGAAAGTGTGTTGAAGACAGAGCTTGGGAACATGAAGTATACATCACTTGATTCTAAGATTAATAATGCAGATATTTCAGGCTTGAATGCAACACCATATACAGATTATGCGAATTATTCCTACCGCAAAGACGGTAATAATGTAGATATTGATACAGAAGAAGTAGAACTTGCTTCTGAACAGATTAAATATAAAGCTCTTACATCAAGTGTTTCATCACAGTTTGAGAGAATGAGAACTGCAATGAGTAAATAGTAGTTAGGGATAAGGATATAGGAGGATACAGAATATGGGATTATTTCAATCTTTTAACATCAGTGCGTCGGGTATGACAGCTGAAAGATTTCGAACCGATATAATTGCGCAGAATATTTCGAATGTAAATACAACTTCAACAGCAGAAGGCGGTCCATATAGAAGAAAAATCGTTACATTTTCTGAGAAGAATGTAACACCGTTTAGTCAGTTCTATTCCACATCTAAGAATGCAGCGGTAGGAAATGGGGTCAAAGTCACAAAGGTGACAGAAGATTATTCTACTGATTTTAAGGCTGAATATGATCCATCGAATCCAGATGCAGATGAGAATGGATATGTCTATTATCCGAATGTGAATACAGTTACAGAAATGACCAACCTGATTGATTCTACAAGAGCCTATGAAGCAAATGCCAATGCGTTTAATGCAAGTAAGACGATGGCAACAGACGGACTACAGATTGGTAAATAAACATAATTCATTTGAGTGAATAAGAAAGAGGAATACTATATGGATATTTCAACACTGAGTGGTGTTTCATCAGATTATCTCAATAATTTTGCAAAAAGCACATCCTTAGTGCAGGGGGAAGATGATTCCTTTAGTTCAGTATTATCATCTGCCATGGGTGCTGTGAATGAGACCAATGAATTGCAGAATTCTGCGGAATCCGCAGAAATTCAGTTCGCCTTAGGGGAATCAGACAATACACATGATTTACTGATTGCAGAGTCAAAAGCGGCGGTTGCATTGCAGTATACTGTTGCAGTTCGTGATAAAATAATTGATTCCTATAAAGAAATTATGCAGATGCAGATTTAGTGAGGAGAAAGCCATATGCCAGAACAAGTACAAAAGATCCTAAATAAAATATTGGAATGGTGGAAAAAGTTTAATACCAAACAAAAGGCTTTATTAATTAGCAGTACAGCGGTTGTTATCATCGCGCTTGTTATTTTGGGAATGGTTGTTTCTCAGCCTAAGTATGTGCCGCTGATTAATTGTGATGATACCGAACAGGCTTCGGAGGTTAAGACGATTCTCGATGGTGACAACAGCATTGATTATAAGGTTTCTCAGGATGGATTAAGCTTTGAAGTGAATTCGAAGAATGAAGCAAATGCCAAGATACTTTTAGGACAAAATAAGATTCCTTCCGAAGGATATTCTATTGATGATGCGATTAATGGCAGCTTTTCCGTGACGGAATCTGATAAACAGAAAAAGTACCAGAAATATCTGGAAAGTAAGTTCGCAGAGCACCTCTCAGGATTTTCTAATGTAGAATCAGCAACAGTAGGCATTACACTTCCAAAGGACGATGGAACCATTCTTTCTAAGGATGAGAAGAGCACTGCGGCGGTTACCCTGAATCTCTCTGGTGATATGGATGAAGATAAAGCATATGGAATTGCGCAATACATAGCTACAGAATTAGGCAATGACAATACAGATGGAATAACAATTCTAGATCAGGATGCCAATGTTCTCTATTCGGGATCAGATTCCAACTCTACAATTGGAACTGCCAGCACACAGCTCTCCTACAAGCAGAAGCAGGAGAATATGATCAAGGACGAGATCAAGGATGTTCTTGTGGGAACAAAGGTGTATTCCAATGTGGAAGTGGCAATGAAGCTGGATGTGAACTTTGATACCACAGAGACAGCAACACATAAATATAGTCCGGCAGACGGCCAGGATACTGGTATGGTATCCTCCAGCGATGATTATGAATCCAACGCCGTAAATGGACAGGCACAGGTTCCTGGAACTGACGCCAATGGGGATGATACCTCATACATGACCGAAGATGATGGTACTTCTTCTTCAAATGTATCTGAGAGCAAAAAGGAATATCAGAATAACGAAGAGATTACGAAGACAACAAATAACGGTGGCAATATCAATTATGATTCGTCCTCTGTATCCATTGTCTGCAATCGATATATCGTCTATGATGAAGAAAAAATGAAAGAAAACGGCGAATTAGATGATATGACATTCGACCAGTTTGTTTCTGAGAATAGTGAACCAGTAGCGGTTGAGGTGGATGATTCCATGAGACAGATGATTGCAACAGCAACAGGGTTCCCAGCAGATTCTATTACGATTCTCTGCTATCAGCAGCCAGAGTTCCAGTATGCAGATAACAGCTCAAGATCACTTGCTGACATTCTTCAGATTGCTCTTGCAGTTCTGATCTTTGCCCTCCTTGGCTATGTGGTATTCCGCAGTACAAGAACTCAAAAACAGGCAGAGCTTGAACCGGAATTATCTGTGGAGTCATTACTTGAATCAACTGCAGAAGCTCAGCAGGATGATTTGGAAGATATTGGATATAGTGAGAAATCAGAGACCAGACTTCTTATTGAGAAGTTCGTGGATGAGAATCCGGATGCAGCGGCATTGCTGCTTCGCAACTGGTTAAATGAGGAGTGGGAGTAGATTTTATGAACGATTCTTATACAGGTGTACAGAAAGCGGCAATTCTTCTTATTGCACTTGGACCAGAGAAATCCGCTTCGATTTTTAAACACTTAAAAGAAGATGAAATTGAAGAATTGACCTTGGAGATTGCCAATACTCGGAGTGTGTCACCACAGGATAAAGAGGATGTGCTCAATGAGTTTTATCAGGTCTGCTTAGCTCAGCAGTATATTGCAGAGGGTGGTATTGGATATGCGAAGGAGCTTTTGGAGAAGGCACTCGGTGACGATAAGGCACAGGATGTAATTGCCAAGCTGACAGCGTCCCTGCAGGTTCGCCCTTTCGAATTTGTTCGTAAGACAGATCCCAGCCAATTGTTGAACTTTATTCAGGATGAACACCCACAGACCATTGCGATGATTCTTTCCTATTTGTCACCAGGACAGGCTTCCCTTGTGCTTGGTGCACTGCCCCCTGAGAAGCAGAGCGATGTTGCCCGCCGAATTGCGATGATGGATCGTACTTCCCCTGATGTAATTAAAGAAGTAGAACGAGTGCTGGAACGTAAATTAGCGTCCCTTGTGAACCAGGATTACACAATTGTCGGTGGTGTCGATGCAATTGTTAATATTTTAAATACCGTTGATCGTGCGACAGAGAAGCATATCATGGAGTCTCTTGAGATTGAAGAGCCAGAGCTTGCTGATGAGATCCGTAAGAAGATGTTCGTATTTGAGGATATTCTATTATTGGACGACAGAGCAATTCAGCGTGTGCTGCGTGATGTTGAGAATTCAGATCTTGAGCTTGCACTTAAGAGCTCCACGGAAGAGGTTCAGAATGTAATCTACAAGAACCTGTCCAAACGTCTTGTTGCAATGATTAAGGAAGACATTGACTTTATGGGACCTGTTAGAATGAAGGATGTTGAAGAGGCACAACAGAAAATTGTTAGTGTTATCCGTAAATTAGAGGATTCCGCTGAGATTGTAATTTCACGAGGCGGAGGTGATGATATCGTTGTCTAATCTAGTGAAGAATTGTTATGTGGTAACAGATTCAGATGAAAAGAGAATGATAGATTCCAATTCATCGATCTCGCAGATTTTGAAACATTTATCAAGAACCAGTCCGAATGCAGCTGTATCAGGTGAAGGGGAAAATGGAGAATTCCAAGAGGGAATTGATATGGTGGAGGAGATTACACTTCCAACACCAGAAGAGGTTCTCGGCGAAGCCCAGAAGAATGCAGATGAGATCATTCGCCGTGCCAATGATCAGGCTGCACATATATTAGCGGATGCGAACAGTCAGGCAGAAGCAATGTTTGAAGAACAGAAGCAGCTTGGCTACAAAGAGGGCGCGAATCGATTGAATACGGAAATCGGTCAGATGAGAACACAGCTTCAGGACGAATATAATTCCAAGATGTGTACGCTTGAAACGGAGTATTCCAGCAAATTGGATACGATGGAAGCCGACATTGTTGCGGCAATTATTCAGGTGTTTGACAAGGTGTTCCATATTCAGTTTGAAGAAAAGACAGAGATTCTACATTATTTGATTCGAAATACCATAGAACAAAATGATGGGGATAAAATATTTCGGGTACGGGTATCACCTGCAAACCGCAGCTATTTTCATGAACATCCAGAGGTGATTTTAGATCATCTGCCAGAAGATATTACAGTAGAATACATACAGGATACATCTTTTGGGGATGGAGACTGTGTGATAGAGACTGATTCAGGGGTGTTTGACTGCGGAATTGATACGGAGTACCAGAATCTGATCAAAGACATTCGGTCATTATGCCAGTAGAATACATGCAAGATTTTGGAGATAGATGAGTGATTGACGAAGCACAGAAGTATTTGCAGCTTATAAATAAACAGTATTATAAAAGCTATGGTAAGGTTGCAAAGGTTGTAGGATTAACAATTGAATCAATAGGACCTGAGGCGAGACTCAATGATCTATGTCGCATTTATCTGAATAAAGATTCTTCCAAATGTGTTATGGCGGAGGTGGTAGGCTTTCAGGATATGCGTTTGATTTTGATGCCGCTTGATAATGTGGAAGGTGTTGGAATTGGATGTACTGTAGAGAATACAGGACATCCTTTGTCAGTTATGGTGGGAGATGACATACTTGGCCATACCCTGGATGGAATTGGAAGACCTACAGATGTTGCAGAACTTCAAACGGATCGAGAATACCCCATTGAAGCTCAGCCCCCAGACCCCATGGCGAGAGAGATCATCAGCGAGGTACTTCCACTGGGAGTGAAAGCGGTGGACGGCTTGATTACAGTTGGAAAAGGCCAAAGAATTGGCATTTTTGCAGGATCAGGTGTAGGAAAGAGTACATTACTTGGAATGTTTGCCAGAAATACAAAGGCGGATATCAATGTAATCGCGTTGATCGGGGAACGAGGAAGAGAAGTACGGGAATTCATTGAACGAGATCTGGGACCAGAAGGTATGGCAAGATCTGTGGTGGTAGTTGCCACCTCGGACAAGCCGGCTTTGATTCGTAAGAATGCGGCGAAGACCGCAACAGCAATTGCAGAATATTTCAGAGATCAGGGAAAAGATGTTCTGCTTATGATGGACTCCTTGACACGTTTCTCCATGGCCCAGCGCGAGATTGGGCTTGCATCCGGCGAACCACCTGTAACGAGAGGCTATCCTCCAAGTGTATACTCGGAGATGCCGAAGCTGCTGGAACGAGCCGGAACCTCAGAGAAGGGCTCCATTACTGGCTTGTATACGGTACTTGTGGATGGAGACGATTTCAATGAGCCGATTACGGATACGGCTCGAAGTATTTTGGATGGTCATATTATGCTGGATCGAAAGCTTGGCCACAAGAATCATTATCCGGCGATTGACATATTACAGAGCATTTCCCGTGTTATGAGCTCCATTGCCACCAAGGAACACAAAGAGCTGGCGGGGCGCTTGAAGACAGTTCTTGCCACCTATAACGAGGCAGAGGATCTAATCAATATAGGCGCATACAAGAATGGCTCCAATAGTGACATTGATTATGCAATCCGGAAAATTCGTGAAGTAAATGGCTTTTTGTGTCAGGGGACAGATGAAAAGTTCCAGTTTGAAGAAGAGATTCAGCTGTTACAGAAAGTATTTGCTGATTAGGAGGCAAAATGGCGAAGTTTGCGTATAAGATGCAGAATATTCTAAATATCAAATTGAAGCTGGAAAGCCAGGCGAAAATTGCTTATGGACAGGCAAATCAGGTGTATCAGGAAGAACAGATGAAGCTGCAGCAATTGGTCTTAAAACGCGTGGAATATGAAAATACATTGGAATCGCTGCTAAAAGGAACCATTGACGTGCCAAAGATAAACCATGCCAGAGAAGACGTGAATACCATGAAGACTCTGTGCAGGCGGCAGATGATGGAAGTGCGTAAAGCAGAGCTGGCACTGGAAGATGCAAGAAAAGCGCTGGAAGAGGTCATGAAAGAAAGAAAAACCCAGGAAATATTGAAAGAGAAGGCGTTTGAAGAATTCAAGAAAGAACTGCTAAAGCAGGAGTCAAAAGAGATAGATGAGTTAGTAAGTTATACATATAACCCGAATTAACCAGCTTAGGTCGTTGGTTTGGGAAGGAGAAATGATATGGCAGACGAGAAGAAGCAAAACGATGCACAGGAAACAAAACCAGAAGAGAAGAAGCTAAGCCGTGCCGAGAAGAAAGCCTTAAAGAAAAAAGAAAAAGAATCAAAAGAAGTGCAGGATAACGAAGAGGAGGAAAAAGGATCTGGAAAAGTAGTCCTCTTTTTTGTGACACTGCTCATCATTGTTATCTGGCTTGGAATTATTGCGATTCTGATTAAAACAGATGTAGGAGGGTTTGGCTCCACTGTGCTGTATCCAGTCTTAAAGGATGTCCCATATCTAAACCGGATTCTTCCAGCGACCGAGGAAAATGTAGGCGGAAATGCAGATGGTACAGAAACAGAAGCATATCCATATGACACATTGGATGAAGCAATTGCGCGAATTAAAGAACTGGAATTGGAGCTTGATAGCAAGGCAGCGACAAAGACCGCAGATGATGCAACCATATCAGATCTTCAATCACAAATACAGGAATTATCTACATACAAAGAGCAGCAAGCAGCCTTTGAAGAAGAGAAAGAAAAATTTTATGAAGAGGTTGTTTTTTCGGATAAAGCACCCGATATAAATGAATATAAGTCTTATTATGAGAGCATTGATCCAGCGAATGCCGAAGCCTTATATAAACAGGTGGTAGAACAGCTTGAATATGATTCAGAAATTGAGGAATATGCCAAGACCTATGCGAACATGAAACCAAAGGAAGCAGCGGCAGTCTTTGACACAATGACAGACCAGCTGGATCTTGTGGCAAAGATCATGCTTAATATGGGAACACAGTCGAGGGCGGATATCCTTGGTAAGATGGACCCGGAGACAGCGGCGGCGGTGACAAAGCTGATGGAGCCGACCAAGTAGAATGATATCAAGTGATTTTCTAAGAAAGGAGGAGCAAAATGACAACAGCTAATGTGTTAAGTCCTGGACTTGCCAGTACAAATACAGCAAATGTGGCTGGTAATACAAATGCAAATCAGAATGCCGTATCAAAAAGCACAGCTAAGATGTTTCAAGGATATATGAAGCAGTATGACAAAGCGGATGCAATGGGTGGGACAACACAAACAATCGCTTCGAAAGGAAAAGCTGGCACAGACAATTCGATTGCTGATTATACCAAGACTCAGTACAAAGGGAATCAGATTCAACAGAACAGCCAGTCTACATTGGAAGAAAAAGTGAATGATTCCAAGGAGCTGATTCAAAGTACCGAGAAAGAAATCGTTCAAACTGTGGCAGAAGAGCTTGGTGTGGATGCATCAGAAGTAGAAGAAGTGATGGAGACTCTTGGTCTTTTGGCATTACAGCTATTACAGCCAGAGAACCTGGTGCAGCTTGTAAGTCAGCTTACCGGAACTACTGATCCGGCAGAGCTTCTTGTAAATGTGAATTTTCAAGATTTAATGCAGAACATGTCAGCAATTGGAAATGAATTTTACCAGGCGATGGACATCCAGCCGAATCAACTGGATGAGCTTGTGGCACAGATGGATATTTTGGAAGAACCTGTTAACATTCAAAATGTAGAAGTGACAGCTGAATCTGTTGCGTTATCAGATGGACAAGAAGCTTCGGTAGGAACTTCTGACCAGCAGACATCGAATCCATTGGATTTGCAGGAAACACCAGAAACACATGACTCGGAAGAGAATGGCAAGGTTCAGGTTGAAGCTGTAGAGGAAGACAATACTGATTCAACCGCAAAAGCATCCCAGCTACAGGACGAGGAATCGACAGGTGAGGAAAGTGAATCACAGGAACAGAGTAAGGGAGAGCACCAAAAGCTAAATGCAGGAGATCAGAGGATAGATACTGGTGAGAATCAAGTGTTTACCACGAATATGAATTCCGATGCAGTGCAGACAAATGCAGCGGTGCAGCCAGCAGCGACACCAATGTTTTCACAGCCAGTGAATCAGCTTGAAATTATTCAGCAGATTGCAGAGCAGGTGAAGGTGATAGTGGGAACGGAAGAGACTTCTATGGAGATGCAGCTGAATCCAGAGAACCTTGGCAAGGTATACTTAGAGATATCTTCCAAACAGGGGAATGTGAGCGCACAAATTACCGCGCAGAATGAGGCAGTAAGAGATGCAATACAGGCTCAGGTTGCTACGCTTCAGGACAGACTGAATCAGGCAGGAGTTAAAGTTGATGCGATTGAAGTGACAGTAGCTTCACATGAATTTGAACGTAATCTTGAGCAGAATCAAAGTGGAAAAGAACAGGGTGAGAACCAATCCGAACAGATGCGCTCTGGAAGAAGAAACTTACATATGAACAGCTTGGATGACTTAGAAGGCTTAATGTCCGAAGAGGAACTGCTTGCAGCTCAGATTATGAAAGACAATGGCAACACAGTTGATTTAACGGCTTAATGAAGGGAGATGAATAAATGGCAATACAGGCAAATGTGGTAGACGGTAAATTACAATATGATTATACGGATTCCACAGCAAAGAAAAATGAAGCATTGGGATCAAATCTTGGGTACGATCAGTTCCTGCAATTACTTTGTGCAGAGATGCAGTATCAGGATCCACTGGAACCAACAAGCAATACAGATTATGTTGCACAGCTTGCAACGTTCTCACAGTTAGAGGCAACACTTTCTGTTAAGGACAGTCAGCAGAGTTCCATGGCAAATAGTCTTGTGGGACAACAGGTAATCCTGCGAGTTGAGAATAAGTCTACTGGTAAGACAGATTATGTGGATGGCAAGGTTGACTATGTGATGTATCAGGATGGTGAGATTTACTTATCGGTAAATAATGCATTATATCCAATTTCAGATTTGGATACTGTTGCGGATAATGATTACTATGAAGCAGTTGGCTTGTCTAAGACCTTCACCAATATGGTTGCAGCACTTCCAGATGCAAATGATATTACTACATCATTCCAGAAGATGGTAGAATCTGTACGCGATACATATGACAAGATGACAGATTATCAGAAGGAATTCGTGGATTCGAAATCTTTCACCAAGCTTCAGGAGGTTATTACCAGACTGAATGAACTGCTGAAATCCGAAGGCAAAGAGACAATTAAGGGACTTGCAGGCACAGAGGTGACGGATAAGACAGACAACACAGGCAATACGGATAATAAGACAGATGGAGACACAACTGGAAGCACGGATGATAAAACAGACGGTGATGCAGCCGATGGCTCTGCAGATAAGAAATAATTGATGTAAAAAAGAGAAGGAGAATGGATGAATAGGATTGCAGATCAATTCACCCCGATTCGACAGATCACAGATCAGTATCCACTGACCAAATCATCAGGCAGGGTTGATTCGAAGGAGTCGAATGTATCCTTTCAGGATATTCTGAATGCGAAGCAACAGGAAAAAGCTTCAGAGACCACTGATCTAAAGTTTTCGAAACACGCATCTATGAGACTGGCAGATCGCAATATGAATCTGACAGAAGAACAGAATAAACGTTTGGAAAACGGAGTCGCAAAGGCGAGTGAAAAAGGAATTAACGAGTCTTTGGTGCTAATTGATTCGATGGCTTTTATCGTAAATGTGCCGAATAAAACGGTGGTAACAGCGATGGATCAAACAGAGACAAATAGTAACGTTTTTACAAATATTGATGGTGCCGTAATTATGTAACTGGACCTTATGGAAGTTATTTCGTCTCCGACTGATTGAGGAGACGAACCGGCACCTCCCCTGGAGGTAAATGAATTATGATGAGATCACTTTACTCTGCTGTGTCAGGTCTTAAGACACATCAGACAAGAATGGACGTTATTGGTAACAATATTGCCAACGTCAACACCGAAGCATTTAAAGCTTCATCCGTAACATTTAGTGAAATTATGTATCAGACTACAGCTGGAGCTACTGGCGGTAATGGAGCTCTTGGAATCGGCGGTACAAATGCAAAGCAGATTGGTCTTGGTGTTGTAACCGGATCAACTACAGTGAATATTACATCCGCAGGAGCAGCAGAGACGACAGGTAATCCCTTTGATTTGAAGCTGACAGACAGCCAGACAACCAACTTCTTTATCGTAAGTGATGGTACAAACACCTTATTCACAAGAGCAGGTTCTTATTATGTGGATGGTAATGGATATCTGTGTATGAGCTCTACTGGATACACGTTAATGGGATGGCAGGTAGACCCGGAAACTGGAAATATTAGAAAAGATACCGTTACCCCATTACAGGTAATGGCTGCTGGCAATCAGACATCAGATCCAGAAGCAACCGAGCAGGCATATTTAAATGGTGTATTGGACAAGAATGACACCAATGTACAGGCCAAAGGTGGATATGGAATGAGTCTTACCTTCTTTGACGACTTGGGATATTCTTATTCTGCAAAATTCTCAATCACACCAGACAATATTGACCGTGGCGAATACAAAATTGCCCTGTCTGATATTTTGGGCTCAGATAATAAATCAATTTTTGATAATCCACTTTATGCAGGCGTGAATATTGAAGACTTATTTGGTAATGAAACAGTTTCACAGTTATATGAGGCAGGAGGGACAGACAACTATAGTATCCCTTCACAGACAGATGCTGGAACATTGGCGGCTGGAAAAATGTATTATAACCCAACGGATGGTAATTATTACGTTGTTACCACTGCAGCTGATGCAACAGCAGATCCAGCGGTACCAGCAGTTGCTGTAGAAGCTACATTGACCAACTGGACAAATGGCGGAGATGGCAGTGGCTATTTCTCATATAGAGATCCAGCTACGAACCAGTCCAAAACGATTTCAGTTGCTGCAGCCTTTGGAGGGTTCTCACAGACAGATGGAACTGCTGCAACAATCACAATTGATCCTACTGTTAATGGCGGTATTCCTACTATCACAGGTACAGTCACCACTGTTGATTATTCTTTGAAGTTCAACACCGATGATGGTAAGTTTGAATCCATAGTTGCAGATGGAATGACTGCTGCTAATTTGAATCTTAGCGCACTGGGCAACAACTTTAGAAATATCAATATGGATTTCTCAAAGACTTTGAACCAGAATAACGGCGGAACCTCCACATTAAAAATGATCAAAGGAGATCTGCAGGGAAATGGTGCTGGTAAAAAGCTTGGTGCTTTAACAGGAATCTCCGTCGATGGCGATGGAACGGTATACGGCTCTTATGATAACGGTAATACGGTGAAACTTTGTCAGATCGCTGCTGCACAGTTTGCCAATGCATCTGGTCTGGAGAAGGTTGGAGAGAGCTGTTATCAGACGACCTTAAACTCTGGTGACTTCGACGGTATTGGTGTTGAAATCAATGCAGATGGCAGTAAGATTTCAACAGGAGAGCTGGAAATGTCGAATGTTGACTTGTCTGGTCAGTTTACAGATATGATCGTTACACAGCGTGGTTTCCAGGCCAACTCAAGAGTAATCACAACCTCCGATACCTTACTGGAAGAGCTGATTAATCTGAAACGTTAATAAATATACATCTTGAGGGCTGAGGTTTATTCACTCCCCAAGATGTGGTATAATAGTCGTGTTTCCTGATCGAATTCTATTTTTCGACAGAAAACACGATTTTTTTCTTCCTTCGACAAAAAGAAAGTAGACAAGCAAGGTAAAGTTTAGTAAAATCATATAAAGGGCATATTATGACAACTTGTTCCAAATATGTCATTTAAATCTTTCAAATGGTAGGTGTGGAAATTGGATATTGGCTCTCTTGCGGGAATAATTCTCGGCGTAGTAATGGTTGTATTTGGTATCTTTTCCAGTGGTGGTGCAGCGGCATTCGGTAACTTTATTGATCCGCCATCTGTATTAATTACAATTGGTGGTTCAATTGCATCTGTTCTTACTGCACATAAGCTTCCAGATTTTATAAATGGATTGAAGTCGATTTCTCTTGTGTTTAAAGATCAGACACAGGATCCTGGCGAAGTGATTCGAAGTATCATTGACCTGTCCAATGTGGCTCGTAAAGAAGGACTTCTTGCACTTGAGGAAGCTGCAAACGGAATAGAGGATACTTTCCTAAAAAAAGGTGTCATGCTCGTTGTTGACGGAACAGATCCCGATCTTGTAAGAGGTATTTTGGAGACCGACCTGATGTGTTTGGAGGACAGACATAAGAAGGTAATCGGCTTCTGGGAGAAATGGGCTGAGATGGGACCAGCATGGGGAATGATCGGTACCTTAATTGGACTGGTTAACATGTTAAAGAAGCTAGACGATGCTTCCACAATCGGACCATCTATGGCAGTTGCTCTTCTGACAACCTTATATGGATCTTTGATTGCCAACTGGTTAGCTATTCCTGTTTCGAATAAATTAAAAGTGAATAATGAACTTGAAGTGATTATGAGAGAGGTTACCATCGAAGGCTTGCTTTCCATTCAGGCTGGTGAGAATCCTCGAGTAATCGAAGAGAAGCTGAAGTCCTTCTTATCCCCTTCTGTACGAGAAGGTATGGAACAAAGTGCCGGAGGTGAGGAATAGTGGCAAAGAAGAAACCAGAAGAACCACCGAAAGGCTCCCCAGCCTGGATGTCAACTTTCTCTGATTTGATGAACCTATTATTATGCTTCTTCGTGCTGCTGTTCTCAATGTCAACAGTTGACGCAGAGAAGTTTGAGCTGGTGATTGCGTCACTTCAAAGCAGTATGAGTATTCTCCCAAACGGAGGTGCAAGCATTGGCGATGGAGAGATGGTGTCCGCAGGGGTTAGACAGCTGGAGTTTTTAGACTCCTATTTTAACGAGATTGCCAATTCCCAGGCGGAAGAAGAGAATGATAATACAGAGAACAGTCAGGGAACCAACGAAGTATTTGAAGCGTTTCAGGAACAGGAACTGCAGGAATCTGAGAAGATGGCTGAAGAGATTCAGCAGGCGGCCAATAATGCATCTATCGCAAATGATGTAGAACTGGACTTTAATGCGCAGTACGTTCAACTGAATTTAAGCGGCGCAATTTTGTTTGACTCCGGTAAAGTGGATTTGAAGACGGAGGCATATCCGTTAATTGATAAGATTGGTGCAATTCTTGAACAGTATTCAGATAACCTGATTGAGATTGAGGGACATACCGATAATGTGCCAATTGGCAGAGGTTCGAAATACGAGGACAACAATGTGCTTTCTATGTATAGAGCGCTTAGTGTTGCAGATTACTTGCGTGGAATTACGAAGATAGAGGCCTCACATATCAAATCATCTGGACGAGGCGAATATCTACCGGTTGCTGATAATTCTACGGCGGAAGGCAGAGCTCAGAACAGACGTGTTGTAATTAAAATATATAATTCTTATAATTCAGATTTCGAGTAGATGGAGAGGAATGTAGAATGAAGAAAAATTTGATTTCGGTAATAATTTTAGCTTTGGTATTTGCCAATTTTGTGTTAACAGCGTTATTGATTTTCACAGTTTTGCCAGAGACAAAGAAAGCAAATCAGATGATTGATGCAGTGTGTGGCGCAATTAAGCTTGATTTGAACAGCGGTGCTGGCACAGGCTCGACTAATATTCCAGTGGACCAGACAGAAGAGTACAAGGTAAATGCCGGTGAGCCATTGACAATCAATTTTGCAGCTGGAGCAGATGGGAAAAAGCATTATGCTGTGCTCGGGGTTACACTACTGATGAACAAAGAGAGTGATGGATATAAGAAATATGGTGCGGATAGTGCCAAGGGTCTTTCTGAAAAAGAATCAATCATTACGAATGATATCAATCAGGTGATTCGCTCCTATACCCTTGAGGAATTTGATGAGGATGAAACAGCAGTACAGAATCAGATTCTCTCAGATTTACAAGGAATGTTTGGCGCAGATTTTATTGTGGGTGTTAATTTCACAAAGGTACAAACAGAGTAATTGCAATTATTATGAAAGACTAACTGCATCATGCAGTTAGTCTTATGACAGTTATAGGTGGTGAGAAGGTAATGGGTGACGTTTTATCTCAAAACGAGATAGACAGTTTACTGCAGGCGTTAAGCAGTGGTGAACTGGATGTGGATGAAATTAAAGAGAGTTCAGAAAAACAGGTCAAGGAATATGATTTTGCCCGTCCTTCGAAGTTTTCTAAGGAACATTTGCGTACCTTAGAGATTATTTTTGAACATTATGGAAGACTTCTTTCCACGAACCTTCCTGTGTATTTGCGAAAAAATATACAGGTTGAGGTTGTGAACTCGGAAGCGGTCACATATTCGGAATTTTCAAATGCACTATCCAATCCGGTTTTGCTTGGAATTGTTAATTTCTCTCCCTTGCAGGGAAATATTATTTTGGAAATAGCTTCGAATCTAGGGTATGCGATGGTTGACCGAATGCTTGGAGGAAGAGGAGAACCAATCGAAAAGAATCGTGAATTCTCAGAGATTGAGCTGCTGATTATTGAAAGAATTATTGTGGTATGTGTAAACCTGCTCAAGGAGCCATGGGCGAATGTAGTCGCAATACAGCCACATCTTGAAAGAATAGAGACAAATTCACAATATGCTCAGATTATTTCACCCTCAGAGATGATTGCAATTGTTACAATCAACTTAAAAATTGGTGATGTTGAGGGATTGATGAATATATGTCTTCCATATATCACACTGGAAGACGTAATGGATAAGCTGAATACGAAGTATTGGTTCTCGAATATGACAAGCCATGATGAGACCAATTACGCAGATTCCATAGAGGCTTTAATTACAAAAGCCAAGATCCCAGTAAAAGCTGTTTTGGGAAATAGTACGATCTCTGTAAATGATTTTGCAAATTTACAGATGGGAGATATTATCCGCTTAGATCGTAAAGTGGAAGATGAGCTGGATATTTATGTAGGTAACATCAGAAAATTCACTGCTTTGCCAGGTGCTTCTGGAGAAAATTATGCAGTTAGAGTTACTTCGGTGATTAGAGAGGAGCAATAGAGTTATGGATGGAGTATTATCCCAGGAAGAGATTAATGCTTTGCTGAATGATCCGGGACAACAGGGGACGGATACAACAGATGAGCTTGATGAATCTCAGAAAGATGCCATTGGAGAGATCGCGAATATCAGCATGGGAACTGCAGCGACAACATTATTCTCACTTGTTAATAGAAAAGTAGAGATATCTACCCCAGTAGTTACATTTGCTACCTGGGATGATGTGGTGCAGGATTATGAGAGACCATGCGTATTTATTCGAATCGCATATACGGTAGGTCTTGATGGCAGTAATATCCTCGTATTGAAGGAAAAGGATGTAAAGATTATCGCGGACCTTATGATGGGGGGAGATGGAACGAACACTGACGGTGAGCTTGGTGAGCTGCATTTGAGCGCAATCAGTGAGGCAATGAACCAGATGATGGGTTCAGCCGCAACCTCACTTTCTTCCATGCTGAATAAGACAATTGATATCAGCCCTCCAATTGCAGACCTTATTGATTTGCAGGACAATGTGGATGAGGGATCTATCGATAAATTCCTTACCGGAAGATTTGTAAAGATTTCATTTAAGATGCAAATTGGTGATTTGGTTGACAGTGAAATTATGCAGCTTTATCCATTTTCTTTTGCAAAAGAGATGTGTGAAGGCGTTTCAAGAAATATGGAGATGGAGAGTGATGCAGAGACACCTTCTCCTACGCCAGCTGCTGCACCACAAATGCAGGCAGCTCAGCCACAGGCACCACAGCAGGACGCTGGCATGGGTCAGCCGATGATGGGGCAACAAGGGATGGGGCAGCAGCCAATGATGGGACAACCGATGATGGGGCAGCCGATGATGGGACAGCCAATGATGGGGCAGCCAATGATGGGACAACCGATGATGGGACAGCCGATGTATCAGCAACAGCAGCCAGTCAATGTACAGCCAGCACAGTTCCAGGCATTTTCACCTGGAAACGTAGCTAATTTTCAGTCAGAGAATATTGGTTTAATTATGGATGTACCATTGGAAGTGACGGTAGAATTGGGGAGAACAACCAAATCGATTTCCGATATTTTAGATTTTGCACCAGGAAAAATTATTGAATTAGATAAAGTGGCTGGTGAACCAATTGATGTTCTGGTAAATGGGAAAAATGTTGCCAGAGGAGAAGTAGTAGTGATTGAAGAATGCTTCGGTATTCGTATCACAGAGATTATTAATTCAGGACATCCTGAATCACAATAATATAAGGGCATAGAAGGAGAATAATAATGGCAAAAAATATTTTGATTTGTGATGATGCTGCATTTATGAGAATGATGATTAAGGATATCCTTACCAAGAATGGATATACCGTTGCTGGGGAAGCAGAGAATGGTCTGGTTGCGATTGAAAAATATGCAGAATTAAAGCCGGACCTGGTATTAATGGATATCACAATGCCGGAGATGGATGGTATCCGGGCACTTCAGGAGATTAGAAGAGCTGACGCAAATGCGAAGGTGATCATGTGTTCAGCAATGGGACAGCAGTCCATGGTAATTGAAGCAATTCAATCAGGTGCCAGGGATTTTATTGTAAAACCATTCCAGCCGGAACGTGTGTTGGAAGCTGTTAGTAAAGTCGTAGGTTAATATGAATATTTTATTAGTATCTTCGTTCGAAAGCTTCTTTCAATTGATTGGCGTGCTCTTAATTTTTGTGTTTGTGTTAGCGATTACGTGGCTCACCACTAAATGGATGGCTGGTTATCAGAAGACGCATACCATAAACAAAAACTTAAAGGTGATTGAAAGTATCCGTGTGGGAAACAACAAGTATGTAAGTATTGTGGAAGCAGGAGAAGTATATCTTGTAGTTGCAATTGGCAAAGATGAGGTTACACTTCTTACACAATTGACACGGGATCAGTTGACAGATCTCTCGTTTATGAAGGAAGAGAAAAGTACAATGAATTCTGAGACTTTTCAGGAAATGTTAAGTCATATGAAGGATAAATTTCCAAAGAAGCAGGATAAAGATGACAAATAGGAAAAAGAAATATTGCGCTGCATCATTTGTTTTTGCATGTGCAGTGGCTTTGGTGACAATTATTTTGAGCATGGCGAATCCATACAGCGTAAAAGCTGCCTCGATGGATCCCAATAGTATTACACAGATGGATGGTGGCGGAGATGGCACGGTTGCAGATATTAATTCTGGCAATACCGATGGATTATCAATCACTTATAACAATGATAGTGGCTCCATGTCGACTCCTATTAAGATGCTGCTTGTATTAACTATTTTAGCATTGGCACCATCAATCCTTGTAATGCTTACTTCATTTACAAGAATTATTATTGTTTTACATTTTGTAAGAACTGCAATTGGAACACAGACGGCACCGCCGAATCAGGTGCTGATCGGTTTGGCACTGTTTTTGACATGCTTTATTATGTGGCCTGTTTTTCAACAGATTAATACAGAGGCAATTGAACCGCTGGACCAGGGAACAATCACACAGGAACAGGCATTTCAAGCGGCAGAAGCACCCCTTCGGGATTTTATGTATGGACAGACCCAGACGAAGGACTTAGAAGTGTTTGTTGATATGTCAGATGAGACCTATGAGGATTATGATGATATTCCTTTTACAACGATAGTTCCAGCGTTTATACTGAGTGAGCTTCGAACAGCGTTTATCATTGGATTTTTGATTTATATTCCATTTATTGTAATCGATATGGTAGTTTCATCTGTGCTGATGTCTATGGGTATGATGATGCTGCCGCCAACGACAATTTCGCTCCCATTTAAGATATTGCTCTTTATTTTAGCAGATGGATGGGATTTGATTATCGGAAGTCTGGTGCAGACCTTCCAGTAAGGAAAAGTGGAAAGAAGAGGTGAAGGATCTTGATTACACAGGATGCAGTACTTGATATTGCAAGGGAAGCCGTCTATACAATTATTATTACGTCGGCTCCATTGCTGTTAGTTTCGTTAATTATTGGATTGATTGTTAGTATTTTTCAGACGGTTACATCCATTCAGGAACAAACGCTTACATTTGTACCAAAGGTGATTGGCGTTTTCGTGGCACTCATTTTGTTTGGTTCCTGGATGCTTAATAATATGACAGGACTTATGGATAGCTTGTGGTCAAATTTCAGCTACTATTTAAGCTTGGGATAGGATATGGTAAATCTAAGTTTTTCATTAGACAATTTTGAGTATTTATTATTAATACTTGTAAGGATTTCAACGTTTGTCTTTGTGGCTCCTTTTTTTGGACAATCGCAGATCCCTGGTAGAGTTAAGATAGGGCTGTCGGTATTTGTTTCACTCATTTTATATAATGTTGTAGAGAGACCGGTGCTGGATTATACCAGTGTGATTGGCTATGCGGTCTTTATTCTTAGGGAAGGAATTACAGGATTGCTAATCGGTTTTTCGGCAAATATCTGTAATTCTATTGTTTTATTTGCAGGTAATATTATTGATATGGATATTGGATTATCCATGGCAACAGAGTTCAACCCTGAGATTAACAGCGAGACAACAATTACTGGTAATCTGTATCACTATTTTACCATGCTGTTACTTATTGTAACGAATATGCATCTGTATGTATTAAGGGCAATCGGGGATTCCTTTTCGGTAATTCCCATTGGGGGAGCTGTTTTCGAATGGGATAGCCTGCTTTCTACAATGACCAGATACATGGGTGACATTTGTGTAATTGGCTTTCGCATATTTCTTCCATTTTTTGCGTGTATTATGATACTGAACTGTATTTTGGGAATCATGGCGAAGGTTGCTCCGCAGATGAATATGTTTGCGGTGGGAATTCAGATGAAGGTGCTCGTTGGATTTTGTGTATTATTTTTGACAATCTTCTTATTGCCGGATGTAACGAATTTTATTTCATCAGAGATGAAGAAAATGGTGGTTTTAATCATTGAAGGAATGTATGAATGAAATAGAAAATAAAAAGCGCATATTGAGATACAATCTTCAGTTCTTTGCAAAAGACGGCGAGGGTGGAGAGAAAACAGAGCAGGCAACCACAAAGAGATTAAAGGATGCCAGAGATGAAGGCAAGGTTGCAAAAAGTAAAGAGCTTACATCGGCCTTTGATTTGATTGTCCTTTTTCTGGTGTTGAAAATATTTATTGCAAATGTAGGCGATAATCTTGTGGGTTTGTTTCCTTTCATATATAGCAATATCCCTGATTTTGTAGAAGTGAATCAACCGGAACTTACCACACAGTCTGTATCTACATTGATGCTTAGCGTTATACTCCGCTGGCTGATTATTGTTGCACCATTCTTTATTTTTGGAGTGGTAATTACTATTTTAATAAGTATTATTCAGGTAGGCTGGCATGTTTCTACCAAACCAATGGAACCAAAATTATCCAAGTTCAATCCGATCAGTGGTTTTAAGCGTATATTTTCAAAAGATTCGCTGTTTGAATTATTGAAATCAATCGTAAAGATTGCGTTGATTCTATATATTGCATACATATCAATTAAAGATCACAGAAATGAGCTGTTTCTGCTCTATGATATCCCGTTGAACCAGGCAGTTGCTTTGGTGGGAACCATCATTATTGATACAGGGCTTCGTATCAGCATTGTATACCTGATTATCGGTATTGCAGATTACATCTATCAGAAACGTAAATTCAGTGAAGATATGAAGATGACGAAGCAGGAAGTAAAAGACGAGTATAAAAATACAGAGGGTGATCCACAGATTAAGGGACAGCAGAGAAGAAGAATGCAGGAAGCATCACAGAGGCGTATGATGCAGGACGTTCCGAAGGCAGATGTGGTTATCACCAACCCGACACATTATGCGGTTGCAATCCGCTATGATGCCGAGACCAGCAAAGCGCCAACAGTTCTTGCAAAGGGTGAAGATTTCCTGGCGCAGAAGATTAAAGAGATTGCAAAAGACAATCAGATAGAAATTGTGGAGAACAAACCATTGGCCAGAATGCTGTATTCCAATGTTGATATTGGAGCAGAGATACCGCCGGAATTGTATCAGGCAGTAGCAGAGGTACTGGCGATGGTGTACCATATGAAAAACGGTTAGAAAGGAGGATAAAACAGAATGAAGAAGTCAGATATTGGAATTGGCGCATATCTATTGGCAGCGGTATTGTTCTTTATTATACCGATTCCATCTATACTATTAGATGTGATGCTGGCAATTAATATTTCCATTGCACTGATTATTCTGTTTAATGTCCTCTTTGTAAAGGAAGTACTTGATATGTCGTTTTTCCCGACATTGCTTTTGTTTACAACTATTTTTCGTATTTCCCTGAACGTATCATCTACACGTCTGATACTTACGACTGGTGACCCAGGTAATGTTGTTGCGACCTTTGGTAACTTCGTTGGTGGCGGTGACATGGTTATCGGTTCTATTGTATTCATTGTTTTGATATTGATTCAGTTCATTGTTATTAACAAAGGTTCTGAGCGTGTTGCTGAGGTAACTGCTCGTTTCACCTTGGATGCAATGCCTGGTAAGCAGATGGCCATTGACGCTGATTTGAATACAGGCGCAATTACGGATGCAGAAGCAAAGGCAAGGCGTGAGAAAATTCAGCGTGAGGCAAGCTTCTTTGGCTCCATGGATGGTGCTACAAAGTATGTAAAAGGAGATGCCACTGCTGGCCTAATTATTACTTTTATCAATCTGATTGGTGGAACAGCACTGGGGGTGCTGAATCAGGGACTTGATTTCCAAACTGCAATTCTTCAGTTTGGTATTCTTACCATCGGTGATGGACTGGTGTCCCAGATACCATCACTGCTTATTTCTTTATCAACAGGTATTCTGGTAACCAAGGGCTCCAATGAGGCAGATTTCAGTGGGGTACTTGTGAAACAGCTCTTTGGTATTCCAAAGGTCCTTTATCTGGTTGGAGTGGTCCTAATCTTCCTTGGAGTGATTACTCCGCTAAACACATTATTGTTTGCCGCATTGGGAATTGTGTTTATCATTACTGGTAAAACAATCAGCAAAGATATTGGCGAGGAAAGTATTGAGGAAGAGGCTCAGAGTGCCGAGACAGAAGCAGAAGAGATCAGGAAGCCGGAAAATGTTGTTTCTCTGCTGCAGGTTGACCCAATCGAATTGGAATTTGGATATGGAATTATTCCACTGGCGGATGTGAATCAGGGAGGCGATTTGCTGGATCGTGTGGTAATGATCCGAAGACAGGTTGCATTGGAGCTTGGAACCGTTGTTCCAATTATCCGCTTACGTGACAATATCCAATTGAATCCAAATCAATACATTATTAAGATTAAAGGTATTCAGGTGACAGAAGGGGAAATTCTGTTTGATCACTATATGGCAATGAACCCAGGATATGTGGAAGAAGAGATTACTGGAATCCCTACATTTGAGCCATCCTTCCATTTGCCGGCAATCTGGATTACGGAAGGACAGCGGGAAAGAGCAGAAAGTCTTGGCTATACGGTAGTAGATCCGCCATCTATTATTGCAACACATTTGACGGAGATTATTCGGTCACATATTGCTGAGCTTCTTACAAGACAGGATGTTCAGAATCTTGTAAACAATTTAAAAGAATCCAATCCAGTACTTGTGGAGGAACTTGTTCCGAAGCTGCTTGGACTTGGTGAGGTGCAGAAAGTGTTGCAGAACCTTCTTCAAGAGGGGATTTCCATTCGAGATTTACTGACAATTTTCGAGACACTTGCAGACCATGCGTCTACTACTCATGATACGGATGTATTGACAGAATATGTAAGACAAAGCCTAAAGCGTGCAATATCTAATAAATATTTTCCTGCAAATGAGACAACAAGTGTTATCACATTGGATCCAAAGGTGGAGCAGGAGATTATGCAATCAGTGAAGCAGACAGAGCAGGGTGCTTATTTAACATTAGATCCGGAGAAAACAAAGAACATTATGAATTCGGTTGAGACTGAGGTGGCAAAACTGGAGAATCTCGGTAAAAGCTCCATTGTAATTACCTCTCCAATTGTCCGTATGTATTTTAAAAAGCTTACAGAAGACTATTTTAAGGATCTGATTGTTGTTTCATACAATGAAGTGGAATCAAATGTTGAATTACAATCGGTAGGGATGGTGACAGCGTAAATGACAATTAATAAATTTCAGGGAAAAACAAAAGAAGAAGCAATTGAAAAAGCCAAGAAAGAGTTTGGCGACAATGCTGTAATAATGAATGTAAAAGAAGTAAAGCCGAAGGGATTTTTTCGTGCTTTTAAGAGCTCGACCTATGAGGTTACTGCTGCAATGGAAGAAAAAGAGTCTTTTGTGAATCCAATGAATGCTCTAAAAGCTCCAGATAAAATGCATGAGAGTATCAATATGACTGCGGATGAGAAGATTACAATTCCTCCAATGGAAGAGAAAAAGTCCACTGGAAAAGAAATGGTACAGAACCTGATTCATAAGGAAATTGCCCAGGCAAAATCTGAGATGAAAGAGGGAAATCATCCTTTGGAAAAGGCGGTTATTCACAACGAAGAGGATAATATTGAAAATCGACTGGACAGCCTTTCTAATATCTTAGAGGAAAAATTAGGTGGGCAGTCGGAGGAAGCGGAAGAGGATGCCAAAGCCACATCCGAAGAGTTGGATTTTGTCAAGCTTCTGTATAATACTTTATTGAAAAACGAAGTGAATGAGAAATATGCCAATCAGATTCTTGATGAAATCGAGGGATACATAAGACCGGGAAACAGCCTGGATTTAATTCTGTCAAATATTTACCAGAAGCTGATTCTTCGTTTTGGACAGCCGAAAACAATTAATCTGCTGGGGCAAAAACCTAAAGTGATATTTTTTGTTGGACCAACTGGAGTGGGAAAGACTACAACCATAGCTAAGATTGCATCGAAATACAAAGTGGAACAGAATAAGAAGGTGGCATTCCTCACAGCGGATACTTACCGTATTGCTGCAACAGAACAGCTGAGAGTGTATGCAAATATCTTAGATGCACCTCTATCTATTATTTATTCCGCTGATGAATTGAACACCGCAATTGAACGGGTCTTAGATTATGACTTGGTGTTTGTGGATACCGCTGGATTTTCTCATAAGAATCAGGAACAGAAAGAGGATATTAAGAAATTGATTCATGGTATGAGCAGCGAATACAATAAAGAGGTATATCTTGTGCTCAGTGCCACAACGAAATATCAGGATCTGCTCGATATTTCCGATATATATCATGATATCGCAGATTACAAATTGATATTCACAAAACTAGATGAAACATCTTCATATGGTAATATTTTAAATGTGAAGCTTTATTCAGGAGCAGATTTGTCCTATGTTACCAATGGACAAAATGTACCTGAAGATATAGAAATTTTTAATACGCAAAAGATTGTAAAACAGCTTTTAGGAGGCAGGTAAGGTATGGATCAGGCAGAGCAGCTGAGAAATGTTGTGAAGTTAAGAAATCAGAATAACAAAAGCACTGCCCGTGTAATTACAGTTACCAGTGGCAAGGGCGGCGTTGGCAAATCCAATGTTGCAGTGAATCTTGCTATACAACTTACAAAAGCGGGAAAAAAGGTACTTATTTTTGATGCGGATTTTGGTCTTGCAAATGTTGAAGTTATGTTTGGAGCAATACCAAAATATAATTTGTTTGACTTAATCTATAAAGGAAAAAACATAAAAGAGATTATTACGCCAGGACCCATGGGAATTGGCTTTATTTCAGGTGGCTCAGGGATTATTGGCTTAAATAATTTATACCGTGAACAAATTTTATATTTAATAAAATGCCTTGGGGAATTGAATAATCTTGCAGATTTTATTATTATAGATACAGGAGCAGGTATTTCGGACCAGGTTTTAGAGTTTGTTATGGCAAGTCCAGAGATACTTATGGTAACAACACCGGAGCCGAGTTCTCTAACAGACTCGTATTCCTTGTTGAAGGCGTTGTATCGCAATCCTAATTTTATACAGAATGGCACAATGATACATGTGATCGCCAATAAGGTAACCTCGGTTGAGGATGGACAAGCAGTATTTGATAAACTGGATTCGGTAGTAAGCCAGTTCCTTCATGGAAGTCTGGACTATCTTGGTATGATCCCACAGGATCAGGCACTGGAGAAATCCGTGCGACAGCAGAAGACAGTTACACTTAATGCACCCAATTCGATATCTGCAAAAGCATTTGATACACTTGCGAAGAATTTACTTGAAGGCACACATGAACAGGCTCAGATTCGTTGGGGAATTACACAGATATTCACCAATTTTATTAATCGAAGAAGCTAGGAGAGATTAGATATGTCACTTTCAGAACTTGTTTCACTTGGAGATAAAATAGATATTCGACTAATTCAACAGGTTGAGCAGTCAAAAATAACGGGTGAGACTCCCAAAACATTCAAAAGCAGTACATTAGATATTATAAGCGATACAGAGCTTGAGATTTCCATGCCGACAGACGGTGGCAAAATGGTGCTTCTACCTGTTGGGGTGCGATTCAATTTCATTTTCTATTGTAAAAGCGGTATGTTTGAATGTATTGGAATCGTGAAAGACAGGTACAAAAAAGATAATTTCTTTATGCTGCTTATTCAGGCAGTGTCAAAGCTGACCAAAATCCAAAGGCGTGAATATTATCGAATGCAGTGCATTTTGGATATGAATTACTATAAGATTTCTGAAGAAATGGCACAGCTTGATACAACAGAAGAGATATTTGCCTGTATTAGAAATGATGAGGAATACAATGTTGAGAATAAAGGCGCAATTTTAGACATTAGTGGTGGCGGGATTCGATTTGTAGGAAAAAATCAAATTGAACCCAATTCCTATATTCTTCTTGTGATTCATTTGGATAATGCAAAGATGGATGAACAGTTCTATATTGTTGGTCAGATTGTTGCAAGCGAGCGCTCTGTGAAGGATAATGATAAATATGAGAGCAGAGTGAAGTTTGTATTTAAAGATCCAAAGGTTAGAGAAGAAATAATTCGCTACATTTTTGAAGAAGAACGAAGAGCGCGAAAAAGGGAAAACGGGTGATATGATGAAGAAAAACATTCTTGTTGTTGATGACTCTGCACTCATGAGAAGAGTTATCTGTGATATAATCAATTCAGATAGTACATTTCAGGTAACAGATGTTTGCAGAGACGGACTTGAAGCATATGAGAAGCTTAAGAAAACATCTTATGATGGTGTAATTCTTGATGTAAATATGCCTAGAATGGACGGTCTGGAATTACTGGAGCAGTTACAAAAGGACAATATCAAAGCGAATATTATTATGGTGAGTACGCTTACCACAAAGGATGCGGAAGTGACAATCCTTGCAATGGAACGCGGAGCTATTGATTTTGTAACGAAACCAAACAATATCGTAGACGCAAAAGGCGATAAATTTAAAAACCAGCTCCTAAGTATTTTGGCTGCAGTATTGCGGACAAGAAGCAGTGTACGTACATTAGAGTTTGCGGCAGAAGAGAAAGACGTGATGAAGCTTCGCAGAACAGCGAAAAAGCGGATGAAAGCTGCAGAGAAGCAGGGAAACAAGCTGATTGCCCTTGCTTGCTCCACTGGCGGACCAAAGGCTTTACAGAGTGTAATCCCATTCTTGCCAAAGAACTTAGATGCACCGATGGTTCTCGTTCAACATATGCCTTCCGGTTTCACAAAATCTATGGCAGATCGCTTAAATGAGATCAGTGAAATTAAGGTAAAGGAAGCAGTAAATGGAGAAAAGCTGGAAAAGGGCGCAGTGTATATTGCACCTGGTGGAATGCACATTGAGGTGAAAAAAGCTTCAGATGGCAGTCATAAAATTGTATTTAATGATATGCCTGCAATTGGAGGATTGAAGCCTTGTGCCAATGTAACCTATGATTCTTTGTCTTCTTCCGGGTACGACGAAATCGTATGTGTTGTACTTACTGGAATGGGAGCAGATGGAACCAACGGGATACTTTCATTAAGCCAGCATAAACCAATTCATGTCATTGCACAAAATGCAGAGACATGTGTAGTATATGGAATGCCAAAAATGATTGCGGAAACAGGTATTGTCGATGAAGTGGTTCCTCTTACAGAAGTTGCCAAAACAATAATTAAGAACGTGGGGGTAAGATAATATGGATGTTAGCCAGTACCTTGAGATCTTTCTTGACGAAAGCAGTGAACATTTACAGACACTAAGTGATTGTATTATGATCCTGGAGAAAGAACCAGACAATAAAGACACAATCAATGAAGTATTCCGTGCAGCACACTCTTTAAAAGGAATGGCTGGAACAATGGGATTTAAACGTATGCAGCATTTGACACATGATATGGAGAATGTATTCCAGGAAGTTCGAAGTGATCGAATTCAAGTGGACAGTTCCATGATTGATTTACTTTTTGAATGTCTGGATGCGTTAGATGGATATCTTGAAAATGTGAAGTCCAGTTCAGATGAAGGAACAGAAGACAATGAACTCATCATTAAAGAATTAAATGATTTTATTGCAAAGGCCAACGGAGAAGCAGCGGTGAAAGCGCCTGAAGCAGCACCAGAAGAGAAAGCAAGTGAAGAGAAGCCTTCTGAGAAAGCAGATGCGGCAATTGAGAAATTTGATTTAACAGATTCAGAAGTTGAAGCAGTGAAAAATGCAAAAGAAAGCGGACAGCAGGTATATGCAGTGCGTGTGTCAATTCAAAAAGATTGTTTGCTGAAGGCTGCAAGAGCATTCCTTGTATTTAAGGCAGTTGAGGAATTAGGCGAGATTCTTGTATATAGACCTAGCTCACAAGATATTGAAGATGAGAAGTTTGATCTTGATTTCAATTTCTATATTGGAACAACAGAGAGCAGCGATAAGGTCATTGCTGCCGCAAAGAGTGTATCCGAGATTGAATCTGTATCTACAGAAGTTGTTGAGAACTTTGAAAATATAGAAGAACAGCCAGTGGAAACAAATGTACAGGAGACGAAGCCGGCAGAGACCAATGTTACAAAGCCATCAGAAAGACCGGCAGAGCAGAAGAAAGCACCCGCTCCAACAGCTAAGAAACAGGCAGTTGCAAAACCAGTGACCAACCGTACAGTGCGTGTTGACATCGAGAAGCTGGATGCACTGATGAATCAGGTGTCTGAGCTTATTATAGCAAAGAACAGCTTGGTATCCATCAGCACTACAGAAGGCGGCAGCTTCAGCAATCAGTCCTTCCATGAACAGATTGAATATTTGGAACGAATTACAACCAATCTCCATGAATCTGTTATGAAAGTTCGAATGGTTCCAATCGAGAGTGTTGTAAGCAAATTCCCTCGTATGATTCGTGATCTTGCACGTTCCTTAAACAAGAAGATGGAATTGGTTATGACTGGTGAGGATACAGAACTTGACCGTACAGTTGTGGATCAGATTGGTGATCCGTTACAGCATTTACTTCGTAATTCTGCAGACCATGGACTTGAGGAGACAGCAGTTCGTATTCAGAGAGGCAAACCGGAAACAGGTAATATTTTCCTGAATGCATATCAAGAGGGAAATAACGTTATTATTCAGGTTGGCGATGATGGTAATGGTATCGATACAGAAGCAGTTAAGAATAAAGCGATTGAAAGAGGCATTATTACGGTAGAGCAATCGGAAGCAATGTCCCAGAAGGAAATCGTGAACCTCTTATTTATGCCAAGCTTCTCAATGGCAAAGAAGGTTACAGATATTTCTGGAAGAGGAGTTGGACTTGATGTTGTGAAATCTAACATCGAAGCGTTGGGCGGAGATGTTGAAGTTGCTACGAAATTGGGAGAAGGTACAACCTTTACCGTTAGACTTCCACTCACACTTGCAATTATCCAGGCTCTTATGGTTGAAATCCGTGAAGAAAAATATGCAATTGCATTAGGCTCCATTTCAAACATTGAAGATATTCCGGTAGCAGATATTAAATATGTACAAGCCAAAGAAGTAATTCATCTTCGTGGTAATGTAATTCCACTTATCAGACTTGACAAAGTTCTTGACATTGAGCCAAGAGAGGAAGAACCAGAAAGTCTTACCGTTGTTATTGTAAAACGTGGAGACAGCCAGGCGGGACTTGTTGTTGATAATCTTATGGGACAGCAGGAGATCGTTATTAAGTCTTTAGGCAAATATATCAATGGAAATAAATTGATAAGTGGTGCAACTATTCTTGGTGATGGCGAAGTTGCATTGATCCTTGATGTAAATACATTAATGTAACGGAGGTGTTGACGATGACAGAGAAGAGAATTGAAACATCAGAAGTAGAAACAAAACAGTACATCGTAGTTAGTATCGGTAGTGAACAGTATGGCATCGATATCGGATACGTTGATAATATTGTTCGTATGCAGAAAATTACTAGAGTTCCCAAGGCTCAGACCTATTTCAAAGGAATTATTAACCTGCGTGGCGAAATTGTTCCAGTAATGAGTATTCGTAAGAAAATGGGCTTAGAGGATGATGTGATAACAAATGCATCTAGAATTATTATTCTAAAGATTGAAGAAAAAGGTGCTTTAGGTATTGTGGTGGATGAAGTGCGAGAAGTCGTTACATTATCCACAGAAGAGATTGATAAATCCGCAGTTACTTCTAAGCATGCAAAGGACAATTTCATTAATGGAATTGGCAAGAATGGAGATTCGCTCATTTCATTATTTGAGATTAACGCAATTATTGATGAAAAAGAAAATGCATAGCAATTTATTGAGTATAGTGGGGCATATGCCTCACTATATTCAATATTGTAAAAAGGAGTTATATGGGTAGATTTAGTCTTGATGATGTAAATAATATGTATGTTGACGTGTTGAAAGAGATTGGTAATATAGGGGCTGGAAATGCAACAACTGCAATTGCAAGTATGATTCATGCAAGAATGAATATGAACGTCCCAAATGTTAAGCTATTGGAAGCTTCCCAGCTGGGAGGGGCAATCTGTCCTGAGGATGAGACCATTGTTGGGATTTTCTTAGAGGTTCAGACAGATATTACAGGAAGTATGATGTTTTTAATGCGAATGGATTCTGCCCATTTTCTGGTAAATACCTTAATGGGGCGCGATCAGAGTTATCAGGAACCATTTGATGATATGGATTTATCAGCTATGAAAGAGATTGGTAATATTATTGCGGCATCCTATTTGTCTGCGCTTTCTGCCATGACGAATCTAACGATTACACCATCGGTGCCATATATAGCGGTGGACATGGCTGCTGCTATTTTGAGTGTGCCGGCAATTCAGTTTGGTCAGTATGGAGATAATGCGTTATTGATCGAAACGGAATTTGGAGATGATGTTATGATGTCTGGATATTTTATTTTGATGCCAGAACAGGATTCTTATGATAAGATTCTTACTTCATTAGGAATTGCTCTTTAAGGGAATAGAGGAAGCTATATGGGAGAAGTGATAAAAGTCGGAATGGCAGATTTGAATGTGGCAAAAGCCCCCGACATATTAACTACATTAGGACTTGGATCATGCATTGGACTAGCACTTTTTGATCCTGTGACAAAAGTGGGTGGATTGGTCCATTACATGTTGCCAGATAGTACCAAGCTGAGAAATAATTCGAATATTGCAAAATTTGGTGATACAGGGATTCGTGAACTATGCAAACGGGTAATTGCAGAAGGCGCGAATAAAAGACGGCTTGTAGCAAAAATTGCCGGCGGTGCCAAAATGTTTGAAACCAGTGGATTATCAGGAATAGGGAATGTCGGTGACCGCAATGCAGAGGAAGCCAAAATCGTATTAAAAGAATTGGGAATTCCTCTTATTGCTGAGGAGACCGGATTAAATTATGGTAGAACAGTGGAATTGCACTGTGATACTGGTGAGTTCTATATTAAAGCAGTTGGAAAAGAAATAAAAATTATTTAGTTTGAAGGACAGGACTATGAAAACAAATTATGTGCCTGCAATCGTAATGCTTTGCGCAGGATTTATAGACTGCTTATTCGCAATATATAATCATCTTGAATTAGGACGATTTATAAAAGAGTTGTTGATTGTTTTAATCATATTTCTTATAATTGGATATATCATTAAGTTTGTTATGGATAAATTCTTCCATGATAAGACGGATGAAGATAAAGATGAGACACAAGATGTACAGGAAGCGGAACAAAAGGCAGCATCTGGCGAGGATGATACTGAGGCAGAAAAAGTACAGCAAGAAGAAAAAGAATAGTTTGGGGCGGTTGAATGAAGACAGTTGACAAAGCGAAACTTTGGAGTGACTATCAGAAAAAACCCACACAGGAATTAAGAGAGCAGTTGATTATTGAGTATTCACAGCTGGTTAAGCTTGTGGCGGGACGTCTTAGCATGTATCTTGGCTATAACGTAGAATACGATGATTTGGTAAGTTACGGGATTTTTGGGTTAATTGATGCAATTGACAAATTTGATATGGCAAAAAATGTAAAATTTGAGACTTATGCAAGTTTGCGTATTCGTGGTGCAATTCTGGATCAAATTCGTAAAATGGATTGGATTCCACGTACTGTCAGACAACGTCAAAGGAAAATTGATGATGCAATTAAGCAGGTTGAGATGCAGACTGGCAAGAATGCGACGGATGAAGAGATTGCAAAGCAATTAGGGGTGTCCGAAGATGAGCTGTTATCCTGGCAGTCACAACTAAAAGTAACAAACGTTGTATCGTTAAACGAGTTCGATGAACAAGGAAATTCACCAGAACCTGCGATGGATGCAAGGTTTAATTCACATTTTGCGCAGCCCGAAGATGTGATGGAGGAGCAGGAGCTGAAACAAACTCTGATTGCTTCCTTAGAGCTGTTAACGGAAAAGGAAAGAAGAGTCATTGAATTATATTATTATGAAGATATGACATTAAAGGAGATCAGTAAGATTCTAGATGTCTCAGAATCAAGAGTCTCACAGTTACATACGAAAGCCCTTGTGAAAATGCGTAAAAAAATGGGCGGTTATATGAATATTTTGGTGGAATAATTGGGGGAACAATGAAAAATCAATATTTTAAACTGGTTTTTCGCGAGAATCAGGCTCTGTTGCATATATATCCAGCTATAGATGGGGGAAAAAAGCTAGATATTGCAGAAGTAAAGGCATATTTGGAGGAAAGAAATTATTCGGGATATGATTTAAAAGAGCTCCATACTGCATTGATTGCAGAGGATGGCGAAAGCGAAGTGTATGTGGGTGTATATGATGGAGCAATGGCTCGTGAAAAGATGAAGATAGGTATTTCACTGGACAAGATGAGAGCCGTTTGCAGATTTTATCCTCCATCTGATGGTGGTGTGCTAATGGATGTAAAAGAGATTATGGGAGATTTATTTGCCCATAATATTCGATATGGCATTGATCAGGATGCCATTTTTCATTTTTTAGAGGAACGTGAATATTGCACAGATCTTGTGTTTGCAAAAGGGACAGATCCGATTCATGGGAAGGATGCTAAAATTGAGTATTTTTTCAATACGAATCTGAATCTTCAACCCAAAAGAAATGATGATGGGTCTGTTGATTATAGGGATTTGAATACAATCAGCCACATAAAAAAAGGAGATCTTTTGGCCCGCCTTATTCCGGAAGATCCTGGAACAAGTGGACAGAATATCTTTGGTGAGGAGATTCGACCTAGAACAGTAAAACAAAAGAAGCTTGAATTCGGTAATAAGATATCCATAAATGAAAATCGCACCGAAATCTATTCAGAAGTGACAGGACATGCGTCTCTTGTAAATGATAAGGTGTTTGTTTCGGATGTGTTTGAGGTCGCAGCGGACGTAGATAACTCCGTTGGAAATATAGTCTATGCTGGCAGCGTTCTTGTGAGAGGCAATGTAAAGAGTGGCTTTTCCGTTGAAGCGGAGGGCGATGTGGTCGTAGAGGGAGTTATAGAGAATGCTGCAATTACTTCCGGCGGACAGATTGTTGTAAAACGTGGTATACAAGGGATGCATAAAGGCCGTTTAAAGGCAGCGTCTAATGTGATTTCAAAATATATCGAAAATGCAATTGTGGAAGCCGGCGGCTATGTGGAATCGGAATTGATTTTAAATAGTAATATTTCCTGTAATGGTACGATACGCGTCTCTGGCAAGAAGGGGTTAGTGAATGGAGGAATTCTAAGAGCGGGAAATCTGATCGAAGCGAAGAACCTTGGAACTGAGATGGGAACAGCTACGAAGCTTGAAGTTGGCATTGAACCGAAAAAGAAAGAGCGATATATAGAACTGCAGAAGTACATTGCAGATGAGGAGCACAAGCTTGAGGATGCAAAAGTGATTATTGATAATTATGGCGCAATCATAAAGCGAGGAGAGTATCTTCCGGCAGATAAGCTTCTCTATGTACAAAAGATGGTTCTTGCCTACAAAGAGAAAAAACGCTCATTGGAGCCTGTAAGGGAAGAGATGAGCCAGATTCATGTGGAGATGATGCAGGCAGCCCATTCCTATATACAAGTATCCAGGAGTGTGTATCCTGGAGTGGTAATCAGTATTTCTGATAAAGAATTCCATGTGAAAGAAGTTATGAATAATGTGAAATTCAAGAAGCAGGCTGGAGAAATACAAAAGATTCCGATATAATTTGTGGATGAAGCGGAATGTGATTGGGAGGTGGTTCTATGACGATAAGACCTGTAGTATTAGGCGGTATGATACAGAGGACTGATGACGTAGGAACAATGAAGCATCAGGAGGACAGCAAACCTGTGATAGACCAGCAAAATATCCAAACTCAGGTTCAAAAGGAAGAAAGACAGAAAAGAGAACAGGTAAGAAACGCTGAAAACAGTCAAATGATGGATGAAAAATACGATGCAAAGGAAGAGGGAAAGAACAAGTATCGTAAGGAAAAGAATCAAAAGAGGAAGCAGCCAGTCAATACATTTTCCGAAGAAGGTGTTATTGTAAAGGGAAACACTGGTGGCTTTGATATAAAGATATAATGGACAGAGGAAGATAAAATGACAGTAATAGAGGCAGTTTTAATCATTGTTGGAATTATTATCATGATTGGCAGTTTTTTTGTACAAGAGAAAATAACTACCAAAGATATTGAAAAGATATCCGATATGAGTGAGACAGAATTAAATATGATTGTTGAGAAACAATTGAAGGGCGCAGAAGCAAAAATTGATGATTCCATTACGGATGTGATTGATAATTCTATGGAGATTGCAGACCGCGCACTGGCAAAAGAAACAAATGAAAAAATCATGGCAGTCAGTGAATACTCGGATACTGTTCTTGAGTCCATGAACAAAACGCATAATGAAATTATGTTTTTGTATAGCATGCTAAATGATAAGCATGAAGAATTGACACAGCTTGCTGGAGAGCTTCAGAATTTTGCTGAAACCATGAAAAATACAGAGAATCAGGTACTGACGAAGCTGGCGGATGCAGCAGAAGAAATTGAAAAGAAGGTTTATGAAACAGATGAAATCAATGAAACAGAAATGCTTGCAGCCTCAGTAGAAGAGAATACAATTGAGAATACAGCACTTGATGCATCGGAAGGAATGGCTGATAATAATCACAATGAGAGGATTCTTTCTCTCCATCGCATGGGAAGAACTGATGTTGAAATAGCAAAAGAATTGGGACTTGGCCTCGGCGAAGTGAAATTAGTAATCGGATTATTTAAAGGAGATAACGAGCAGTGAAATTGAAATATTATTTGCGTGGGCTTGGGGTTGGAATTATTGTGACAACCATTCTTCTGATGATTTCATTCGCAAAGCATGGAACCATGTCGGATAAACAGGTGATAAAACGAGCAGAAGAATTGGGGATGGTTATGGAGGACACAGAAAGTGTAGCGGAACCATCCAGCGAGAACGAAACAACAGAAAGCACACAGGAAGCGGAGTCTGTACAAGAGCCGGACACGCAGCAAGAACCGGATACACAGCAGCCTCCTGCAGAACAGCAGCAGACTTCAGAGCCGCAGCAGACGGCAGAACCGCAGCAGCCAGTGGAGCCACAAGAGCCACAGGTGATTGCTATCACCGTTGAAAAGGGCGATTATTGTAGAGCAATTAGTGAAAAACTGGCAAGCGCAGGTCTTGTGGATGATGCGGAAGCATTCCGTAAATATATGGGTGAGATTAAGTATGATGAGATGATAACCAGTGGAGTGTATCAGGTCCCAATGGGCTCATCTTATGAAGAAATTGCCAATATTCTTGTGTCAGGGAACAATTAATTTTTAATTTACCAATAAAAATATCAAATAGTACTTGTTTTAGAGCCTTTGACATGATATAATGCCAAAGGCTTTAAAACTAATTAATCACGTGCATAGACGACAGAGCTGGTGCCAGGACAACGCATACTGGTAGCTCAATCGAATGAAGTGCATGGAAGAAAAGAACCGATGGAGGTAAAGAAAATGAGCGTTATTTCAATGAAACAGTTATTAGAAGCAGGTGTTCACTTTGGACATCAGACAAGAAGATGGAACCCAAAAATGGCTCCATACATCTACACAGAGCGTAATGGTATCTACATTATCGACTTACAGAAATCTGTAGGTAAAGTAGACGAAGCTTATGATGCAGTATCTGATATCGCAGCACAGGGTGGAACAATCCTTTTTGTTGGTACTAAAAAACAGGCTCAGGATGCTATTAAAGCAGAAGCAGAGCGTTGTGGAATGTACTACGTAAACGAAAGATGGTTAGGTGGAATGCTTACCAACTTCAGAACTATCCAGAGCCGTATTGCCAGATTAAAAGCAATCGAGACAATGGCAGAAGACGGAACATTTGAAGTTCTTCCTAAAAAAGAAGTTATTGCTCTTAAAAAAGAGTGGGATAAGCTTGAGAAGAACCTTGGCGGAATCAAAGATATGAAGAAGATTCCAGATGCTATCTTCGTTGTAGATCCTAAGAAAGAAAGAATCTGTATTCAAGAAGCACAGACTTTAGGAATCACATTAATCGGTATCGCTGATACCAACTGTGATCCAGAAGAATTAGATTATGTAATTCCAGGTAATGATGATGCTATCAGAGCCGTTAAATTAATCGTTTCTAAAATGGCTGACGCTGTTATCGAAGCAAATCAGGGTACTGAAGAAGTAGTAGCAGAAGAAGCTACAGCTGAAGAAGAATAATTATTACAGAATCATTAATCGGAGGATAATAAGATGGCAATTACAGCAGCTATGGTAAAAGAACTGCGTGAGCTTACAGGCGCAGGGATGATGGATTGCAAAAAAGCATTAAGCGAGACAGACGGAAATATGAATGAAGCAGTTGAAGTTTTGAGAAAAAGCGGAGCTGCTAAAATGGAAAAGAAAGCTAGCAGAATTGCTGCAGAAGGTATTGCACGTGTTGCATCCAATGCAAATGATGCAGTTGTTGTTGAAGTAAACTCTGAGACTGACTTCGTTGCAAAAAATGAAGTATTCCAGGAATTCGTACAGGTTGTTGCAGATACAGCACTTGCTTCAGGATTAAACGGTGGAGCAGACGGTGAAGAAATCGATGCAGTTATCGAAATGAATGGCTTAAAGGATCTTATTGTTGAGAAGACAGCTACAATTGGTGAGAAATTATCAGTTCGTAGATTTGCTAGAGTTTCTGGAGATTGTGTTGCATCTTATCTTCATGCAGGCGGAAAAATTGGTGTATTAGTAGCAGCTAACGGCGCTAGTGATGACGCAGCAAAAGAAGCTTTAACAAATGTAGCAATGCAGATTGCAGCTATGAATCCACAGTATATCGGAAGATCTGATATCTCTGCTGATGATATGGCTAAATTAAGAGAAATCACAATTGACAGTGCTCTTAATGATCCAGCATCTCTTCCAAAGCCTATTTTAAATAAGCTTATCGAAAAAGCTACAACTGAGAAATTATGGAGTGATGAAGACATCGCTATCTATGAAGAGAAGAAGAGCAACATGAACTTCCTCTTTAACTTCTTATCAGATGCAGCAAAAGCTACTCTTGCTGAATTAGCTATGAATGGAAAAGCTGATTATGTAAATGACAAGATTTTCACAGGATTAGTTGAAGGACGTATTTCAAAACAGGTAAAAGAAATTAGTCTTTTAGATCAGACATATGTAAAAGCTGAAGATGGAAAACAGTCAGTTGCTAAGTATCTTGAATCAGTAAACAAGAATCTTGTAATTACAAAATTCGTTCGTTTCGAAGTTGGTGAAGGTATGGAGAAAAAGAACGAAGATTTCGCTGCAGAAGTTGCTGCTCAGATGGGTAACTAAGTAGAAATCATATAATTAAGAATTATCTAAGAGGCTCTGATAGTCTTGATGTTCATTGAGAATTTAATGAAGTCAAGTTATCGGAGCCTTTTGCTAATTTTATATTTACATACCTAGAAAATGTGATAAAATAGAAAAGGATAATTACACGCTGGAGGAAATTTATGAGCACAAATGACTCGGAAAGCCTGAATCAGCAGCGCAGAAGACGTAAGCGAATCAATCGCATTAAGTCGGGGATTGTGTTAACACTGGCAATTTGGATGATTGCATCATTGGTTGCGATTATTATTTTGAGCGTCAATGTAATACAATTGAACCACAGAGTGGGTGAATTGGAAGCCTGCTATGTGTCACAAGATTCTGAGGCTGGACTGGAGAAGGATACTGCAACTGGTGGCAATGATTCTGAATTGCAAGGGAATACCTCGTTACAAAATATTGTTACTGGTATTGATTCTCCAGATAATCTGGCAGAAAAAGGGGACGTTCATCAAGTATATCTTACGTTTGACAGTGGACCAGATGAGAATACCAACGCGATCCTCGATGTGTTGGAAGAATATCAGGTAAAGGCCACTTTTTTTGTGGCTGGAAATGAGAATGAGGAAGCTGCTTCAATTTATAAGAGAATTGTAGATGATGGGCATACCATTGGAATGCATTCCTTTTCCAATAAATATAGCACAATCTATGCTTCAAAGGACGCATTTTCCAACGATTTGAAGCAAATCCGCGACTATATTACGAATACCACTGGGGTGACAAGCCTGTACTATCGTTTCCCAGGAGGAAGCAGTAATCAAATAAGCAATGTAGATATGTCGGAATTTGTCCGGGTATTGAACCAGGATAAGATTACATATTACGATTGGAATGTTTCAGCAGGAGATGCGGCTTCTGATTATTCGGTTGATGATGTTGTCAACAATGTAATAAGTGGGGTACAGAAATATAAGACATCCGTTGTTTTACTTCATGACGGAGATGACAAGACCACAACGGTAGAGGCAATGAAGCCTTTGATTGAAGCGTTGCAGAATATGCATGCAGAGATTCTACCGATTGATGAAAATACAAAAGTAATTCAATATATCAAAGCTGATAGTGTTGAATAAAAATGGAGGAAGATAAATGGGACTTTTTAAAGACTTTAAAGAGGATTTTTCGCAGGCTGTAAATGAACTTACACCTGGTGGAGATGAAATCAAAGAGAATGATAAGACTGATGATTTGATTGTCAACACGCTTGCAGAAGATGTGGACGTAAAGACGGAATTATCAAAACTTGATGGACTTTTGGAGCAGGTAAAGGAAGCAGCTCCTGTAACAAAACCAGTTGTAAGGGAAGAAAATACACAGGAAGCAGTACCTGTTATGAAAAAAGAGGAGAGAAACATCATGAATGAAGCACCAGTTATGGAGACAAATATGAATCAGGCACAGGATCAGGGAATGATTTCCGAGGAAACATCTGTTATTACACAGGGAACAGCACTTACAGGTGATATGCAGTCTACAGGATCTTTTGATATTCAGGGAACGATTACTGGTAATGTTTCATGTAATGGTAAGCTTGTTGTTACTGGTACTATCAACGGAAACAGCAGCTCATCTGAATTCTTTGCTGATGCAGCTAAAATTGAAGGCGAAGTAGTGAGCACTGGAACAGTAAAGATTGGTGCAGGATCTGTTATTATTGGTAACATCTCTGCAACATCAGCAGTTATCGCTGGAGCTGTAAAGGGTGATATCGATGTTCAGGGACCTGTTGTGGTTGATACATCAGCAGTTATCATGGGTAACATCAAATCTCGTTCTGTACAGATTAACAACGGTGCTGTTATTGAAGGTTTCTGTTCTCAGAGCTATGCAGACGTTGATATCAAAGGATTATTTGAAGCATAATTTGAACCATAATAGAAAGGGAAACATCTGATGAAGCGTATATTATTAAAACTCAGTGGAGAAGCACTTGCAGGGGAAAAGCATCAAGGATTTGATGAACCAACAGTAACTGAAGTGGCAAAACAGGTTAAGAAGCTTGTAGATCAGGGAATTGAAGTAGGCGTTGTAATTGGCGGTGGCAATTTCTGGAGAGGCCGCACAAGTGAAACAATCGACCGCACAAAGGCAGATCAGATTGGTATGCTTGCAACGGTAATGAATTGTATTTACGTTTCTGAAATATTCCGTTCCGTTGGCATGAAGACAGCAGTCTTAACACCGTTTGAATGTGGAGCTATGACAAAGCTGTTCTCTAAGGATCGCGCAAATAAATATTTTGATCACAATATGGTTGTATTTTTCGCAGGTGGAATCGGACATCCATATTTCTCAACTGACACAGCGACAGTTCTTCGCGCAATTGAGATTGAAGCAGAAGGAATCTTTCTTGCAAAAGCAATTGACGGTGTCTATGACAGCGATCCAAAGGTGAATCCAAATGCAGTGAAGTATGATGAGATATCCATCGAAGAAGTAATTGAGAAGAAGCTTGCAGTGGTTGATCTTACAGCTTCCATTATGTGTATGGAGAATCGTATGCCGATGTACGTGTTTAGCTTGAATGAGCAGGACAGTATTGTGAATGCTATTGGTGGTAAATTTGACGGTACAAAGGTTACCGTATAATTAGGAGGATATTAGAATGGATGAAAGATTAATTACATTTGAAGATAAAATGCAGAAATCTTTAAATAACCTTGAGGAAGAATTTGGCAGTATTCGTGCTGGACGTGCGAATCCACATGTTCTTGATAAACTTCGTGTAGATTATTATGGAACCCCTACTGGCATTCAGCAGGTGGCAAATGTAAGTGTTCCAGAACCTAGAATTATTCAGATCCAGCCTTGGGAAGCATCCATGGTAAAAGAAATCGAAAAAGCAATTCTTTGCTCAGATCTTGGCATTAATCCTACCAATGATGGTAAATTAGTTCGTCTTATTTTCCCTGAGCTTACAGAGGAAAGACGTAAGGAACTTGTTAAAGACATCAAGAAAAAGGGCGAGGCTGCAAAGGTAGCAATCCGTAATATCAGACGTGATGCAATTGATTCCTTGAAAAAGCTTGGAAAAGCAGAAGACCTTTCAGAAGACGAAGTAAAAGGACTTGAAGATAAAGTTCAAAAGATGACAGATAAATTCGTTGCTGAGATTGATAAAGCAATTGAAGCAAAATCAAAAGAAATTCTTACAGTTTAATACAAACGTTTTTATATGAAACATATAAACGGGACATTGCCTGTGGCGTGTCCCTTTTATACATTTAAGGAATATGTTAGGAGGATGAATATGAATATTCCAAATCATATTGCCATTATTCTTGATGGAAATGGACGCTGGGCAAAAAGCAAAGGAATGCCAAGAAATTATGGGCATACAGTAGGAGCTAAGAATGTAGAGACTGTTTGTCAGGCCGCAGATGAGCTTGGAGTGAAGTACCTTACACTCTATGCATTTTCTACCGAGAATTGGAATCGTCCAGACGGTGAAGTGGCAGCACTTATGAATTTGTTAGAAAGCTATTTGAAGAACTGTATTCGTACTGCCGACAAAAATAATATGAGAGTTCGAATGATTGGCGATGCGTCAGCATTATCAGATAAATTTCAGAAAAGAATTGCAGATTTGGAGGAGAGCTCCAGAAAAAATACGGGGTTAAATCTTACCATTGCAATTAATTATGGAAGCCGTGATGAAATGATTCGTGCAATGAAGAAAATGGCAGAGGCTCGTGATAAAGGAGAGCTGTCCATCGACGACATAACAGAAGAGAGATTTGCGACTTACCTTGATACGAAAGAGCTTCCGGATCCAGATCTATTGATTCGCACCAGTGGGGAACAGAGACTGTCGAACTATCTTTTGTGGCAGCTGGCCTATAGTGAATTCTATTTTACTGATGTACCATGGCCGGATTTTCACAAGAAAGAGTTAGAAGAAGCAATTGAGGCATATAATAATCGTGACCGAAGATTCGGCGCATTAACCGAGTCGTAAGTATGGAGGAAGAATTATGTTTAAAACTAGATTGTTGAGTGGTATCGTGCTTGTGATTCTGGCATTGATTCTAATTATTGCAGGTGGCAATGTGCTTCTGGCAGCTACATTTCTAATCTCATGTATCGGAATGTATGAGTTATATCGTATTTTCAAAATGGAGAAGAGTGTAATCGCGCTTACAGGTTATTTGGCTGCAGCGGTATTCTATACAAATCTGAAATGGAATTACATACCAGATATGATGATGCTCGTACTTGGGTTTCTAATTATTCTGATGTTTGTCTATGTGTTTACTTATCCGAAGTACCAGGCGAATCAGGTAATGGCAGTATTCTTTGGAATGTTCTATGTGGCAGCGATGCTTTCCTATGTATATCAGATTCGTATGCTGGATAGAGGCTTGTATCTGGCATTCTTAGTATTTATCTGCTCCTGGGGCTGTGATACCTGCGCATATTGTGTGGGAATGTTAATTGGAAAACACAAAATGTCTCCAAAATTAAGCCCAAAGAAATCAATCGAAGGCGCAGTTGGAGGAATACTTGGAGCTGCACTTCTTACCGCACTGTATTGCTATATTTTCCGCACACCAATGGAGATGAAGCAGGGAGAGATTCTTGTGCTTTCTGTTATTGCAGCAATTGCAGCATTTATTTCCATGATTGGAGATTTATGTGCTTCTGCAATCAAGCGCAATTATGATATTAAAGATTATGGACATTTGATTCCTGGACATGGGGGAATTATGGATCGCTTTGACAGCATGATTATTACTGCTCCAATCATTTACTATCTGGCATTATATTTTATTTAAAGATCGAGAGGAAATCGTATGAAGAGAATAGCAATTCTAGGTTCTACGGGGTCCATTGGAACACAGACACTTGATGTTGTAAGAGAACATGGAGATATTGAAGTTGTTGCATTGGCATGTGGTGGTAATGTAGAGCTTCTTGAGAAGCAAATCCGTGAATTTGCCCCAAAGGTTGTAAGTGTATGGACTGAGGAGGCAGCAAAGGATTTAAGAGCCCGTATCATGGATTTGGATGTTAGAATTCTTGTGGGAATGGATGGCTTAATTGGTATATCCACACTACCTGAGGTAGAGATTCTTGTGACTGCAATTGTTGGGATGCTTGGAATCAGACCTACCATTGAAGCAATTAAGGCAGGTAAGGATATCGCACTTGCCAATAAAGAGACATTGGTGACTGCTGGTCATATTATTATGCCTTTGGCAAAAGAGCATGGAGTATCCATTCTTCCAGTAGACAGTGAACATAGTGCCATTTTTCAGTCTTTGAATGGGGAACACGGCAATAAGATTAGCAGAATTCTGTTAACTGCATCCGGTGGACCTTTCCGAGGCAGAACCCTTGAGCAGTTAAAGAATATTCAGGTGGAGGATGCATTGAAGCATCCGAACTGGACCATGGGACGAAAAATCACAATTGATTCCTCCACCCTTGTCAATAAAGGACTTGAGGTAATGGAAGCAAAATGGTTATTTGGTGTAGAGCTAGAGCAGATTCAGGTAGTTGTTCACCCACAGAGTGTGATTCATTCTGCTGTTGAATATGAGGATGGTGCTGTGATTGCTCAGTTAGGGACACCGGATATGCGTCTGCCAATCCAGTATGCTCTTTATTATCCAAACAGAAGAAGCCTTTCCGGAAAGCGTTTGAATTTATTCGAATTGGGTAAGCTTACCTTTGAAGAACCAGATACCCAGACCTTTAAAGGTCTTTCCCTTGCCTATACGGCAATGAAGCGTGGCGGAAATATCCCTACTGCATTTAATGCTGCAAATGAGAAAGCAGTGGCATTGTTCCTGGATCGCAAAATCGGGTATTTGGATATACCAGATATGATTGAGCAATCTATGGAGAATTGTAAATTTGTATCGAATCCGAATGTGGATGAAATTTTGGCAACAGAGCAGGAGGCCTATGAATTTATAGGTAGCAGGTGGTAAGTTGAATATTATTATTGCAATTGTAATTTTTAGTATTATCATTATTTTTCATGAACTGGGACATTTCTTATTGGCAAAAGCAAATGGAATTATGGTAAATGAATTCTCTTTGGGACTTGGACCGACAATTATCGGTTTTACAAAGGGAGAGACGAAGTATTCCTTAAAGCTTTTTCCTTTTGGTGGAGCCTGCATGATGGAAGGCGAAGATGAATCCAGTGAGAACGAGAGAGCATTTCGCAACAAATCGGTATGGGCCAGAATGAGTGTTGTGTTTGCAGGTCCTTTTTTCAATTTTATTATGGCCTTTGTATTTTCTATGATATTGATAGGCTGTATCGGATATGACAAACCTGTAATATCTGATGTGATAGAGGGCTATGCTGCAGAAAATGCCGGTATGCAGGGCGGGGATACCATCCTGGAATTAAACGGAAAAACCATTCATTTTTACCGGGAAGTAAGTGCATATTCCACCTTTCACGCAGGGGAAGAAATCGATATTACCTATGAGAGAGATGGGAAAACCTATGAGACAACATTAACGCCACAATTGGATGAAGAATCTGGGCGCTATTTGTATGGATTTATCGGAAATTCCACAAGAACAAAAGGAAATGCAGCTCAAGTCTTTACCTACAGCGCTTATGAAGTGAAATACTGGATTACAACAACCGTGGAGAGTCTGCGATTGCTGGTTACAGGTAAGGTCTCTGTAAATGATTTGAGTGGACCAGTGGGTATTGTAAAAACCATAGGAGATACCTATGAGCAATCAGTTTCGACAGATGGCTATTATTATGCATTCTTGAATCTTTTGAATATTGCAATATTCTTATCTGCCAATCTGGGAGTCATGAATCTGCTTCCACTTCCTGCACTTGATGGCGGAAGATTGGTATTTATGATTGTTGAAGTGATTCGACGCAAACCAGTAGACCCGGATAAAGAGGGAATGATTCATCTGGTAGGAATTATATTGCTTATGTTATTGATGGTTCTCGTGATGTTTAATGATATCAAGAAATTATTTATGTAAAGAAAAGGTGAATGTTATGGAGCGAAAGAATACAAAAGAAGTTCACATTGGTGACCGAGTGATTGGTGGAAAGAACCCAATATTGATTCAGTCCATGACCAATACAAAAACTGAGGATGTAGAAGCAACCGTTGCACAGATCAAGCAGTTGACTGCGGCAGGCTGTGATATTATAAGATGTGCTGTTCCTACCATGGAAGCTGCCAAGGCGCTAAAAGCCATTAAAAAGCAGATTACGATTCCCCTTGTGGCAGATATTCATTTTGATTACCGCCTTGCGATTGCTGCTATGGAAAATGGTGCAGATAAAATACGAATTAATCCGGGTAATATTGGAAGTATTGAGCGTGTGAAAGCAGTTGTGGATGTGGCAAAGGAACGCAATATTCCCATTCGTGTAGGTGTAAACAGTGGCTCTTTGGAAAAAGAGCTGGTTGAGAAATACCACGGAGTTACTGCGGAAGGAATTGTGGAAAGCGCATTAGACAAAGTGAAAATGATTGAGGATATGGGATACGATAATCTTGTGATCAGCATTAAATCATCGGATGTCTTAATGTGTGTAAAAGCACATGAATTGATTTCCAGCCAGACAACACATCCACTTCATGTGGGAATTACAGAAGCCGGAACACTGATTAGCGGTAACATCAAATCCTCCATTGGATTAGGGCTGATTTTAAGTCAGGGAATCGGTGATACCATTCGTGTTTCCTTAACAGGAGATCCTTTAGAAGAGATTAAATCAGCAAAGCTTATTCTTAGAACTCTGGGACTTCGAAAGGGTGGCATAGAAGTGGTGTCCTGCCCAACCTGTGGAAGAACAAGAATTGATTTGATTGGTTTGGCCAACAAAGTAGAGAACTTGGTGGCAGAGTATCCATACGATATCAAAGTTGCAGTCATGGGATGTGTCGTAAACGGGCCTGGGGAAGCGAAGGAAGCGGACCTTGGAGTTGCAGGCGGAATTGGCGAAGGCTTGATTATAAAACACGGAGAAATATATAAAAAGGTTCCAGAAGACCAACTGCTGGCAGAATTGAAGCAGGAACTGGACCATTGGAGTGAATAGAATTGTCAAAGACTTTTTTTGAAGTATTTCCGACACTGGATGTAGAACCGGAAATGAAACAATTATTAGAGACAACTGAGATTATCAAAGTAAGTGCGAATCATGAACGGAATCATATTCGCATTTATTTGAATGCAGAAAGACTGATTTTTCGAAAAAACATAAGAAAATTGGAAGAAATCATCTACTCTCAGCTGTTTCAAAACAAAGATGTAATGATTAAAATTATTGAGAAATACCATCTTTCCAGTCAATATACGCCGGAGCGTCTGATGGAGGTATATAAAGACAGCATTTTAGAAGAATTAAATGAGTACAGTGTGCTGGAGTATAATCTGCTGCGCACCGCTAAGATGGATTTCTATGATGACAAACATTTGAAGCTGACGTTGGAAAAGACAATCATTGCTCAGACAAGAACAGAGGAGATCTTAGAATTCTTAGAAAAAGTAATCTGCGAGCGCTGCGGACTTGATCTTGCAATCGAGGTAGAATATGAAGAGCCAAAGGAAAGCAAGTACCGAAAGAATAGCGAAGAGCAGATTCGTCTTGAGGTAAAAAGTATTGTACAGCGCACAGGTATGGCGTTAAAGGATCAGGAAGATGGGGAAGGACAGCCTCCGGAAACAGCTGGGGCAGAAACGTCAGAACCAGGACAGTCTTCTGAGCCGAAAAAGAGTGAATCAAATGGTGCAAAAGTCACAGGAAATGACGGAAAAAATGCAAACAAAAAGCCTGCCTATGAGAAAAAAGGAGAATTCCGCAAGAAATTTGAACGAGACAGCTATAAGAAATCTACCAATCCGGATGTGCTATATGGACGAGATTTCGAGGAAGAACCAATTGAGATCGACAAGATTGATGGACCGGTTGGAGAGGTGGTCATTCGAGGCAAGGTGCTGACCCTTGACACCAGAGAGATTCGTAATGAGAAGACCATTGCGATTTTTTCCATAACGGATTTCACTGATACCATTGTGGTAAAGGTCTTTTCAAAAAATGAAGATCTTCCAGATCTTTTGGGGGGAATTAAGCCGGGGAACTTCATCAAGTTAAAGGGTGTAGCTACCATCGATAAATTCGACAGTGACCTTACCATCGGCTCCATTGTCGGAATTAAGAAAATTACAGATTTTACAACGGTTCGAATGGATACAAGCCCAGAGAAACGTGTGGAGCTTCACTGCCATACCAAAATGAGCGATATGGACGGTGTCTCTGATGTGAAGGATATTGTAAAGCGTGCCATGAAATGGGGACATAAAGCCATTGCAATCACAGATCACGGAGATCTTCAGGCTTTCCCAGATGCAAATCATGCGGTGGAAGGTTGTGATTCGGATTTTAAGGTGATCTATGGTGTGGAAGCATATCTTGTTGATGACCTAAAGGATATCATTGAAAATAGCCAGAATCAGAGCTTAGAGGATGATTATGTAGTATTTGATTTAGAGACAACTGGATTTAGCCCGGATGTGAACCAGATTATTGAAATCGGCGCTGTAAAAGTGCAGAATGGAAAGATTACAGATCGATTTTCTACCTTTGTGAATCCACAGGTTCCAATTCCATTTCGAATTGAACAACTGACTTCCATCAATGATGATATGGTAATCGACGCTCCTTTGATACAGGATATCTTGCCAGAATTCATGGAATTTTCCAAAGATTGTATTATGGTTGCACACAATGCAGACTTTGATATGAGCTTTATCAAAAAAGCCTGTGATAAGCTAGAGATTCCATGTGAGCCAACGGTTATCGATACGGTGGCTTTGGCTCGTGTGCTGCTGCCAAATCTGAATCGATTTAAGCTGGACACTGTGGCAAAAGCCTTGAACGTATCATTAGACAATCATCATAGGGCAGTGGATGATGCAGCCTGCACCGCAGATATTTTTGTGAAATTTATCTCGATGCTGAAGGATCGTGGAATTGAGACCCTGGACGCTGTAAATGAGATGGGAAGCTCATCCGTGGAAAATATTATGAAGCTTCCTACCTATCATGCAATTATACTTGCCACCTGCGATCAGGGTAGAACAAACCTGTACAAGCTAACCTCCCTTGCCCATTTGAAGTATTATCACAGACGGCCACGTATCCCAAAGAGTGAATTCTTAAAGTACCGGGATGGTCTTCTGATCGGTTCTGCCTGCGAGGCAGGAGAATTGTACCGGGCAATCTTAAATGGAAGACCACAGGAAGAAATCTCAAGACTGGTTGACTTCTATGATTATTTGGAGATTCAACCCCTGGGCAATAACTCCTTCATGTTAAGGGATGAAAGCTCTCCGGTGAAATCGGTGGAGGATCTGCAGAATATCAACAAGAAAATTGTCCGTTTGGGAGAAGAATTCCATAAGCTTGTGGTTGCCACCTGTGATGTGCATTTCTTAGATCCAGAGGATGAAGTGTACCGTCGTATTATTATGGCTGGAAAAGGCTTCAAGGATGCGGATGACCAGGCACCGCTGTTTCTTCGTACAACGGAAGAGATGCTAAAGGAATTCGATTATCTGGGAAGCTCTAAGGCAGAGGAGATTGTAGTCACAAATCCCAATAAGATTGCAGATATGTGTGTGAAGATTTCGCCGGTTCGCCCGGATAAATGTCCACCAGTTATCGAGAATTCAGACCAGATGCTGCGTGATATCTGCTACAACAAGGCACATAGAATGTATGGGGATGAATTGCCCTCAATTGTATATGAACGACTGGAACGAGAATTGAATTCCATTATTTCCAATGGTTATGCGGTTATGTATATCATTGCACAGAAATTGGTATGGAAATCTAACGAGGATGGATATCTGGTTGGTTCCAGAGGTTCTGTAGGGAGCTCCTTCGTTGCGACCATGTCAGGTATTACAGAGGTTAATCCGCTTCACGCCCATTATCTCTGCGAATATTGTAAGTACAGTGATTTTGATTCAGACCTTGTGAAATCATTCTCTGGCCGAAGCGGATGTGATATGCCGGATGCAGTTTGCCCGGTATGTGGGAAACCATTGAAGAAGGAAGGCTTCGATATTCCTTTTGAAACCTTCCTGGGCTTCAAGGGAAACAAAGAGCCGGATATTGACTTGAACTTCTCCGGTGAGTATCAGAGTAAGGCACATAAATATACAGAAGTTATCTTTGGTGAAGGACAAACCTTCAAGGCTGGAACCATTGGAACTCTTGCGGATAAGACTGCATTTGGATATGTGAAGAATTATTATGAAGAACGCGGCGTACATAAGAGAAACTGCGAGATAGATCGTATTGTGCAGGGCTGTGTTGGGGTTCATCGTACCACAGGCCAGCATCCTGGTGGTATTGTCGTTCTTCCAATGGGAGAGCAGATTTATACCTTTACTCCCGTTCAGCATCCTGCCAATGATATGACAGTTGATATTATTACGACACATTTTGACTATCATTCCATTGATCATAACTTATTGAAGCTTGATATTCTCGGACACGACGATCCTACCATGATCCGTATGCTTCAGGACTTGACAGGCGTAGATCCCACATCAATTCCTTTGGATGACAAGGCGGTTATGTCCTTGTTCCAGAACACATCGGCTCTGGGGATTGAACCGGAAGATATTGATGGATGTCCGTTAGGCGCCCTTGGAATTCCGGAATTTGGTACAGAATTTGCCATTGGAATGTTAATGGATGCGAAACCCGTTGAGTTTTCTGATTTGGTTCGTATCTCTGGACTGTCCCATGGTACAGATGTATGGCTTGGAAATGCAAAGGACTTAATTGAGGAAGGAAAAGCCACCATTTCTACTGCTATTTGTACGCGAGATGATATCATGATCTACCTGATTAGTATGGGACTGGACAGTGAGGAGTCCTTCACCATTATGGAGTCTGTTCGTAAAGGAAAAGGCTTAAAGGATGAGTGGAAGAAGGATATGATTGAGCATGGGGTTCCTGACTGGTATATCGCATCCTGCTTGAAGATTAAGTACATGTTCCCAAAGGCTCATGCGGCAGCCTACGTTATGATGGCCTGGCGAATTGCATATTGTAAGGTGTTTTATCCGCTGGCATATTATGCTGCATATTTTTCGATTCGTGCAACAGGATTCAGTTATGAACTGATGTGTCAGGGAAGAGAGAAGCTTGAAGTATATAAACGAGACTACGAGAAGCGCAAGGATACCCTTTCCAAAAAGGAACAGGATACATACAAAGATATGAAGATTGTTCAGGAGATGTATGCAAGAGGCTTTGAATTCATGCCAATTGATATCTATTCAGCGCAGCCACACCGATTCCAAATTGTAGAAGGCAAATTGATGCCGGCACTGAATACCATTGATGGACTTGGAGATAATGCGGCGGTTGCAATTGCGGAGGCTGCTAAAAATGGAGTTTTCTTATCCAAAGATGATTTCCGCGATCGCACGAAAGTATCCAAGACTACCATTGAGATGATGGGGGATTTGGGATTGTTTGGGGATATTCCAGAATCGAATCAGCTATCATTATTTGATTTTGGATCCTAAGAAAAGATATTTAAAAACGGTCAGTTCTGAAAATGAACTGACCGTTTTCTTGTGATAAATGTTTATATTACATTTGTGCCTTAATTCTATGACAATCGATTACTTGTCTTCAATCACACCTGGATGGAAGGCTGTGATCTCACCGGGATTGGTTGTGCTTGTATAAAATGTTTCCCCAGAATAATAGTCTTTGAAATAAATATAGTATGACGTGACATTGATATTGGTATAGGTTCCAGAAGCAAGCTCTTTCTTATCGGAACCATCGTCTTTTATCATACAAAGGGCAGGATCCTTCTTGCTATATTTCTGATAAAAGATATAGCTTCCATATACATTATAGCAATCAAGACTATCCGTTGTCAGGGTAGTAGGTTCGCTGGAGTTCGGATTGGCATGAACAAGGGCATAATTATTGTCAACATCCATGTAAAAAAGATTGCTGTCATCTGTGACAATCGGCTTGTAAGCATCGCAGGAGTAGAATAAGGATTCGCTCTTATTCGCTGTGTCATATTGATATACATTGGAATCGCTTTGCGTTCCGTTGTAATAGAAGTATTGACCATAAGTACTACAGTTAAATACGTAGTAGGGATATACCTGTTCCAGCTCTTTGCCGTCAATCTTTACACGGTATAGCGTAGTTGCGGTCTCGGTATCATAATGCAGGTAATAGATATAGTTCCCAATTAGAGAAGCATAGATACAAGGAGCTTCGTCAAGAATCGCTGCGTTGCCACCAGATCTTGCAACGCGGCAAAGGCTATTGTTATTGTAGGAAAAGAAGGAATAATCCACATTGTCCCTTGTGTTATTTCGGACATAGTAGACGTAGTTGGAATCTGCATTGATATACATAGCAGAATCATTATTTAGTTTCTTTAAATTATTACCATTGGAGTCCATAGAATACAGACGATTATGATCATCTGGGTTTGCAAAGAATACCGTTCCATTATTTTCGCAGAATAAACCTGCATTATAGAGATTCCCGGCAGTATTTCCATTTACATAGGTATCGTTATAACGAATATGTTTCGAGATCTGATAAATAATTCCACCGATAACGGCGAAAATAATTACAACAAGAATGAGTATTCGAATCTGTTTTTTTTTCATATGTTCACCTCCAGGTATTCCCTAAATAAATTATACATTTTACAACATTATCTTTCAAGGTTGTATTGCCTTTCCAGGTCGAATGTAATATTATTTTTATATACAAAGTCAATTGAAATATAAATTGGGCTTATACTTCAAAGAAGGGTTAGAGATTAGGGAGAACACATGAAGGATTTACTGGAACTGAGAAATGAAATAGATCAAATTGATGATCAAATTGTTAAATTATATGAGAAGAGAATGGAGATATCCGAAGGGGTTGCAGAGTTTAAGATCAGTACCGGTAAGAAAGTTTTTGATAAAACGAGAGAGAACGAGAAACTGACAACACTGACGAAGAAGGCAAGCTCAACTTTTACAAAGCATGGAATCCATGAATTGTTTGAACAGATTATGGCAATGAGCCGGAAAAAGCAATATCAGCTGTTGACCGAGCACGGAATGACAGAGGACTTAGGCTTTGAGATGGTACCATCCCTTGATTATTCCGATGCGAGAATTGTATTCCAGGGTGCAGAAGGCGCTTATACAGAGCTTGCAACAAAGAAGTATTTTGGAGATCACTGTGACAGCTTCCATGTATCAACCTGGAAGGATGCCATGGAGGCAATCAAGAATGGAGATGCGGATTATGGCGTTCTTCCGATTGAGAATTCTTCAGCAGGAATCGTATCTGAGAATTATGATCTGCTAGTCGAATATGATAACTATATTGTTGGAGAGCAGATTATTCGTGTTGAGCATGCACTGTTAGGACTTCCAGAAGCAGAGCTTTCGGATATCACCAATGTGTATTCGCATCCACAGGCACTGATGCAATGTGCGGAATACTTAAATGCCCATAAGGACTGGGAGAAAATCAGTGTTAAGAATACAGCAATCGCAGCAAAGAAGATTGGCGATGATAAAAAGATTTCCCATGCGGCAATCGCTGGAAAAGGGAATGCAGATATCTATGGACTGAAGGTGCTGGAGAATGGAATTGAGGACAACAAAGGGAACAGTACCAGATTTATCATTGTAACAAATAGGAAGGTATTCGTGGAGCACGCAAATAAGATTAGCATATGCTTTGAGATTCCTCATGAAAGTGGTTCATTGTACCATATGCTATCACATTTCATTTATAATAATTTGAATATGAGTAAGATTCAGTCGCGTCCGGTGAAAGACAAGAACTGGGAATATCGATTCTTCGTTGACTTTGATGGTAATCTTACAGATTCCGCGGTGCAGAATGCGTTGCGTGGGTTGAAGGAAGAGACAGCATCTTTAAAAATATTAGGTAATTACTGATAAGCGAGGTGTAAGAAGATGGCTTTACAGACTTTTGCAGCAATATATATTGGCTCTTATGAGGTTAGTTTGAAAATATTTGAACTATCTTCCAGAAAGAAAATTCATGAAATCGATCATATCAGATCCCGAGTAGAACTGGGACGCGATGCATATACCAAGGGAACCATCGGCTATGAATTAGTAGATGAGCTCTGTGATACATTAGGAGAATTCTCCAGGATTATGAACGGATACAAGGTAGATAATTACGAAGCCTATGCCTCTGCAGTTCTTAGAGATGTGAACAACGAACTGTTTATTTTAGATCAGATTCTGCTTCGCACAGGGCTTAAGGTTCAGGTAATCAGTAATTCGGAGCATCGTTTTATCAGCTACAAATCGGTGGCTGGAAGAGAGCAGTTTGAGAAAATGATACAGACCTCTGCCGCAGTAGTGGATGTGGGTGGAGCAGGTCTGCAGCTTACACTTTTTCATGACGGCAGGCTCATTACAACGCAGCATGTAGTGATTGGAACCATGCGTTTGCGTGATCTTTTACGTGATCGTAGCCGTTCGCTTATCGTCTATGAGAAGCAGATTGAAGAGCTGATTAATAAGAAGCTTGAATCCCTTCGCCATTTATATTTACAGGATGAAGTGGAATATATTATTCTGATGGGCGACTACTGCATGGAGTTAATCAAGAAGGTCGAGAAGAATCATCTGGAAGAAAATGTCGTCAAAACAGAGAAATTCATAAAATACATCAATAAGCTTCAGAAAAAGAATGTGGAGGAAATTTCCACAGAATTGAATTTGGCAAATGATAATGATCCGCTGATTGTCCCATCTATTTTGCTGTTCAAGGCACTGGCTGAGAATATGAATTCGCAAAACGTATGGGTTCCCGGTGTGAATATGAATGACGGAATCGCTTATGACTATGCGGAAAGAAATCATTTAGTGAAAGCAGTTCATAATTTTGAAGATGATATTCTGTCTGCTGCAATGAATCTTTCACAGCACTATAACAGTTACTCGCCACATATTGAAGCACTATCCATTTTATCGACTAAGATATTTGACACCATGAAAAATGTGCATGGCTTAAACAGCAGAGACCGATTGCTCTTACAGGTGGCAACCATTCTTCATGACTGCGGGAAATTTATCAGTTTTGCAAATAGCCCAGAGTGCGCATATCAGATAATTATGTCCTCAGAGATTATTGGACTTACGCATCTGGAGCGGGAGATTGTTGCAATGACAGTTTTATTTAATACGCTTCCGCTTTATGAATATGATAAGTTATCTGACAAAATGGACCAGCAGAGCTATATGGTAGTGGCCAAACTGTCTGCGATACTTCGAGTGGCCAACGCACTGGATCAAAGCCATAAGCAGAAGTTCAACCATATTCGGATTTCAATCAAAGGAAAAGAACTGGTTATCACCGTAGAATCCTTTGATGATATCTCTTTGGAACAAGTTTTATTTGAGTCGAAAACAGCATATTTTGAAAATGTCTTTAGTATCAAACCGATTCTTAAAGAAAAACGTGTATACAATGTATAAAATTTACTGGAACTTTAGAAAAAGCTTATATTTCGGTGGAGGTTTTAAATGGATAATAAAATAGATTATACAAAAACAGATTATTATGAAAATAGAGAGCTTAGCTGGATTAAGTTTGATAGGCGGGTGCTGAACGAAGCCAGAGATAAATCAATTCCGTTATTAGAGCGCTTGAAGTTCATCAGTATCACTTCTTCTAATCTTGACGAATTCTTTATGGTTCGTGTTGCTTCTTTAAAAGATATGGTGAATGCGGGATATAAGAAGAAGGACATTGCAGGGATGACTGCAACAGAGCAATTGGCGAGTATTAATAAGGAGACTAGAAAATTAGTAGAATTACAATATTCTACCTACAATCGTTCACTTCTTCCTCTATTGAATCAGGAAGGGATATATATCATTGATGAGTATGAGACTTTAACAGAGCAGCAAAAGAAATTTACAGATCAATATTTCATGGATAATGTTTATCCGGTTCTTACGCCGATGGCAGTGGATGCATCTCGTCCTTTTCCATTAATTCGCAATAAGACGCTTAATATTGCGGCGCTGTTGCGCAATCGCAAGGGAAAGAATAGCAAATCAGTCAGTGACTCGAAAGAGGAGACGGTATTTGCAACTGTACAGGTGCCAAGTGTTCTTTCCAGATTGGTTCAAGTCCCAGGGGAGGAGGGCTCGGTGCATTTTGTCCTCCTGGAACAGGTGATTGAACAAAATATTGAAAAGCTGTTTTCAAATTATGAGGTGGTTTGTGCGTATCCTTATCGTATTATGCGTAATGCAGACCTTACCATTGACGAAGACGAGGCTTCAGATCTCTTAAAAGAAATCCAGAACAAGCTGAAAATGCGACAGTGGGGAGAGGTTATCCGTCTTGAAGTAGAAGAAAAGATGGATAAGAAGCTATTGAATTTCTTGAAATCGGAATTAAAGGTAGCAGAGGATGATATCTTTAAAATTGGTGGACCAATTGATCTTACATTTCTGATGAAAATGTATGGAATTGATGGATTCGATGAGCTTCGTTATGCTCCATATACACCACAGCAGGTCCCAGAGATAGAGCCTGGATGTGATATATTTGAAGAGATTCGCAAAGGTGATATATTTTTGCATCATCCATATGAGACCTTTGCTCCAGTTGTAGACTTTATACGACAGGCAGCCATTGATCCGGAAGTCCTTGCAATTAAACAGACACTATACCGTGTAAGCGGCAATTCACCTATTATCAGTTCGCTGGCGCAGGCAGCTGAGAATGGAAAGCAAGTGACTGTTCTGGTTGAACTGAAAGCACGTTTTGATGAAGAGCATAACATTGTCTGGGCAAAGAAGCTGGAACAGGCTGGATGCCATGTAATCTACGGATTGGTTGGACTGAAAACCCACAGTAAAATCGCGTTGGTTGTACGCCGTGAGGAAGATGGTATTCGAAGATATGTACATTTGGGAACTGGAAATTATAATGATTCAACAGCCAAGCTTTATACGGACTGTGGCATTTTCACATGTAAGGAATCCATTGGCGAGGATGCAACTGCGGTATTTAATATGTTGTCTGGTTATTCAGAACCATTGTCATGGAATGAGCTGATTCTGGCACCATATTGGTTAAGAAATAAGTTCCTGAAACTGATTCAGAGAGAAATCAGGTACGCAAAGCAGGGGGAGGAAGCAAGAATTATTGCCAAAATGAATTCTCTTTGTGACCCTGATATTATAGCTGCTTTGTATGAAGCTTCCGCAAACGGAGTGAAAATTGATTTGATTGTACGTGGTATTTGCTGCCTAAAGGTTGGAATCCCAAAAGTTAGTGACAATATAACGGTTCGTTCGATTGTAGGCAACTTCCTGGAACATAGTAGAATATTTTATTTCCATAATGGTGGAGAGGAAGAGGTGTACATGGGAAGTGCCGATTGGATGCCACGTAATCTTGATCGCAGGGTTGAGATTATTTTCCCAGTATTAGATCCCGAGCTGAAGAAAAAAGCATTTCATATCTTAGATGTAGAGCTTCAGGATAATGTAAAAGCCAACATTCTTGGTGCAGATGGTGAATATGATAAAATTGATAAACGAGGAAAAGTTCTTGTGAATTCCCAGAAGCTATTTTGTAAGGAAGCAAAGGACGCTGTTCCGAAAATGAATCGATTTTCTAAGGAACGAGTCTTTGTACCAGCGCAGCCGGGGGAGTAAAACGTACAAAGGATAAAGGAGTTGGAAGGATGAACAAAATCTTATTTGCAGATCTTGATGGAACCTTGCTGGATGACGAAAAAAATATCTCAGAAGAGAACCGTATCGCAATTCAAAAAATGTTAGAAGCGGGAGATTATTTTGTGATCTGCACAGGCCGGCCGGTGGCAAGTGGCAGAATCGTTGCAAAGGAGCTCGGTCTTACAAGTCCAGGCTGCTATATGATATGCTTCAATGGAGCAGTGGTATATGATTGCTCCTCAGATCGTATACTTATGCAGCGTTCCATTCCTTTTCATGACGTAGAAAAGCTTTTTGAAAAAGCAAAAGAAGAAGGAATCTATATTCAGACCTACAATGAAACAGATATTGTAACCTTAGAACATACAAAAGAATTGGATTATTACAAGGACCGGACTAATATTTCCTATAAGGTGGTGCAGAATTTATTTGAAGCATTGTCAAATGAACCTCAAAAGGTTCTTCTTATCGACATTGAACATACTGGCATATTAGAAAAGTTCCAAAATGAAAATGCCAATTGGGCAAATGAACATATGAATAGTTTCTTCTCCTGTGAAGAATATTTGGAATATTGTCCAAAAAATATCGATAAAGGGATTGGTGTTTCTTATCTGGCAGAGTTTCTGAATATCCCAATGGAGAATACCTTTGCAGTGGGGGATGAAAGAAATGATATTCCGATGCTACAGGCAGCCCATACTGGAGTGGCAATGTTGAATTCCCGCAATGAGGTGAAAGAAAAGGCAGATGTGATTACTACAAAAGATAATAACCACAGTGCCATAGCAGAATTAATTCATACCTATATTTTATAAATAGTTCATTGTGAAGTGACTGGATTTTCATAATGTCTATATACTGCAAGTGCAAGAAGCAATTTGCACTTGTTTTGCATTCGTTCTTATATTAAGGATTTTTAGGAATGGCTCTTTAGTTTATCGAGAAGCTCATATGGAATAAACAAATTGCCACGACCAACTCCTAACTGTATAAATGGCTTGTTGGCACCATGAAAGTCGGACCCACCGCTTAATTCCAGATCATTTTCAGCAGCAAGACGGCGAATGAGTGCTTCTTCTCCTGGGGTGTAGGTAGAGTAGATGGCTTCAATTCCAACTAGGCCGCAGGCCTTCATTTCCTGAATCAGTTTTGTGAGCGGTGTAAGATTCATGCGATATAGAATAGGATGGGCTAGAATTGGAATTCCACCCGCTTCTCGTATAAGCTCGCAGGCTTCCATTGGAGTAATCATTACCCTGGGAACAAAGCATTTGCAGTCATTTCCAATATACTTTTCAAATGCCTGATTAAAAGAAGCAACCTGTCCATGATCCACAAGATATTTTGCAATATTAGCGCGGGTAATGACTGCCTCTGGATTTTCTTTTATCAATTCTTCCATAGTGATATCGAACCCTTCGTGCTGAAGATTCTGCACCATATGTTCATTGCGATGATCGCGGCAGTCGCGGAAAGCTTTCATGGAATCTGATATCTTTTGATTCTGAGTGTCGATATAGATACCAACAACATGGATCTCTTTTCCATTATATTTGGTAGACAGCTCAACGCCAGGGATAATCTCAAGAGCAGAATCCTTTGCGGCAGCTATTGCTTCTGGTACCCCGGCAGTGGTGTCATGATCGGTTAGTGCCATTGCCGATAAGCCTTTTTGAAGAGCTTCTTGAACTAATTCTGTAGGAGTGAAGCTTCCGTCAGAAAATGTAGAATGTACATGTAAGTCGATTTTTCTTGGATTCATATGAAAAACTCCTTTTCTTTTACTGAGAAATATAGTATCATATTAGAAGAAATTTTTCTATGTGCATGTTTTATATAAATTGATAATCATGTCTTGACATGGATGAATTTCTGTGTTATTTTATATGAGTTGTTAGGAAACAAGTAGAGTATCCACTCTCACCTAAGCGCAATTGAGCGACTTAGCGTATATATTTCGAACATAATTGACGTGTTTAGAGATGTTAGTGGATAGTCTGTCTATCCACTATTTTTTTTGGAGGTGCAAGACCATTAGCGAATTAATGATTAACGAACAAATCAGAGACAGGGAAGTACGCCTTGTTGGAGAGAATGGAGAACAGCTTGGAGTTATGTCTTCAAGAGAGGCTCAGAAGATTGCGGATGAAGCAGGGCTTGATCTGGTGAAAATCGCCCCAACTGCAAAACCACCTGTATGTAAGGTGATTGATTACGGTAAATACCGTTATGAACTGGCTCGTAAAGAAAAAGATGCCAAAAAGAAACAGAAAACGGTCGAGTTGAAAGAAATCCGTTTGTCACCGAACATTGAAGCTAACGATTTAAATACCAAAATGAATAATGCGAGAAAATTTCTTGCAAAAGGAAATAAGGTAAAGATCACTTTACGTTTCCGTGGTAGAGAAATGGCTCATATGAATAGCAGTAAGCACATTCTCGACGATTTCGCAGAGAAACTCGCAGATGTTGCAATAGTGGAAAAAGCGCCTAAGGTTGAAGGAAGAAGTATTGGCCTGGTGCTGGCAGAGAAGAAATAACATTTTAAGGAGGATACGAAAATGCCAAAAATGAAAACAAGCAGAGCAGCTGCAAAACGTTTCAAAGTTACAGGAACAGGAAAATTAAAAAGAAATAAAGCTTATAAGAGACATATCTTAACAAAGAAAACCACTAAGAATAAGAGAAATCTTAGAAAAGCTGTTATTATCGATGCTACAAATGCTAAGCAGATGAAAAAGATTTTACCATATTTATAGAAAATTGTTAAGGAGGATATAAGCAATGGCAAGAATTAAAGGCGGCATTGGCGCTAAAAAAAGACATAATAGAGTATTAAAATTAGCAAAAGGTTACAGAGGCGCTAGATCTAAACAGTATAGAGTTGCAAAACAGTCAGTAATGAGAGCATTAACAAGTTCTTACGCTGGACGTAAAGAGAGAAAGAGACAGTTCCGTCAGTTATGGATCGCTCGTATCAACGCAGCAGCAAGAATGAACGGACTTTCTTACAGCCAGTTCATGCACGGATTAAAATTAGCTGGAGCTGATCTTAACCGTAAAGTATTAGCTGATATGGCAGTTACAGATGCTGAAGGCTTTGCTAAATTAGTAGAGCTTGCAAAAAGCAAATTAGCTTAATTCAA
>CAZTGP010000006.1:54638-84004 GCA_964613325.1 uncultured Roseburia sp. | reverse complement strand
TTAATTTATTCTTTATGTCTATCTTATCTGATTCCATTCATTATAAATAAGCAGAAAAGAAGCATTTATATTGAATGTATTGGTGTCAAACTCCAGATTAAAAATACCGAAAGCATATACTCTCCTTACACTTCTACCACCAACCAAAACACTTCCCAATCCAATACCCAAGCCCCACAAGCCAGCTGCTAAATATACCATACAATATAACCGGCCCTGCAATCTTAAAGATAGAGCATCCAATTCCGAATACCTGCCCCTCCTTCTTGAATTCCAATGCTGGCGCACACACTCCATTGGCAAATCCAGTGATAGGAACAAGAGCTCCTGCGCCACCCCAGTTAGCAAGTGACGGATAGATATTAAAGCTTGTCAGAATAATACTAAGAAGTACCAGAATTAGGCTGCACCAGCTTCCTGCTGTCTGCTGATCAAGTCCAAAGTTATCCTTTGCAATATTGGTAATGAACTGTCCGATTACACAGATAATTCCTCCTAATACAAAGGCTTTTAGCATATTCGTCCAGAGATTGTGGGTTGGTGTAATTTCCTTCACGTAGTCATTATAGGCTTGATCCCGTTCCTGTTTTGATATATCTGGATCTGTTACCTTGCTGATACTTTCCTCGATCTTATCTTTCGTTTTCTCATCCTTTGGTTCCACGCTTTCTTTCTGTCTGTTCTGATTATCTGCCATTTTTTACCCTTTCTTCAAGAAGTATCTTTTTTCTCTTGAACACGTTTTATAAGGGATTTCCATCACGCTTAAAAATCCCGGGATACACATCGTTTATTTTCTATAGTATCTCGGGATTTTCCAAAAAATATGCAATTATTTATCTGAGAAAACAGATCGTGTCCAACGGATTTTCATTTCAGAATTCGAGGGAAAGCATCTCCTTTATGTTCTGCAGGGATTGACCAACATAAATTTGATATTCTCCCGGCTCGACTACAAACTTCTTTTGTTCTACATTGTAATAAGAAAATGCGCGATTCGTCAGAGGAATCCTTACCGTCTTTGTTTCTCCTGGTGCAAGTTCGATTTTTTCAAATCCTCGCAGTTCTTTCACTGGACGTTCCACGCTGCTATCCTTCTTTCCGATATAGAGCTGCACAATTTCTTTTCCAGTACGATCACCACAATTTGTCACATCCACACAGACGGCGGCCGCCACATCCTCCATCCTGCTGCTCGAGTCAGCGCTTCGGGTCACAGTTGCATTCGCATAGGAGAATTCCGTATAGCTTAACCCATGTCCAAAGCAGAACTGTACTGGGATTTCAAATTTCTCATAATAGCGATATCCCACATAGATTCCATCTCGGTAGGTCTCTGTGGTATGTGCATCCATTTGGGATTTTTCTTCCTCCAGCAGTGGTCGCCCTGGGTATTCGCCCAATGCCAAAGCACCACAATCTTCCATTTTATATGGCATTGATTCTGGGAGCTTACCAGATGGATTCACTTTTCCGAGAAGTACACCTGCCAGCGCATTTCCTCCTTCCATACCATCGTACCACTTCCATACAATGGCCTTTGCTTTCTCTTTCCATTGTCCCATGGATACCGCATTCCCAGCCATCATAACAATGATCGTATTTGGGTTTGCTTCCAACACCTCTGAGATAAGCTCATCCTGTGCGTATGGAAGCTTCATGTCCTCTCTGTCAAACCCTTCCACATCATAATCATGATTCAGTCCAGCCACAAGAATTACGTTCTTTGTTTTGGCTGCCAGAGCCACCGCTTCTTCCCGAAGGTTCTTCTGCTTTTCCTGAATCAGTTTCGAGATATCTTTTCGCCTTGCACTCATGTCTGACTGACCATGATCGTCCTGTGTGCTTGCTTCCTGCCAGCTCACTTCTTCCTTATCTTCTGCACTCTCCGGATCTGTTTTCTCATTGACATAGTAGCCCTTGGCATATGTCACTTTCGTGTTTCCACCCAGCTGACTCTTTAATCCCATCAATGGGCTGATCTCATAAAGTGCCTTGATTTCTGCACTTCCACCACCCAAAGCCTGAAGCCGGTTCGCATTATCCCCGATTACCAGAAGCTCCTGCAAATTCTCAGGGTTAAGTGGCAGCAGATGCTCTTCATTTTTCAGAAGTACAATGGATTCCTCAGCTGCATGAAGCACCTTTTCTCTATGCTGCTCGGTGTTATAGCATCCGGCCTTTCTCTGTTTGCTGCTTGTATCCGATTCTGTTCCATTCAACTCCATTCCAGCTTTCTTAGCTGCCTGCTGCAGCATCTTCAGTCGGAACATCAGTAAAAGCAGATGACGAATTTTCCGATCAATATCTGCTTCGTCCACTTCGCCAGATTGTACTGCTTTTACCAAAGCCTTTCCAAGACACTGGCTGTCAAAATCATAGCTTACATTCATTTCCAAATCCAAAGATGCCTTAGCGGCCTCCTTTGTATGATGTACTGCTCCCCAATCACTGACAACCACTCCGTCAAAGCCCCATTCTTCTCGGAGAATTTGATCCAATAAATACTGATTCTCACAACAATGGGTTTTGCGCAGCAGATTATATGCTCCCATGATTGCATGGGTCTTCCCTTCCTTAACTGCTGCTTCAAAGCCTGGGAGATAGATTTCCCGCAGTGCACGTTCGCCTATTTCCACATTGACCCAAAGCCGCTCTGTTTCCTGATTATTCAGGGCAAAATGCTTCACACACGCTGCCACATCACTTTCCTGGATTCCTTTCACCATAGGGACCACAAGCTCAGCTGTCAGATAAGGATCTTCACTCATATATTCAAAGTTTCTTCCATTGGCTGGAATACGCTTGATGTTGATTCCCGGTCCTAGAATCATATCCTTCCCTCTGCCTCTGGCTTCCTCCCCAAGCACCTGTCCTGCTTCATATGCAATCTCACGGTTCCAGCTGGCCGCTACTGCACTATTGCTGACACAATACGTAACATAGTCATCGGTATTCCCTACAGGCACCCAGCTGGCTCTTGGGAATTCATTTCGAACTCCCATAGGACCATCTGACATGTGAATTGGTGGAATGCCCAGCCTTTCCACACTTCCTGAATAGAAAAGTGCATCGCCATGAATCATGGCTGATTTTTCTTCCAATGTCAGACTTGCAATCAATTCTTCGATTTGTTGATTCATTTCATCTATTTTCATATTTCTATTTATCTCACTCCTGTAGCATTATTCTATCCGCACCTTGATTGTTTCTTCGCAGGACATAAGGATCGTAGTTCCATTGATTACCTTCATATTCGCTCCTTCTGCCAAAGCAGCTTCCACATTCACCAGCTCTACGGTAAAGTTTTTAGTAGAATCGCAGTGAATCAGATAGGTTCCATTGGTAAGCTGGGCTGTCAAAGTCACTTCCAGCTCTCCATTGGTCTGATAGATCTGTGTCTCTGCTTCTTTTCCTTCTTCCAGTGCATAGATTCTGAAGGTGACATCCTTTGCGTAATCATATTCTGGATCGTTGTCACAGGCACCTACTGCAACAATCGAATTTGGTCGTACCATCAACGGAATCTCACAATATCCGTATTTTCCTGTATACCATTTGCCACCCTGCTGCTGCTCACCGGTGAAGAAATTGGTCCAGATGTTCTTCTTCGTCTCTGGTACTTCTGGTAAATAATATTCCCCAATGCTCTCATCATTGAAGATTGGTGCTACCAAAAGATTATCCCCAAGCATATACTGCTTATCCAGATAATTACACATCTTATCTTTCGTATACTCAAGTACCATACTTCTCATAGATGGCGTGCCTTGTGTATGTGCCTGTACTGCCGTTCTATAGAGATACGGCATCATTCTTGCCTTCAGACGGGTGAAAAAGCGAACCACATCCACAGCTTCTTCATCATAAGCCCACGGTACACGGTATGAAGTACTTCCATGCAAACGGCTGTGTGAAGACAATAGTCCAAACGCACACCATCTCTTATAAACATCTGGTGTGGATGTACTCTCAAATCCTCCAATATCATGGCTCCAATAGCCAAAGCCCGACATCTGCAAAGATAATCCACCTCTGAGGCTTTCTTCCATTGACTCATAATCAGACCAGCAGTCGCCTCCCCAATGTACTGGGAATTTCTGTCCTCCCACCGTGGCACTTCTCGCAAACAGTACGGCCTGGCCTTTTCCTTTTTTGCGTTCTAACAGATCGAACACTGTTTTATTGTAAAGGTAGGTGTAGTAGTTGTGCATTTTTGCCGGATCTTTTCCATTATAATACACACAATCGGTAGGGATGCGCTCGCCAAAGTCGGTCTTAAAGCAGTCTACTCCCATATCAATGAGCACTTCCAATTTCTCTTGGTACCATTTGCAGGCATCTGGATTCGTGAAATCAACAATTGCCATTCCAGGCTGCCACATATCCCACTGCCATACGGAACCGTTTGGGCGTTTCAGGAAATATCCGTTTTCCATTCCCTCTGCAAAAAGAGGAGATTCCTGTGCAATATAGGAATTGATCCACACGCAGATCTTTAATCCCTTCTCCTTGATTCTTTTCAACATTCCCACTGGATCTGGGAACACGCGGGAATCCCATGTGAAATCAGACCAATGGAAGTCTTTCATCCAGAAGCAGTCAAAATGAAATACCTTCATCGGAATTCCACGTTCCAGCATTCCATCGATGAAGCTCATGACTGTATCCTCATCATAGTTTGTTGTAAAAGACGTAGAAAGCCAAAGTCCGAAGGTCCATGGGGCTGGAAGAGCTGGTTTGCCAGTGAGGCTGGTATAGCGCATCAGCACCTCCTTCATCTCTGGTCCATTGATAAAGAAGTAATCCAGACTCTCTCCAGGTACGGAGAATTCCGCTTTCGTCACTGCCTCTGTTGCCAGCTCCAGTGAAACCTTTTCCGGATGGTTGATAAAGATTCCATATCCTTTATTTGACAGATAGAATGGGATATTCTTATAGGACTGGTCTGTGGAAGTTCCACCATCTTCATTCCATATATCAATCGATTGACCATTCTTGATAAGCGGCCCAAACTGCTCTCCAGTTCCGTACAATAATTCTCCTACCCCTATGGAAAGTTGCTGACGCATATAGGCATCAGCGTCATAGCTGGACACATATGCATCCCCTTTCCAATCGGTGCGCATGTAGGCTAAGTCCCTTCCACTGCTCTGGCATACCTTCCTGTCACCAGACCAATAAGTCATTGACCAGTTCTCTTTGGTGATTACAAGACTGGCACTACCGCTGTGTATCACAATTCGGTCAGTGGAATCTTCTACCTGCATCTTTGCATTCTCATCGAGATTCAGTTCGAACTTCGGTGAATCATCTAACACACCAAGATAGTGGGATGTCTTCACACGAATCACCTCTGGCATCGGAGTAGTAATCTCGATGGTTAAATTCACCCCTCCAAGCGTATCTCCACGATGTGCAATCTTATGGGTAGGCGCGCAGAGTGTTACTTTATTCTCTTCCACCTTTGTAAAATATACTTCTGCTGGGGCAAAGCATGCCGTTTTTTCTTTCTGTAGCCAGCATCCATTACTGAACTTCATATGTAACCTCCTCATATTTAGACATATTCTTTCATATGAGCCCATTATATCCTTGAAGCTGTAAGATTTCCTACCTTGAGAATTCCACCTGTGATACCTCAATTATTTGAGAATCCGATAAGATTCCGCTTTTACAAACCTAGAATTTTTCATGTATTTATTCACCGCATTTCCAAGTAGGAAAATGCATAAAACTATGCTATTCTTTATAAGTAGAAACGATTTTAAGATATGGAGACTTATTATGCGCCATAAATTCAATCCCCATTTAACTCTTCCCAATATACGGTTACAAATTCAGCTGATTTTTATAATTTCCTCCATCGTACCCATTTGTATCTTCGGTGTTTTTGCTATTCACAATGCTCGTACGCAAATGCTCAACCAGGTGGAATCCCAATTACAGACAGATGCCATCCGTGTGAATTCCACGCTTTTTGATATCACAACTTCGGTCGTCACCAGCACTTCAAGTATCATTGATACTGCTGAAACCCGTTCTATCTTTGACCAGGATTACACCGACGAGAAATATTCCAATTACAACTATTTAGATTCATCCTTGAGAAATTATCGTAGTAATACGGCTGCAATTTCCTCCATACATATCTATACAGACAATCCAACCATCCCACAAAGCGGCTATATCAGCAGTCTCGTGGATGAATTTGAAGACCAGTCCTGGTTTCAGACTATTTCTGATACAGAATACACCACCTGGTACTGTTCCTCTGATATGGATCGTTTCAATCACACGCTCCATGAGCTTACACTGGTACAGAGGCTTCCTCTCTCAACTGGCCAGTATCGTGCGTTTCTCGTAACACGGCTCGATAGCAACTATATTCGGAACCGTTTGTTGAACAATGAACACTTGATTTTTGCTTCCATCGATGATGGAAACATCTTCTTTTCCTCCAACCGTGCCTATATTGATACTTCGATGCCTGCTCCAAAAGATGAAGAGTCTCCAGTTTCCAAATATACTGGTCCTATTGACATTGAACACACTTCGCTGCTTAGCTCCATTGTGACGTTTCAGCCTTACAAGACCAACAGGCAGTTTCATATTCTGGTGTGTGATTTAAATGCCTACCCGAATATCAACCGGATCACAACCATTTATATGATTATTCTTTTGTTTGCTACCCTTGTACCAGCGGTTCTGATTCTGTTCTTCTCTACCTATTTCAGTAACCGTATTCAGACGTTAAAACGCGCGATGCATCAAGCCAGTGTTGGCGATTACAATATCATTGAGCAGTTTCACGGTGATGATGAGCTGGCAGATACCTTCCATGACTTAAAAACCACTGTGGATTTGATTCATCAGAAGGAAGCGCAGTTCTATGAAGCACAGATTTCGGAACAGCAGCTTCTTAACACGCAGCAGCAGATGGAATTCAAAATGCTCGCCAGCCAGATCAATCCACATTTTCTATATAACACGCTGGAAACCATTCGCATGCAGGCGATCTCCAGTGGCAATCGTGAAGTGGCAGACTCCATTCATCTTTTGGGACGCTCCATGCATTATGTTTTGGAGAACACAGGGACTGATTCCACCACAATTGCCAAAGAGCTTGGACATGTATTAACCTATCTGAAAATACAGCAGTTAAGATTCCAGGATCGGGTCAATTATGATATTCAGGTTCCACCTTATCTGGATCTGGAGCGTTTCCGCATTCTGCCACTTCTGCTGCAGCCCATCGTGGAAAATGCCATCATCCACGGCTTAGAAGGAGTTACCCAGAATGGGCATGTAGAAATTGCATTGATTCTGGAGGAACCGAATCTCTATATTACTGTGCACGACAATGGAGAGGGAATGGATGAGCTTACCGCCAGCCGCCTGCAGCAATCCATTTCCAGCAGTGCACCAGAGACCACTTCTGGTTCCATCGGACTTCGCAACATTAATAACCGTATGCTGCTTATGTACGGAAGTGATTATGGTCTGAAAATTCAAAGCGCGCCTAAATCTGGAACCACCGTTACCTTAACATTTCCGTTAAAGCAGATGATCGGCAAGCAGAATCTAGAGGATATCCTCGCCAAGCGTGAACAGTACTGGAATCTGAATCCAGATGATCTGGAGCCATAGTTATCATAGATTATTAGTTGATTGCGAAACTCATAATCCTCCGATTGTCTATGTACTACGAATACAAACAAACATAGGTACTCTGGCGAAGCCGGTCCTTAGCGACCGTACTTTGGTCGCTTAGTACCGCTGCATGAGCCAATGTAGCGAAAGCGTGCCTTTGTTTGATTGTATTCGCAGTATATAGACATTGGAAAATTCAAATGTTTCGCAATAAACTATCATAGATGATTTATAGGGGGAAAGGAGTATACCATGATTAATGTATTACTTGTAGATGACGAGACAATCGTAAGAGAGGGATTAAAGCATCTCATCGACTGGGGGCAGCTTGGCTTCTGCATTTGTGGGGAAGCCGCCAATGGACAGGAGGCTTTGGATAAAATACAGAAATATCAGCCAGGTCTGATTCTTCTGGACATTCGCATGCCCAAAATGAGTGGTATTGATCTGATTGCAAAAGCAAGGAGCAATGGATTCAAGGGAGAATTTATTATTCTAAGCGGATTCTCTGATTTTCAATATGCCAAAGCAGCCCTGCATTACGGTGCCGCCTTCTATCTGACCAAACCCATTGATGAAGAGGAACTTTCCGATTCTGTTCTGTCCGTCAAGAGCCGTATCGAGCAGCGGCAGAATCAAAGCTATTCCATGCGCCAATACCTTCGAAAAGCAAAGATGCCGGTTGTTCTTGATCTGCTTCTTGGAAAGGAATTCAACACATCCATTAATTACACAGAAATGGGGCTCAATGCGCCAATCTATCAGGTTGTCATGTATGAGGGTTATACCCCCTTCTATCAATCCTATAACTTTGCGGATCTTCTCCGTGTAACCAATCAGGACAATGATTCTTTTGAGTCCATGACTATTCAGAATTCCAACATTATTCTTCTGAAAGGCAACTTTGCTCTGGAGCGCTTTAATTCCTGCCTGAAGCATTATGCAACTGGCACTGAAAAAGGTTCTCCACTGGATACCATCTTTCTGACTTATGGTCCTTCTGTTTCGGATTTGTCACAGATTCATCTGTCCTACGATGCCTGCCGTCAGCTCATGGAGCGCCGTTTCTTTTGTCAGGAGAACCAGCATGTGCTTTCTTATGAGATGCTGCCCTCCATGGAAGCGCGCCACATGACACTTTCCTTCGAATCTACAAACGCTTACAGTGAGCGACTGATGAATAGCATTCAAGCCTTTAACAGACGCCTGGTTCAAACTGAGCTGCAAAAACTGCAGAACGAACTCTTCCACTGCCAGGATGACATTATCAGCATAAAACGTTTCCTTGTTGATATTTTTTTACAGATTAAGCAGATGACGCTGCACCGTTATCCCAATGCGGACATCCCCTTTGCCCATAATTCAGCAATTATTGAGCTGATCGAAAACAAATACTATCTCTATGAAATTATGACCTATTTTGTGGAGCAGTTTGATATCATCATTCGTGCCATCGGGAATAATTCCAGTGAAAGTGTATTTGACGATATCCTGTATTATATAAATCATAATTATCAGATGCCTCTGAAGCTGGAGACTCTGGCTCCAATTTTCGGCTATAATAGTTCCTATCTTGGAAAACTATTCACCCAGAAAGCTGGAACCAGCTTCAACAACTATTTAGATGAGATTCGTGTTCGGGAAGCAACCAGGCTTCTAACGGACACTGCACTGAAGGTCTATGAGATTTCTGCCCAGGTAGGCTACAAAAATGTCGATTATTTCCACCAGAAATTCAGAAAAATCGAGGGCATGAGCCCTGCTGAATTCCGCAGGGTGCAAGTCTACCATCCCGATGTCTCAGCTTCCTCATAACAGAAATCCCGAAATGTAGCCCATTCCTCTGTATTCTGTACATACAGACCGATCATCACACCCGTGAATCCACCTGCCACCTCAGAGGATAACAGCCTAGTCTCACCAGTTCCAGCCAGATACGTCTTCTCTCCGATTTGCACGGAGAAAACGTATCGCTGTGGCTGTGCATCTACACAAATTGTAATTTTATCTATGTTCAACCATGAATCGATCTTTGTCTCATCCAATTCCCATGCAGTATAATCCATATCTCCAATTTTTTTATGTAGAAATACCTTACTGCCCTTCTCGTCTTTTCGGATACCGAGGTCATAGTGATTATCCTGATCCATGTAGATTGTTAATCCATATTCACCCTCCGTAATTCCAGAACAGGAAAGATCAACGGTAATTTTTCCTTCCAGCGTTGTCTGGCGGATTCCAAGAAACGTATTGGATTCCTCTCTTTGCTCCAGCGTCAGTGCACTGCCCTTCATACGCAGTTTATTGCACTCCCATTCCGATGGGTCATAGCATTTCAGATTTGGATTTCTCAGCCAGCACCATTCGGTTCCCATTCTGGTATTTGAGAATCGTACCTGCCTCCGTTTCTTTGTATCCGCCCATTTCTCCTGCACCACGCTCGCCGGGATACGGTCTGTGTCGATTTCCAGACGGCTGATTCCTTTTGCATCTCCTGCTGTCATTGTTCCATCTGCCATAAAAGTAACTGGGACAAGGCAGGTCTCACGTCCAATGTGGTGGAATGTACACCAGCGGGCAATCTGCCGAAAAGCAAGATGAACCATCCACCAGTTTCCTCTGGTATCCTCCACCAGGTCTCCATGACCTACCCCCTGCAGCTGGTAATCTCCAATATTGCGATTGGTCAGAACTGGATTATTGGCAGCCGTAGCAAAAGGACCATTTGGATTATCTCCGATTGCATACACTTCCATATGACCATACTCTGTTCCACCCTCTGCCGCCATCAGATAATAGCGATTCTGAATTTTGTATAGATGCGGTGCCTCCAGGTATCTTCCGCCTGTTCCATGCCAGAGCACATGCTCTTCTCCAATCTTCTCCCCTGTCTTTGGATTGATCTCGTATTGAAGAATACTCGCCTGCTCTACTGTGGAATGATTTCGCATAAAGTAGCAATGGTCCCCTTCAAAATAGAGCGACGGATCGATGCCATCTGATGCCAGTGGAACAGGATCGGACCATTCACCATGAATGTCTTCGGTCCACACCAGAAAGTTCCCACAGCCATTGCAATTGGTGGTGATCATGTAGAAAATTCCCTGATGGTAGCGGATGGTCGGAGCGTAGATTCCCCCATGCCCATCTGCTCCGTGCAAAGGAAGCTGTGTCTCTCTTGTAAGAACGTGACCAATTTGCGTCCAGTTCAGCAGGTCTTTACTTTCAAAAAGCGGAACTCCCGGGAAATACTGGAAAGAACTGCAGACAAGATAATAGCTGTCATCCACTCTGCAAATACTTGGATCTGGATAAAAACCAGACAAAATAGGATTATAATATTTCATGATGTAAGATTGCCACTCCTTTCGCCTCTAGCATAATACTGCTGTTTTCATAAATTTGTTCTGTAATCAGTTCTCTATATGTTCCCTCAAGGGATACCTCCTGTGGCACGTCCCCATGATTCATCAGGAAAACAAACTTTCCGTTCTCATTTTCTCTGCTGGTCACCTCCACATTTTCCGGTGCCTGCAATACCGGACGCACATCTGCATCCTCGCAGATCTTCCTTAGGAACTTCTGGTAAAATGCATCCTCTGAGGCTGTGGCCACATAGTAAGCATTTCCTGCTCCGAAATGATTTCTGGTGAGTGCTGACATTCCCGCATAGAAATCCTGTTCATAGCAGCACACACTTTCGGCGCCTTCTGTATGAATCAGGTCACAGAGCAGCTTTGCAGGATATATTTTCCCCTCGTAGGTAAACTGATTGGTTTTTCCTTCTGGAAGAGCATCGATCTCCTCCACCCAGATTCCCAAAATATCGCGAAGCTTTCCAGGGTATCCTCCCAGTGTCACCAAATCATTCTCCTGAACAATTCCACTGAAGAAAGTGGTGACGAAGGTTCCGCCCGTTTGTGTAAAGCTGCGGATTTTTTCATCAGCATCACCTTTTACCATATAAAGCACTGGTGCAATAACGACTGTATATTTGGAAAAATCATCCTCCATGCCAATGATATCCAAATCGTAATTCATTTTCCGCAGATTCTCATAATATCGCCCGAATTCCTTCAGGTAGCGGAGTTCACAGCTTGGTCCTGCTGAATACTCCAGTGCCCACCAGTTATCCCAGTCAAAGATCAGCGCTATCTTCGCATTTGTTCTGGCACCCAGAGTCTGATCTCCAATGTCCTTAAGTTCTTTACCCAATTGCGCGATTTCACGAAACACACGTGTATTCTCGTTTCCAACATGATCAATCACAGCTCCATGATATTTCTCACAGGCTCCTACACTTCTGCGCATCTGAAAAAACATCACGGTATCTGCTCCATGGGCCACTGCCTGATAACTCCAGAGCCGCATCACCCCTGGACGTTTCAATGCATTATAACTCAGCCAGTTGGTTACACTTGGTGTCTGTTCCATGAGGGCAAAAGGCATCCCCTGCTTCACCCCGCGCATCAGGTCATGTGCCATAGCAATCTTAGCATAGGAATCCTCATTCGATGGGTAATTATCCCAGGAGACAAAATCCATGTACTTTGCCCATTTTTGGTAATCTAGTCCCTTGTAGAAGCCCATAAGATTGGTGGTGATTGCCACTTCCGGTGTAATTGCCTTGATTGCCTGATACTCCTGTCTGTAGCAATCCAGCATAGAATCTGACATGAATCTCCGATAATCCAGCGAAATCCCTTGGAACATCGTGCGGTCATACGCAAAATGCTCACTTCTTAGATCCGGTACAACTATTTCCTCCCAGTCATAAAAGGTATGCCCCCAAAATGTGGTATTCCAGGCCTTGTTCAAATTCTCCAATGTCTGATACTTCTTCTGCAGCCATACACGGAATGCTTTCTCACAATTCTCGCAATAGCACTCTCCTCCAAATTCATTGGAAATATGCCATGCCACAATATTCTCATAACTCTGATAACGTTCGGCAAGCTTTGTAGCAAGACGCACAGAGAACTTCTGATAGGTTGGACTGTTCGGACAGGAGTTGTGCCTTCCTCCGAACTTCCGCTTCACTCCACCAAACTCTGTACGCAGGATATCCGGATATTTTCTCGCCATCCAGGCTGGATGTGCTCCTGTGGACGTAGCCAGACATACGAATAATCCATTCTCACGCACCAGCTCCATAATCTCATCCAGCAGGGAGAAGTCATACACCTCGTCATCCTTTTGCAGCAGTGCCCAGCTAAATACATTTAAGGTCACAATATCAATCCCCGCAAGCGCAAACATCCGCATGTCTTCCTTCCACACTTTTCTGTCCCACTGCTCTGGATTATAGTCGCCTCCATATACCATCTTATGAATCTTGTCACATTGAATCATTCGTCACTTTCTCCTCTCACCATTATCAGAAATGTAAAAAGAGGCATACCGCACCTCATATAGAGATTTCCCATGCGATAGCCTCTTTCTTCATCTTTTGAAACTATTTCTGCTTTGCTGCTGTATCAATAGATTCCTGATAAGCTGCAAACTGAGCATCACAGTTTACTTTATCAACTTCGTATACCTTGTCATATCCCAGACCTTCACAGGTATCCTGCATTTCCTTTAACAAGCTGTCAAACTCAGCATCATCTTTTGCAAATGCCATCTGCCATGATTTCTCAAGAATAACCTGAGCACACTGCTCTTTGATGGTTGAGATATCTGTTGTATATTCTGGAATTGCATAGTTGGTTCCTGGCTCTGTTAAAGATTTTCCAATGCTGTCAAGGTACTGAATTGCTGTGGTAGATTCCTCAACTCCAAAGTGATTTGCCCAATCCTTTTTCAGTGGAGAAGAAGTTTTCTCAATATAATCAGCCCAAGTCTGATAGTTGTAATTCATTCCAGTATCCTGATTGCACTCTGTTGCTGCCACTGCGTTGTAGTTCAAAGCAGAGATTCCATCCTTCCAAGTACCTGTTCCCCAATCTTCTGGAACCTGTAAGGTATCATCAATGTCAACAAATGCTTTTACACCGAAGTCGGTAAGCTTTGGTTCTCCATCGCTTCCCATTTCCCAGGTAAGTCCTTCTGGTCCGCATTTACCACCGGTCTGTGTAGAACTCATCTCAATGCCTTCTGGGCTGTATAACCAGTCAATAAAATCTGCAAGTCTCTGTGGATCCTGTGCCTGGCTTCCAATCATGATGGAGTTCGTCATTTTTCCAAGTGGGCTTCCGCCATAACCAAGGCAAGCCATATCATCAAGGATTGCTGTCTGGAATCCTTTTCCAGCGGCAAGATTTTCGGTTGTATTATAGTAGCCTGCACCAAGCCATGGCCATAAAGAGTAGAGAATCTGTCCATCCTGATATTTGGTAGATAATGTGTCAAAGTTCTGTGTGGTGGATTCTGGGTCTACCAACCCTCTCTTATTTGCTTCATACATGAATTTCAATGCACGAACATATACCGAGTTACTATCAATTGCACTCTGTACATCTGTTCCATCGCTCTTGCCATATGCAAATCCAGATACGATGCGGTAGCCATATAATGCTGCAAGACCTGTTGCATTCTGCATTACACCACCATCCCAATCCTTAAACCAGGAGAACATATATGTCTGTTTGCCAGAAGTGCTGGTAGGTTCTGCTGCCATCATCGCTGTACCAACATCTAACAAATCTTCCATAGTAGACATCTCAGGATATCCAATCTTGGAATACACATCCCAGCGTAGGGATGGCGCATTGGTAGGATCTGAAGCTTCGCCAGGAGCTGTTGGATCATTGTGTGAGATTTCACTTGGTACTGCCCAGGTACCCTCCTGTCCAGCAAGGTCGCTGCAGGCTGCAATTGCATCTGTATAATTAGCGAGATTCTTTTCACTTTCTATGAGATCTGTCATGTCATAAACAAGTCCGGCAGATACCATATCCTTTAATTTACTCTGATCTGCATTTATAATAATCAAATCTCCCAGATTTCCATTTGCAGATCGGGTCTGATACAAAGTGTCTCCACCACCGGCTACGTTTGGTGCAATAATGTTCAGTTCCATATTAAATTTGTCTTTTACGACCTTTGCGAACCATCCAGACTGTATTCCCTGGAAGTTTGCCTGTCCATCAAATACATCAATCGTCAGGAAGTCTTCGTATGGTCCCCCTGCTTTTGAGCCCTCAGATGACGTTTTTTGAGAACTGCTGCCACAACCTGCGAACAGAGTGGCTGTCATCGCTGCAACTAATACAGCACTTGTCATTTTTGTTACTGTTTTTTTCTTCATATAACCCTCCTTATAATTATCAACCCTTAACTGAACCAATCATAATACCTTTTACAAAGTATTTCTGGAACATTGGGTAGATGAACAATATTGGTAACACTACAATAACAGAAATCGTCATTCGAATGGATGTTGGTGTCTGTTTGGTTACAAGACTTGCTACGGAACTGGCATTTCCTGTTGATTTCACTAAGGAAGCCAGTGAACTTGCCTGATTAATGTATGTATACAGAAGATACTGTAACGAATACAGCTTCTGATTCGTGATATAAATCAAAGTATCCTGGAATGAATTCCACTGTCCGACTGCTGCCCATATAGCAATGGTTGCAAGAATCGGTTTGCTGGTTGGAAGAATGATTTTGAAGAACACGGTTAAAATTCCGGCTCCGTCAATCTCCGCTGCTTCCTGTAAGGATGGTGGAATGGACTCCACATAGGTCTTTACCATAATAATATTAAATGGCTGAACAATCGCTGGAATAATATATACCCAGAAAGAATTGGTAAGTCCCAGTGTCTTCATTGTCATAAACATTGGAATTAATCCTGCGTTAAAATACATCGTGACTACAAGAAGCCGGTACCATAATTTCCGATGCCACATTTTCTGCTGGGTAAACATAAATCCAAGATAAGCAGAAGCTATGACCGTACAAGCTGTTCCGATAACTGTTCTTCCCACAGATACCATTGCTGCAGTTCCAATTCCGCTGATTTTAAATACGTCACGGTAGTTCTGCAAATGCATTTGTCTTGGAATCAGATTAATCAGTCCATTATTGCTCAAATCATTGGAGCTGATGGAGTTAATGATCAGGTAATAAAACGGATATGCACAGATAATTGTAATCAGTAAAAATATCAGGCAATTCACAAAGTTAAATATGTGATCCGGTGTGCTTTGTTTAATTTTGTTTTTGGTTTTTGTTACTGCCATGTCTGACTCCCTTCTATACAATTGTCTCTCCACGTGTTTTCTTCGATGCCGTATTTACGATCCATAACAGGGTGACACTGACAATACTCTTTAAGATACCAATTGCCGTTGCAAGTGACAGGCTCTTTCCTGTCATACCGATGTTATACACGTACAGATCCAACACCTGAATGGATGATTTATTGAAGGAATTCATAAACACATAATACTGATCCATTCCATTGTTCAAGAAGTTTGCAATGGAAAGCATTAACATAACAAAATAAGTTGGTAAGATGGAAGGAATTGTAATATTCTTCATGATTGCAAATCTTCCTGCTCCATCCACCTTAGCGGCCTCAAACATTTCCTGGTCGATTCCTGCAATTGCCGCCAGGTACATAATTGCGCCCCATCCAAGTCCTTTCCAGGTTCCCCATAGTATCATGGAAAGCCATACATGGTCACCACTGTCCAAGAACTTGATTGGTTCTGTGATAATTCCAATTTGCTGTAGTACGGAGTTTGCCATACCTGTTGTAGAAAATAAACTGAATGCAACTGCATATACCAATGTCCAGCTGATAAAGTTCGGTAATGTGGTCAATGTCTGAACCAGATTCTTGAACCATTTGCATTTGATTTCATTTAAGAATACTGCAAATAATACAGGTAAAAATGAGGTTGCGATTCCAAGCAGACTCATCGCAAATGTATTCTTTAATACTGTAACCAGCTGTGCCACCTGCGTCTTATTACTAAATAATGTTTTAAACCATTTTAATCCCACAAAATCACACTGGGAAAGCTTTAACGGTGCTCTGTAATCAAAGAACGCGTAAATCCATCCATGCAGTGGAAAATAAGAAAACATAAATGCCAGTATCAAAAACGGTAGAATTAGAAGAAATAATTTCTTTCCCTCCACATCTCTCCTGATTGGCTTTTTCTTAACAATTGCCCTTGCCATATTTTATCCTCCCTTTTGCCATTAAGCTCTCTTTCGTTGAGCTCTCTTTGATTTAAGAAAAGTTTAACATTTCAGCTTCCTTTCTCATACCGGAAAAATTTCATATGGTTTTCGTAGAAAATTCGATTTTCATGTAAAAATTCAAGGTAATCGCCAAAAACTAATGCAATCCATCTCTAGTTTTTCGGGTGGTGTAAAAAACGTTGTCGTTCTCCCAGGTTATTTCAATTTCACGATTATCCGTAAGGCACAATCCCCTAACATATCCATGTGTCCATGCCTTTGGAATCGCAGGAAGCACCTGGATTTCACCATCTTTTTCCTGCACGAACATCTGCGCCATCGCCATGAGCCCCGCAAAATTTGCATCGATTTGAAATGGTGGATGACTGGTCCAGAGATTCTTACATATGGATCTGGTCAGAAGAATACGCATATAGTCATATGCTTTCTCTCCCTCTTTCAATACTGCAAAGAAATTGGCAATCCATGCACAGCTCCACCCCGTATGACCTCCTCCATTCTCCAGTCTGTATTCAATGGATTTGCGGCAGGCTTCCCGAAGCTTTGGATCATCTTGGAATTCTGTGCCTGGGAAAAGACCATAGGCATGAGAGATATGTCTGTGCCCCTTCTCCGTTTCTTGAAATGGATACATCCACTCCTGAAGCCTTCCATCCTCCGCAATCTGATACGGAAGAAGATGCTCCTGTCTTTGGTGAACCAGCGTAAGCAATTCCTCATCAGAGATCTCGCCCTCATCAGCCACTCTATTTGTTCTCCCAAGTCTCATAAGCTCAAGATATGCCTGCTCATAATTGTGGAAGGTCTCTCTTACGATAGTCATCTCGATTGTACTCCCCATACTTATGGAAGAAGTCCCCTCATCCGTCTGAAACTGATTCTCCGGGGATGCGGAAGGAGCAGTTAGATAATAGCCTTTGTACTCTGTCAGGAAATCTACCACAAAAAGTGCCGACTCCTTTAGAATTGGAAACGCGGTATTCTGAAGGAAATCGGCATCCCGACCATATTGATATGCTTTCCACAGTTCCTGACACAGCCACTGTCCTGACAGCATGAAAAAGGAATATAGCGAGCTTCCTTTCACTCCCTTCTTCTTTCCGTAGGGAATTCCCATAGGATTCGTGATGCGCCAGTAATCTGTATTATGTCCAACACAAAATCCCCTGCAGCCAAAATGCACCTTGGCTGTTCTAGACCCCGGTTCCACCAGCTCCGACAGCAGTCTGAAATACGGTTCCATACATTCCTTCAAATTACAAATCTGCGCCGGCCAGTAGTTCATCTCCAGATTAATATTTGTGGTGTAGTTAGAGCTCCAGGGCGCCCGCATCTCCCAGTTCCAGATTCCCTGAAGATTAGCAGCTTCGCTTCCTTCTCTGGAAGAGGAAAGAAGCAGATATCTTCCATATTGAAAGAACAAGGCAAACAGGGCCGGGTCCTCCTGTCCTTCTTTCAAGTGCTCCAGCCGTTTATCCGTTGGCGTATCTGGATTCTCTCCAAGATTAATGTCCACCTTCTGAAAAAGTGGCTTATAGTCTCTTTGATGAATCTCCCTCAGCTCCAAATATGTATTTGTTATAATAGGAATCTCCGGTACCTTTATGGGGTTCTCACGATCACCGCTTTTAGCCTGGAGTGCAGCTTCCAGATAGGTCGCATTTGTAATCTGAATTGCATGTGTTTTTTCCTCATAGTTGACACTTCCGTCTGTGTCCAGGATTTGAAAAGCTGTCATAAAATGCATACCTTTTGTACCCCACATAATGGGATTTTCGGTCTGCAAATAGGATGGCTCCACGTGCTCTGGACATCTTCCCCGCATCAGAATTCCCGAAGTCCCCTGCCCTAATTCTTCGAAGACAGGCATCAATTCACTGTCCAATCGAATCTGAAGATTTACTGGATACTGCGCTTTAAATCGGATTCCAATGGTGTGCTTGGGATAGCATGCAAAATATTCTCTGGTGTACCTATTGTTCCCTTTCTGATAGGAGACTGTGGCAATTCCCTCCTCCAAATTCAAAGTTCTGCAATAATCTGATTCCCGGCCTGCTGCATCGTTTTCTTCAGACTGCACCTGAATCCATAGATTTCCCATTGGCAGGTAATTCTCTCCGAATTCCCCAAGAAGATGTTCCTCCACCATCTCTGCTGCTGTGGTGTATTTTCCATCATAAAGCAGCTGTCTTACAGGCTCTAGATATTTCTTTGCACTGTAATTATTGGTATCTCTTTGGGTTCCTGACCATAAGGTGTCTAGATTCAGCCCTAGGTGCTCCTCTTCCACGGTTCCCCAGATCATTGCCCCAAGGCTTCCATTTCCAATGGGAAGCACTTCTTCCCAGGCTTCCGCCGGCTTACGATACCAGATTTGATTCTTCTTTCCCATGCTTGTCTCCTTTATGATACAAGATTTTTAATCCAGATTTTTACCAGAGGAAGCCAGCTCTGACATTCTCTTTGTATGCCATACCCCTCCTCGGTCTGCGCCAGTTCGTCGCAGGTGGACAGTCCATGTCCTCCCACTGGATACATATGGAATTCCACAGGAATATCATATTTCTTCATGGCTTCCACAAGCAGCAATGAATTTTCTACTGGAACACAATCATCTGTGTAAGTGTGCCATAAGAATGCCTGAGGTGTATCCTTTGTCACCTGCTTCTCCAGGGATGTCCGCTCTAGCATTTCCTCTGTATATTGGTTCTTTAACAATGCTTCAAAGGATCCTCTATGAGCATGTTCCCCTGATGTAATTACCGGATAACATAATATCATTCCCAATGGGCGAAGCTGTTCTGTGCTTAGGCCTGTCTTCTCCGCTAACCATTTCTCCTTCCAGAACATCCCATAGCTTGCTGCAAGGTGTCCCCCTGCCGAGCAGCCTTGTAGAATCACTTTCGAAGCGTTCACATTCCACTCCTTCTGATGCTCAACAATCAATTTCATTGCCTCTGCCACCTCTAGAAGTGCCACCGGATACTCTGCTGGAGCTACCGAATACCGCAGGATTGCCACGTTATAGCCCATGGCAAAGAACTGTAATGCGATTGGATCAGCCTCACGGTCTGAGGTCATTTCATAGCCCCCGCCTGGGCACATAAGAATCATTGGTTTTTGTACCTTTCTGATTTCCGGTGAAGTCTCCCATAGATAGACAAATAATTTTGCGTAAGGCAAAGAATTCTCCGCCTTGATTGCATACTCTTTTTTTAACATATTTTCCCTCCTGTTTATGCATAGAATCCTGTGTTTCATTCTTCATTTTCTGGAACACACAATTGTTATTTGATAAAGAGCGTATCATTTTCCCCTAATTATTCCAACCGGATAATTTAGAGAATAATTACCCTAAAAACAATGCATTTTCATAGAAAAATCCCGAATCACCAATGTTCCTTTCCATTGGCAATTCGGGATTTTTGATTGTTTCATGAAATAATTGTAGCTGCTAGCATACTTCCATTTCTTTAATATCCGTCTCATTTCCTTGCACAAGATAGGTATTTCCGCTCTGGCAATACGGACAAGTCTTCCCATACTGGACAGTTGGATAGGTCTTTTTACAATCTTCACAGTAGGTAACTGCATCCACTGTTTCAATGATTAATTCACATCCGTCTAATATTGGGCTCTTCTTCGCATTCCATTTCCAGCAGTCTGTAAGATAATCTCCAACCACACCAGATACCTCACCGATGGATAGCACAACCTTTGTCACTTTCGTAACATTGTTGTCGTGTGCCAATTCTTCCGCTCTTTTTGCAATATGAAAGACAATTCCCATTTCGTGCATACTTTATATCCTTCTCTTATTTGTTTTTCTTATACTCTTTGTGAGCTTTCTGAGCTGCTTTCTCTTCCGGAGTCTTAGAAGCAAATGCAATTCTCATCGCACGTTTTGCCTGATATTTACCGATCTCCTTGAATTTATCCTCACTTGGAACCATACGAGTACATTCTGGATGTGTTCTGTGAAGCTTGATTGCATCGAATTCACATTTTGTTGTACAAACACCACAACCAATACACTTATTCTCATCTACAACAGATGCGCCACAGCCTAAGCAGCGGGAAGCTTCCGTATGTACCTGTTCAGCTGTAAGAGTTAAGTGAGCATCTCTGAAGGAATGCTTGTGATCAATTGTTTCATCCATTGGTGGCTCTTGTCTTCCAGCATTATCGTAGCTGTCAATTACGATATTCTCTTTGTCTAATTCGATAAAGTCACGACGATTTCTACCGATGGTCATGCTTGTTCCTGGCTGAACGAATCTATGAAGCGATGTTGCAGCGTTCTTACCAGCTTCGATTGCATCAATTGCAAATTTAGGACCTGAGAACACATCTCCACCAACGAAGATATCTGGCTGTGCTGTCTGGTAGGTAAGACCATCAGCTACTGGGTAATTGCCATGCCAGAATTCTACATTCTCGCCTTCAAGCATTGTGCCCCACTCAATTCCCTGACCAATAGCGAATACGATATGTTTGCATTCAACTGTCTTTGTATCATTCTCATCATACTGAGGATTGAATCTTCCATCCGCATCTTTGACTGAAGTACATTTCTTAAATACGATTCCGGATACATTTCCGTCTTCGTCTTTTAAGATTTCCTTTGGTCCCCAACTATTGTTGATTGCAATGCCCTCTTCAAGAGTCTCTGTAATCTCATCATTGTTTGCAGGCATCTCGTCTCTCGACTCAAGACAGAACATCTGTGGATTTGCGCCACCGAAACGGTATGCAGTACGGATACAGTCAATTGCAACGTTACCGCCGCCGACTACAACTACGCCGCCTTCCATCTTCTGTTGCTGATCCTCTGTAGCACCATGAAGGAAGTTAACAGCAATATCGATACCGCTCTTAGCATCTGTTCCTGGAATTGGAGGAATCTTTCCACCCTGACATCCAATTGCAACATAGAATGCTTTGTATCCCTGCTCTCTTAACTGAGCAAGGGTGATATCTTTACCGATTTCCGTGTTACATTTGATTTCAACACCAAGCTCACGAATCACTTCGATTTCAGCTTCAACAACGTCTTTTTCCAATTTATAAGAAGGAATACCATAGGTAAGCATTCCACCTGGACGGGCATTTTTCTCAAATACGGTTGGTTTGTATCCTTTTGTAGCAAGATAAAATGCACAGGATAATCCAGCAGGACCAGCACCAATAATTGCAATCTTCTGTTCGAAGTTCTCAAGGCGGTTACTTGGAATCACTACTTCTGGAATATATCTTGTCTCTGCATGTAAATCCTGCTCAGCAACGAATTTCTTAATATCATCAATTGCTACTGGAGCATCAATTGTTCCACGAGTACAAGCTGCTTCACAACGTTTGTTACATACGCGTCCACAGATTGCTGGGAATGGATTATCTTTCTTAATTAATGCTAGTGCTTCCTGATATTTGCCTTCCTTTGCTTTGCGGACATAGCCCTGAACAGCCACGTGAGCTGGGCAGGCAGCTTTACAAGGAGCTGTACCTGTATCGTAGCAGTTCTTGCGGTTGTTATCGCGGTAATCTTCATCATATTTATCTGGTCCCCAGGATACGTTATCTGGAAGAACAATCTTAGGATACTGAACTTCGCCTTCTTTTGTGCAAAGCTTCTGACCAAGTTTTACAGCACCAGCTGGGCAGTACTCTACACATTTTCCACAGGCAACACATTTGTCTTTTTCCACCCGTGCAGTATAAGCACTTCGAGACATATTTGGAGTGTTGAATAACTGTGAAGTACGAAGAGCGTTACAAATGTTTACGTTACAGTTGCAGATACCGAAGATTTTGTTCTCTCCATCGATATTCGTAATCTGATGAACAAATCCGTTATCTTCCGCTTTCTTTAAGATACGCATTGCCTCTTCGTATGTAATATCATGACCTTTTCCAGTCTCACGGCTGTAATCTGCGAAATCGCCGACACCGATACACCAGTTCATTTCATCATCGCCACAGCCTTCGCCTAATGCAGCACGGCTAACACGGCAGGAACACTGGCCTACACCAATATGTCCTTCATATTTTTTTAACCAGTAGGATAAATGCTCAAGATCTACGGACTGATTCTCCATCTTGATTGCTTCCTCAACAGGAATAACATGCATACCAATACCAGCACCTCCTGGAGGTACCATCTGTGTTAATCCAGCTAGTGGAAGATAAGTCATTCTCTCGAAGAATGAAGCAAGTGCTGGATGATCTTTTAATCGCTTATTTCCGTTTGGACCTTCTTCCATGTTGAAAAGCTCAGCACTGCCTGGCACAAACATAGGAAGACAATATCTTCTCTCACTTGGCTCTGCAGTACGTCCATTGTGGTCATAATGATTACCATAGTCGTACTCAACAAGACCTATGTAGCTCATCTCATCTAATAATTTCTGGAATTTTTCTTTTCCGTTCTCACCAATTTTGTTCATCTTACACAGATCATCAAATGTATAATGATGACGAACCTTCATAGTGAGTGCTACGTCAGCCATCTCTTCCGATACAATCTCTGCAAGTCCCCAATACTCTGGGTCTTCTGTTGTTACCGTTCCTAATTTGTGTGCGGCAACGTCTGTAATTAATTTTCCAAGCTTCGTAAGTTTTTCAATATACGCACTTGATCCTTTGTCTCCCATATGTGGTGGGATAACTGCTTTACTCATTTCTGGCATATTTATACTCTCCCTTATTTTTGATACATGTGAAAATGCATCGTACTTCCTTTTTGTTACTTAACATACACATTTATTACAAAAACCATTCGGTTTCTATAATCAATAAGTTATTTAGAAACTTCTTCCTGTGCGGCTCCAAAATGAAGTTCCTTCATTCCTTCTACCTCATCACAGATTTGTTTCAGATTGCATGCATTGCAATCCATAATCACATTCTTCATGATGTGGTCAATTGCTGCTGTAATCTGTTCATTTCTCTTGATTCGCGTCTCCAGCTCCTTGTACGGATAATCTGGAAGTGTCACAAACACAAGCTTCACTGCTTCAATATTCGGATTCTTGTGATATGCATCCAGAAAAACTTTACCAACCTTTGTGAAATCCAATCCATTTTCCAATGCTTCTGTTCCAACTCTCGCTGGCTCTCTGTCATTGGATGCGGAGATACGAATCATAAATCCATCTGGATTCACATGATATCTCACATATTCAATCTTACGGATTGCATTGTACAGCTGATTGCCATCCCCAAGGCTTTCCTCTTTTACGCGGACAAAAGTCAGTCGCGCATATGCGGTATCTTCTTTGATGTCTGGCAAATCTGGTCCATACAATAATATTTCATCTTCTGGTACAAGCTCTTTTGAATCCGTAATAGAAAGGCTGCTAAGAGCAGGAAGTGTACCACCTCCAAGCTCATAGGCCATATCACTTCTCAATATAATATTCTTATCACCAGTATCATTCCAGCTCACTGCATCCTGAGTTACATCGAGTCTGCGCACTGGCAACTCCTTCAGCTCGTCATAGAAGCTGGTTATGGATTCATCATATAATCTCATGCTTAAATCTTACGCTCTCTTTTGATTTTGTCATAGTGCTTCTCCAGAAGTGGCTCCAGTGCTGCAGTCAGCTTCATGTCTAAGTTGAAGAAGTAAACTACTAACGATAAAACGAAGAGACACACCAATACGATTGCAATAATCAGTAATACCTTTAATAAGATTCCCATTATTGTTCTCCTTTCTAATTATTTTGCCATGCCTTTTTGGCGGGCAAATTCAGCGGCTCCAAGTGCTCCCATAAGCTGTGGATCAATTGGAAGATCAATTACTTTCAGTTTCAATACATTCTCAATAGCAACCTTTAAACCATCATTCTTTGCACATCCACCGGTTAATGTAATCTTATCCACTGCTCCTGCTTTCTTGGACATTACAAAGCAGCGTTTTGCTACTGAAAGCTCAATACCTGCTGCAATCTCATCCATTGGTTTACCTTCACCCACCAATGAGATAACCTCACTCTCTGCGAAAACAGTACACTGTGCTGTAATTGGAATAATGTTTTTTGCTTTTAAAGACAATTTTGAGAATTCTGGTAAATCCATCTCAAATGCTTTTGCCATTGCCTCGAAGAAACGACCAGTACCAGCAGCACATTTATCGTTCATAGCAAAGTTCAATACCGTTCCATCGGTATCCACTGCAATTCCTTTTACATCCTGTCCACCGATATCGATGATTGCTTTTACACTTGGATCAGCAACATGTACGCCCATTGCGTGACAGCTGATCTCTGAGATATTCTCATCTGCAAAAGGAACCTTGTTACGTCCATATCCTGTACCTACAAGATATGCAAGATCCTCTGCTTTATTCAAATCTGGTACCTGTGCAATTGCCTGATCTAACGCATCCTGGGCACTGAGCACAGAATTGATGCGGCTTCTTAAGGTAACATTTGCCACCATCTTGCCAGTCTCATCCACAATCACACATTTCGTATAAGTACTTCCTGAATCACATCCACCATAATATTTCATACGAGTTATTCCCTTTCTCATTCAAATTCTATTTAAGCTCCACGTAAGCCATGTGCTAATGATACAGGATAATCTCAGGCACGCTTTCGCTGCGTTTATCCTTATCCCATATCTTACTCACGTTGAGCCTATATGCTACATTACTCTTTGCCATCAAGTGTATATTCCTGGTATTTTACTTAGGTTCTCTCATTGAACTTACATCATTTAATAATAATATTATTAGTTAACTTCGCTGTCACATCTTGCACAGCATACATTGGTTTTCTATGACTTTGGGAAAGAATTAGAACTTCTTAGTATTTCATTCTCAGCCTTGCAGCATTCAGACACGACGTCCGATTGAAGGTCAACTGAGCCATGGATGGCGAGTTTGCACTGGTTGCAGCGTCATTTTGAATCACTGAATAAGAAATACTTAGAAGTTCTTATTCTTGTACAACGGAATAGAAAACCAACGTATGCTGTACAAGATGTGATTCAAAAACCAATGATATTCAGTTTACAATCTAGTAGAGAGAACTTGAGATTCTACCAGGAATTGGTATCATCAAAGTCTTCTAAGCTTGGATCAAGCGGCTCCTCCCGGAGAACGGATCTCATGTAGCGATTCACATCGGTACGAAGGTTCTTTCTAGGTACAACACGTGGATCCATCAGATCATGGCTAACCCATACAAGTTTAATCCCATGCTCTCTTGCCTGCTGCTCAAACATTCCATGCATACCGGTTAATGCCTTACAGCTCATGTGCTCCCAGAGAATAACCATATCGGCTCTGAACTCTTCACAGAATCTCCAAAGATCATCTAGGAGAACTTCATAACCACCGTGTGTACGGTTACGCATGATCATATTCTCATACTGATGAGCCATATCGTAAATCGCCTGCTCCTTGTCTGTCTCTGAAACAGGATCTAAGGATACAAGACTTAACATATCCACTAATGGAAGAATTCCCCAGCAGTTCTGTAACCAAGGTAAGAAATCCGTATAGTACTGAGACTGTACACCCCAGATCATCGCACGATGGCGGTATTCTGGAACAAGCATCTCTTTCTTCTTATAAGACTCTGTTGCAAGTCGTGTAATTTTCTGATCAACGGTAACGAACTCTGGAACTTTTCCGGCAATAGCCATATAGGCAGTCTCACGATAAAGTGCAATGTTTGCACCGATAACCTGAGGATAATCTGTCTTTGTCATATCCAGCCACTCAAGACACTCTTTGGATTCCAGATTGATTCGTTTTGCACAGGCAAAATATGCATCCCAATCCCATTTTTCTCCAGTCTGTTCCTCAATGAATTTGATTGCATTGCGGACTTCCTGTGCTGCATACTCCTGTACCCCAGGCTCAGTATGACGAAGTGGAGCTGCCAGCTGGAATACTGGGATTCCATTTGCTTCTAATTTTCTAGAAATAACACCATTTCCCATCAGAGAACCGTCACAGGTGGTATTGCACTGTACCGCACAGCGACCGAAGATTGGCATATCATCATCGATACATACACCAGCCTCGGCGGCAGGCATTGGGCAAACATCGCCAGGCATTCCACATTCCTGAACCACGTCCAGGTAATGGGTAACTGCGTCCCCCTGCAGCAGAACAGATACATATACCGATACGGTTTCCCAGCTAAGTCCTTTCAGATTCGGGAATCCGCACATAATATTGGTCATCTCGTTCTCATCCATCAGAACAATTTTCTTAGAAAATTCCTCGTCATTTCCAACATTGCGGTCAGCGCGAAAGATATTGGTCAAAAGTGCTGCTACGTCAGTTGCCACAAGGTCATATTCCTCGCGGGCGATGCGAAGATGATTTCCACGAAGTCCAACCGTATGCTTATCAATCATCATTGGCACTGCCAGATAATTCAGCATCCAGCGATAACGGAAGAATCCTTTTACATTGTTTGGATGTAACATGAATTTGCCAAGCATCGCCATGATTTTTAACCAGCGGGTGTAATCATACCAGGTATCTTTTAACCCACGCCACTCACGGCGTTTACGAACCTTGCCTTTTCCATAAAGGTCTCCGAGTCTTGAGCTTCCTACTTGTTTTCCCATTATTTCGCACCTCCTTGGATTTTCTTAATCTCAATGCTCTCCACGAAGGCCTGCACGCGGGTACGAATCTGTCCGGATGTACCAACTGCATAAGGTCTGTCAATGGTAAGTACTGGATAACCATATTCCTCACGGAGTACATGGGAACCAACCATTCGCTCATATGCCCATGGATCACAGAATTTCATCTGCTCATAGATAATGCCATCTGCATGGTATTCTTTTGCAATCTCATTCACATACTCGCGTCTGCGGTTCATCTTTGGAGTATCCATATGTCTAGGACACATACATCCCATCATATAATGACGGCAGATCTGTGTCAGAACATCCTCTTCATCATTTAAGATAATTTCATCACGTCCTGGAAGTGAACCATAGCAGAAACGGTCTGCAACAACCAGTGCACCTGAATCTTCAATGAGCTTAATCATGTCCACATCATCGATTTCAGAGCCAACCACTGCTACTCTTGCGCGGTACTGTGTCTTGGTATCTGGTTCACGAGTCTTTAACTCCTCTAATGTCTCTTCCAATTTACCAATCAGCTTATCTTTCGGGCAGACATAAGTAGCCATGCAGATAATATGGAATTCATATCCCGTAATACGTGGATTCTCCTCTTTACGGAAATTACCAATCTCAGTAATTAAGCGGCAAATCTTATTATGCTCTGCCACTGACTTCCGAAGTGTCTCATCGGATGTATCGATTCCAAACACTTCATGTAATGGATTCAAAATCTTTTTACGACACTCTGATATGTAGAGATTCAATCCATTCTCATCTGCCTTCATGGGCACTTCCAGATATTTGTAGAAGAACTTCTCTTTCTCATTTACCTTAAGCAGCTCCATATTCTCAACACAACGGTTGATCATGGTACATCCATCTGGTGTCAGCAGACAATCAACGAACTGATATCCACCTTCAATGGCTCTCTCTAAAAGAGCTCTCGAATATTCACATAAGAAGCTGGTCAGATAATAAGTTCCCATTTCCATAGATCCTGTACGTGGTGCACGAAGACGAACGGTAAACGCACCTGGCAGATCCATCAATACTTCTGGAATCTGATAGCACACACTGCCCACGCATACACGCCCCTCCGCCTGAGCTTCACGCTGGCTGTCTCTGTAATCTCCAGATTGATATTCTTTGGGCTGATTCCAGCCTTCTTAATAATCCCCATCAAACGGCTGTCTATATCCTTATGGGTTGCCTGAATTCCAGAAAGATTCACCTCGATATAATCCAGACCATACTGTTCCAGCTGTTCCTGTTTCCAGAATCTGGTTACCTGTTCCATTACCATATCACCAATCTCAAGAATTCTTCCCCTTCTCTCTGCGATTGGAATGAATTCCTCTGGCGAAATGTAGCCAAGCTCCTCATCTGACTTCATTCGAATCAATGCTTCTGCAGATGCGAAGCACTTCTTCTTCGGCCAATAGATTGGTTGATACACTACTTCGAAGGACTGTTCTGCAATTGCCTGTTCAATCAGCTGTGTGACCCGATCCTCACGATGCTTGCTCTGATTCAGACTCTCATTCATATGAATCACCTTGCAGCTGGAATTATACTTTAAATGTGCCAAATATTCCGTCAGGTCATAGATTGCTTTCTTGTCCTTTGCAAACTTGCGCACATCAAACAAATCGATATGAATCTGAAGACTGTATTCCTTATACTGTGTATTTAAGAAAAGCTTCTGCATTTTATCGAGCCGTTCTTCATTTTCCTTCAAAGGCTCCGTCAGAAATACCGTAAACGCATTTCTTCTGGAATGATACATTGGATATGGGAAAATGGATTGTATCTGTTCTCCCATCTGGCGCATGGCAGCATTTCCCATCTCAATGCCCAGGGATGCTGTCAGCACACTGTAGCTCTCCAGCACCACATTCAGCAATGTGAGGGGGCCATCTTTTTCATAATATTCAGACAGCATCTGA
>CAZTGP010000006.1:47068-54538 GCA_964613325.1 uncultured Roseburia sp. | reverse complement strand
CACATTCAGCAATGTGAGGGGGCCATCTTTTTCATAATATTCAGACAGCATCTGAATCACCAAAGTCACAGACCACACTAACAATCCCAATCGTATGGAGATACGCTGGGTACGATCCAGAGAATTGGTGCGATCGAAAGAAAGATATAGAATTCCACATAAATAAAGAAAACCTATAATATAGACAGAGAACGCCATCATTCCATAGGAATAAGAGCCCTGAGGGGTGGTGACATAGTACAGCTTCCCAAATGCAATAAACACAAAAGCCGCTATCATTGGCATCAGCGTAATCACTTGAAACAAACGACCATATCGTTTCTGCTCATGGGACAGAATTAGAAAATATTGAAAATACATATATAGGACAATTACAATGGATGCAATAAACATCTGGTGGAAGGTGCGGTTCATCCACACTGGAACCAGATCCTGATGATTTACTGTATACACACTAATCAAATCTAGCGTGAGATTGATTCCCGTTGCAAGCATCAGCAGCTGAAAGAATCTTGCAGACAGCATTTTAAGATGTGGAGTCTTATAGAAATCCACAATAAGAATTAGCAATATTACCATTCCTGCAATCTGAAACCGCGAATTTAAATTAAACATGCTTCTCCCCTTCGTATTCCTTGCCACATTAATAGTCTTATAGTCCTATTATACTGCAAAAGAAGGAATTGTAAAATTATTCCATGAAAAAAAGCACACTTGGAAGCTTGCAGCGTTTCCAAATATGCTTTTCATCTATATTTCGTCTTAATATAATTTGAGTCCACTTCGAACTGGTTCGCTGGTAAGGTCAACACCAAGGCGCTTGAAGGTCTTAGTATCCACCTCTGACAGCATAACCGAGGTATGTACCTGACATCCACGCAGCTTTGGAAGCTGTTCCATAGCGCGCTTTGCCTTTTCGTTCGTCACAGAAGTAAGGGCTAGTGCAATGAGAACCTCGTCACTGTGAAGTCTTGGGTTCTTGCCTCCAAGATGTTGAACCTTCAAATCCTGAATTGGTGCAATTGCTTCTGGCTTAATCAGCTTCTCATCATGATCAATCCCTGCCAGATATTTCAATGCATTGAGAATCAACGCTGCTGATGCACCAAGAAAATCCGTTGTCTTAGAAGTAATAATTGTACCATCCTCCAATTCAATCGCAGCACATGCAACCTCTAGTTCCTCTGCACGTTTCTTTGCTGCAACGGTAACCTTGCGATCATCTGTTGTAATCTTTGCCTGTTTCATCAGAAGCTCAATCTTATAGACTTCGCTCTCTGCGCCCTCTTCTTTTGCCACACGGTTCCTTGCATCATAGTATCTACGAATGATTTCCATCTTGGATGCCTCACAGCATGCTTCATCATCAAAAATGCAATTGCCTGCCATATTCACACCCATATCGGTTGGTGATTTGTAGTAGGTATTTTCTCCATAGATTCCTTCTAGAATTGCATTGAGAACTGGGAATATTTCAATATCACGGTTGTAATTGACAGTGGTCTCTCCATATGCCTCTAAGTGGAACGGATCAATCATATTGATATCGTTCAGATCTGCCGTTGCAGCCTCATATGCCAGATTCACTGGATGCTTCAATGGGATATTCCAAATTGGGAAGGTCTCAAACTTCGCATAGCCAGCCTTCACCCCACGAAGATTCTCATGGTAGAGCTGTGACAAACAGGTAGCCATTTTTCCACTTCCAGGTCCAGGGGCAGTGATAACCACCAGTGGTCTCGTTGTCTCAATATAATCATTCTTGCCAAATCCATTCTCACTGACAATCATAGGGATATTGGAAGGATAACCTTCGATCACATAATGCTGGTACACACGAATATTCTTCTTCTCTAATCGTTCCTTGAACTGAATTGCGCCGCTTTGACCAGAGAACTGTGTAATTACTACACTTCCCACATAGAGTCCCTTCTTCTCGAACTCTCCAATAAGGCGAAGTACATCTACATCATAAGTAATACCAAGATCTCCACGTACCTTATTCTTCTCAATGTCAGCTGCACTGATTACAATCACAATCTCTGCCATATCTGACAGCTGCATCAACATCTGCAGTTTACTGTCTGGCTGAAAACCAGGTAAAACACGAGATGCATGATAATCATCAAACAGTTTGCCACCAAACTCTAAATATAATTTGTCTCCAAACTGTCCAATCCGCTCCTTGATATGCTCAGATTGAATTTTCAAGTATTTGTCATTATCAAATCCTAATCTCATCTATACGTTTTCCTCTTCCTAGGCACACTTTGTACGCCCCAAGGACGCCTTTGTACCTGATTTCATCTTGTCCCATTTTAGCATAGATACCAGCCAAATTCATCTCATATATTTTTTTCTACGATACCATTAGAAAATGCCTAACATGTTCCTCATCCATTATGCAATTTTCATATATCAGACGATTATTTTTCTTCTTTATATCGTACTTCCTCATACTTCTCGTGAAGCATTTTCATGTCCTCATCCTCCAAAAGACCTGCTGCCGCTTCAATTTCGGTAGGAGTCTCTCCCGGCTTTGGCATATCCTTACGATTCTTTCGAATCTTCCTTCGATACTCCCGGCGAACCTGTTCCTTCCAGCTTTCCTTCTTCGCTGGTTTCGGTTTTATGACACTTCTTACCGTTTCTTCTGCCTCTTCATTCAAATCCTCCACCTGGTCGCCGTTCTCGTCAAAGGCTTTACGGAAATCCCGAAAGGTCTCACGAATCTGCCGTATGATGCAGATTACAAATCCCAAAAGCAGGATTCCGGCAATCACATAGATCATTACCTTTACTGCTTCCGGCATCGTGCGCTTCTTACCGTAATTCATATTCAAGCGCGGATCATTCTCTGCTTCCGTGGTAAGCTCCTCCTGCTGCTCCTGATCCGGCATCGGGACATAAAGTGTATATCCCCTCTTCCATTCCCCACCATCCCAATAATTACGATTGGGAATGGTTGCCACTGCTGGAACAATCATAAGAATCACTGCAACAATAAGTGCCGCCATAACACCACCCGTAATACCATAGAGGCGTTTCCCCGGAAGATTGACCACACGATGATTCAGCTTCAGATAATGCTCTGTGCGTTTTAAATAAAGAAATAGAAGATATAGAATGATATATCCAATGGTACTGGCCAATACGATATTGCAAAGAGTAGGCTGCTTGCGGTACAATCCCATCCCATACACGATTCCAAACCACACAAGATGCGGAAGTGCAGGCTCATTTAACACCTGGATATCATCATCCTTATTGGGATCAAACCGATCGCTCTTTACATTATTCTCATCATCATTTAGCCTGTCATAATATCGCAGTGCCAGAATCAGCACGGTTTCTGCAAGCATAATGCACACATATCCAGTAAGAAATGTGCTGCCTTCCAGATATGGTCCAGTGTAGAAGCACAGGAGCCCCATTCCAGTTAAAAGTAACGCTGACAGTATTAGATAGCTTCCAAATCCTTTGCAGATACGAATCATTTTCCAAGATGCAGCGATTGGAATCAGAATGAGCCAGCATCTTAAATATAGCAATAGATAGTTGTTGTCCCCCCGATGGAACCCAAAGCAATAACACACTGGTGCAAACAGTGCCAATATGATCGCTGTATGAAGCCAGCCTGCAATTACTTTCCATGCCTTTCTCATACGCCAGTCACCTCCCATCTGTAGATTGGAAGCTGAAGGCTCGTATCCAGCTTCTGTTCTGTTCCCTTAGAAAATGGATAAATCCACAAGAAGCCTTCCTGTGTTGCAGCAAACTTCTGGATTGCTTCCTGTCTGGCCTCTGGGTTTGCTGATATTACAATTGCCATGGTATCCTCTGGGTGCCCCTGAAATAAGTACACAAGCTCCTGCGCACGCTCCTGCACCTGTACAAGTGATAGCATTTCCTCAATATTTGTGCGCTGAGAACCACCTGACTTGGGTTCTGCAATACAGTAGTTCTTGTTCTCTTTTTCCAGATAGCGTTCTGGCATGCCCTCTGTTACATTGGCAGCAATTCCAACCTCCATTCCCATATCAAGAAGTCGATTTGCCAGAGATGCTGCAATGGAGATACTCTCTTCCATTACATAGTCTCGTTTTAATATGTTGCCATCCTCCAGATCCAGATAGAGCATCACACGTTCCATCTGCGTAGATTCATAGCTATTCACCATCATATTTCCAGTTTTCGCCGTGGCCTTCCAGTTGATACTTCGCATTGGATCTGATCTGGTATACTCACGAATTCCTCGGAATGCAAAGGGGTCCTCATAGAGCTTCTTGGCACATTGTCTGCTGCCCATTATTTTCTCACAGAGAATGGTCACATCTCCCACATTCACTCTTCTCGGATACACGAAAAGTCCTGTATGAATATCCAAATCCATGGTATATATTCCACTGAAAAAGAGGGAAAATGCTCTCATACTTGGCTCTTCTACTGCATAATATCCCCGCCCTGTACAGTCTAGTATGAGTTTTCTGGTAATTCTCTGATGTCCTAGCATGGAGAACACGTCTCTCCTGTAGGTATAATCACTAATATGCGTATTTTCCATATCATGAAAATACAGCGCTTTTCGCATATGATAATCCACTTCCAGCGATGGAACCGGAAGACGCTTCCAGTTCTCAATCTGTTCCTCCAGCACAACCTGGTCTCCCACATATGCGATATCCTGCAAAAATCCCAGCGAAACAGTCAGTCCCTTATCCCAGCGGGCACTATAGTACAATCGCCAGGCCAGCATAACTGCCGCCACCCCAATTAAGAAAATGATAATCATGCTTTTGACCAATCCTCTGTAGGCAGTGGAACTGAAGTAAGGAGTTCCTGTAAAATGGACAGTTTCTGTTTCTCATTGTTATATTCCGAAATCATACGATGTAGAAGAACTGGAATTGCAACGGTCTTCACATCCTCTGGCACTACGTATTCTCTTCCTTTTACAAGGGCATATCCCTGGCTGGCACGAAGCAGTGCAAGGGTTCCTCTTGGGCTTACACCTTCCGTAATGCAGGTAGAAGTACCGGATACGTTTGCAGTCTTTCTAGTTGCCTGAACAAGCTTCACCATGTAGTCCCGCAAATCTTCATGAACAAACACCTGCTTGCATTGTGACTGTAGTTCAAGTATTTCTTCTTGCGTGCATACAGATTCTATTGTCTCAAGTGGTTCCTCTGTGATATAGCGATCAAGAAGCTGTTTCTCCTGTTCTGCTGTGAGATTTCCCATATAGATCTTCATTAAGAAACGATCCAGCTGTGCCTCTGGCAATGGAAAACACCCAGCTGTCTCAACAGGGTTCTCTGTTGCAATTACAAAGAATGGTGCAGCAAGCTGCCTTGTCTCTCCATCCACGGTGACCTGTCTCTCTGCCATACACTCTAGTAAGCTGGCCTGTGTTCTTGGAGTAGCACGGTTAATCTCATCTGCTAAAAGCAAGTTCGTAAACACTGGTCCCTTCTGAAAGGTGAAATCTCCACTTTTTTGATTATAAAAAGACAGTCCTGTCACATCACTTGGCAATAAATCTGGTGTAAACTGTACTCGTTTGTACTGCATATCCATTGATTTCGCCAGTGTCTTGGCAAGGACTGTCTTTCCTGTTCCCGGTACATCCTCAAGCAGCACATGTCCACCTGCTGCAAGGGATGCCAGAAGAAGGTCAAGGACCTCCTCTTTTCCTATCATTACTTTTCCTACATTGTCTTTGATATTCCCCAATACCTGTTCCATCATAATTGTAAATAAACTCCCTTCTTGTATTAATCTTAATATGAGGCAGTACTATCTCACAGGTTTCTTATGGTTACTGCTTCTTATCGTCCCTACTACTTAGTGTTCCAGTTTCTTAAGTATCTCTGCTTTTTTTGTTCCAGCAAGCAGTTCTTCGTTGTATTGCAGATAGCGCTCGCAGAGATTATCTGCTAAGAATACTGCAGATTCCTTACTCATAGTAAGTCCCGTTACAAACACAAGCATCTCCTGTCCACTGGTGAAAGCTCCTTCCATGAAATCAAATGCATGCTCTAGCTTCTGGGAAGTCTGCATTTTTAATTCCTTAATTGCTTTTACCTGGGTCATAAATCCTGTTTTGGCTGCTTCGAAGTAATCCATACTATTGCTCTTCTCATTCTGGACACTGCTTTCCATTACTAATTCTGGCGAATTTTCCTTTAGCAATTTGAGAAGCTTACGCTGACAAGCTGCATCCTCTGGTGCAACATATCCACTCTTGATCCGCAAATCCAATGCATTTTCCACATCTGTCACCAGATTGTTGTAGATGATGTTGGCATCTTCCTGTACCTTCCCGTGAACTGCTGTGGTTTCACACTGCTCTAGCTTTTCCAGCTGTACTTTGTATTCCTTCAAGATTTCAAACCACTGATTGGTGATCTCTCTCTCATTATATACCTGTTGAAAATACTGTCCCAAGCCATCCAAAAGAAGATTCACTACACTGAGTCGCTCATCGAATCCAGCGTCCATTAGGCGCGCATAGATCTCTGATGGCACATCGCCTTCTAAGATACTTCCAATGCGATAATCATCCTGATATTTGCGGTAAAGCTCCAGATATGCATTCACATCCTCTGCCACTTCTTCGCTTCGAATGAACTGACGAACCTGTTCTTCTGTAACCGGGATGTCCATCTCCTCGTAGATTTTCATCAAGGTGCTTAAGTCTTCCCAGCCTCTGGCTGTGACGAATTCAAGTCCATCCACAGTCTCCTCAATCTGATAGAAGTTCTTAGGGCGAAGCTCCAGATAGCTTAAGATTGCCCCGTGCACATGCTGTGCGCTGGCATAAGTCTTCCAGACATCAAGATCTGCTTCGATATTGATATAGCGCACACGGTCAAGGGTAACCATATCAAAGTCACGAACGGATTTATTATATTCCGGTGGATTACCTGCTGCCACAATGACCCAGCCTTCTGGTATTGCCTGATTACCAAAGGTCTTGCACTGTAAGAACTGCAGCATGGCAGGGGTCAGTGTCTCAGATACGCAGTTAATCTCATCGATGAAGAGGATTCCTTCCTTCTGCCCATAGTCACGAATTCTGGCATAGACACTTGCAATAATCTCACTCATGGTGTATTCCGTTACCGAATAGGTTTTCCCATTGAATTCTTCTTCCTTAATCATCGGGAGTCCCACGGCACTCTGTCTGGTGTGATGGGTAATGGTGTATGCCACCAGACCAATCTGGCACTCTCTTGCCACCTGCTCCATAATCTGCGTCTTGCCGATTCCTGGAGGTCCCATTAAAAGGATTGGTCTCTGGCGAATGGTTGGAATTCGATATACACCGCTCTCATCCTTCTTCAGATATGCTGCTACGGTATGTTTAATCTCTTCTTTTGCCTGTTGAATATTCATTCTGATACCTCATTTAACTGTTTTCTTCTTGTTACAGCTTAGCTTCTACGTTCTTTGACTTACTTGCATGAC
>CAZTGP010000006.1:45497-46968 GCA_964613325.1 uncultured Roseburia sp. | reverse complement strand
CTGTTTTCTTCTTGTTACAGCTTAGCTTCTACGTTCTTTGACTTACTTGCATGACGGAGTTCTTCTTTCTCTAACTCCAGCTGCATTGCCCATGCTGGAACCTTGTCTCTTTCATACTCCCCAAGAAACAAAAATGCTGTCTTGAAATCCGGCTTCTTTTTCGGATAGATTCCGTTACCATCTGTGAAATAGAGAAGTCCACCGGGATTCTTCAATTTTCCTGAATTTCTTAATTCCTGCACATAAGTAAATGCCGGCCGGAAATCCGTATTACCGCCGCCTTGAATCTGAAAGTTGGCAATTAGCTGCTCCATCTGCCGCTCGCTGGTAATTTCAATATCTTCCCTCACTTCATCATCACATTGTATCACATGAATCTTATTCTGCTGGAAAAATGCTTCCTTTTGTTTCAGTATGGTAAAGGTCTCCTGCAGGAATCCTTCCACCAGATCCCCACTTGTGGAATAGCTGGTGTCCACCACGATTACCAGTTCTTTGATTTTCTTCTCTTCACTGGTCTCCAATGGTTCTATCAGTGGAATGTTTCCGTATTTTTCAAGTCCATAGGTATAATAGGACAGATCAAACTCTTCCATATTCAGATGCAATTCTTCTCTTCGCACTGCAAACTTCTTCAAAAAATCTCCATAGCTTCTTCGTCCTTTATTAGCCTCAATCTGGGAAAACATCATCTGCTCCCCCTCCTCCGGATCATTTCCCTTTTGATCCTTTTTCAGCTGCATCTGTCTGGCAATCTTCTGCCAATTCTGCTTGGGTTTGCTCTCCTGTGGTGACTTTTTCTTCTGATCCTGCTCAGGCGCCGGCCAGTATCTGTGGTCATCTGTATGGAATTCCTGCCCTAATGCTTGAAGACTCCATTTTTCTGTCCGATCCACTTGTTGCTTCTTGGTATCCTTGTTTTCTTCAGTACTGTCTTTTTCAGTACCGTCTTCTTCTCTGCATAAGGTCAGTAAGAATTCGTAAATTCCAGCCGCTGAAACGATCCGCTCTTCCTCTAACTTCTGATATATCTGCTGCCTCTGCCAGCTTAGAATTCGCTTGGTACAAGGTTTATTCATATGGTCAATCACATATTCCACCGCAATATCACAGGCGACATTCCAGATGCTCCGGTCTCGCTCCCCTGCAATCCACAGATGTGCATAAATACAGTGGAGTACTGTATGAAGATACGCTCTCTCAAGGAATCTCTCATTGTTCTTAAACACTTGAATCAGATGCTCTGGTCCAAAATACAAGGTGATTCCATCGGTGGCATAGGTGGTCAGCTCTTCATTCCCCTCTGGAATCAATGCCGAAAGCGCCAACTCCATGAACGGCAGATCCAGATATATCTCGCTCTTCAAATAATCAATAATTTCCATACCCATTCGTGCTTCCCACTGGGTCTGTGTCTCTGGAATCATGGGCTGACACCTCCTCTCTCGGTTCTGTTCTACTTAGATGATTG
>CAZTGP010000006.1:25722-45397 GCA_964613325.1 uncultured Roseburia sp. | reverse complement strand
CACATGTTAGAATACATACTCATCATCTATCTCTTTGCTTAACTTATCTGTGCCTAGCTGTTGGAAGCCTTCGGCTTTTCTAGCTGCATTTTTCCAGCGAATCATGGCTGCGCTTCCCTTTGTCCACCCCTGCATAGATGCCTGTTGAATGGCCTGTTCCATTGCCCGGTTCGATACGAATCCGCTCTCACATACGAATTGAAGCGGTTCCATCTCTTGTTCTTTCACCAGAAGCTTCATCAGTTGGTCTTCATTTTCGGACAAGTACTCTTCATATTGTATTCGGTATTCTTCTTTTAAATCCACCGGATATACCAGACGGTCTAGCGCCATTTGCGACAATGTTGCCACAGATTCCAAGCTCCGCGCCATCTCAAATACCTGATCATATCCATTCAGGTCTACAACTCCATTCTGAAACTGCTTTCTTGCACGAAAGCCCTGGCCTTCCACCTGAAGACGGAAAATGTGTGCTGGACCAATCTCTTCATAGCTTTCTGTATATTCTGGATACACAAGTCGAAGCTGAACATAAGCTGGCTTATCCAATGTCGTCTTTGTAATTTCATCTTGATTTAACTTTTCTTCTAGCATTTCTGGTTTTATGAACGACACTTCGATCTCTGACGTAATTTGATTCAAAATAAACGGAAGTCCCGTGGTCTGCTCCATCCCGCAGCGCATCACAAGTTTACGAAGCTTCCTGCAATTCATAAAGGAATCCCCATTCACTTCCATAAGCTGTGGTCCGACACTGATTTGCTCTAATTCACTGCAATTGTAAAATGCATAGGACTCCAGACATTTGATGGTATCGGGAAGCGATATGCTTACCATGTATTTTCCAGCCAAAGGTCTTACCTCATCTGCTATGCCCTGCGCCGCTAGATATTCAGCGCATTCTTGCTCCTGTTCCTTCGTCAATCTGGAATTTTCTGCAAAGCAATAGGCGCCAATCACCGTTATACATTTTCCATCAATTTCTTCCGGGATCTGCACCTGGGGATACGCGCCAAACACACGAAGCAAACGCGCCTCGTTCTCATTTATATCTTCATATAGATAAACATGTTCCTGTTTACTAATCATAATTCATCTCCACTGCCATTCACTATAGTATACTTTGTGGATTTTTTCAATTTCTGCACTTAGAAAAATGCATAAAAAAAAGACAGCCTTTCGATCTGCTGTCTTTTTAGGAGAAGGTATTTTTACTATGGGGTATAGCAAAAATTATATAATGTATTGGGGGGTTTTTACAGTCATTATAATAGCATGGTCTCGGCGAAATGTCTGCACAAAGTTTACAAAAGTTTGCATGTTTTTTTGTGCAACATTCACATATGTTTGTTGTGATACTGCACAAAGAATCATGATAAGCTTACTTCATCACAACGTTTTATGAACTCAACAATCACTTCGATTCCAAGATCTGCTGCCTTTTCAGCAAAGGTGGCATAATCCATTGCTCCGCCCTCTCCATCAGAGATTGTGCGAAGAACCGCAAAAGGAACTTTGTTCATAAAGCATACATGTCCGATGCTTCCGCCTTCCATCTCCGCTGCAATTGCATCAAATCTTTCATGAAGAGTTGCCTTCTGGGCTGGTTTATGCATGAACATATCACCAGTTGCGATGGTTCCCACCTTATACTTCATGTCCTTGTCTGTTAAGCATTTTTCAAGAAGAGACATCATACTTTCGTTACATGGAAGGAAGATTTCGTTGATTCCTGATAAAAGGCCTACTGGATCTCCAAGTGCGGAGGTGTTCATATCATGCTGAACCACCTTATCTGCCACTGCAACATTCATAACTCCGAGTTCTTTGCAGAGAGTTCCTGCTACACCGATATTGACAATCATGTCTACCTTGTATGTTAAAATCATTGCTTCTGTACAAATTGCTGCAAATACTTTGCCGATTCCAGATACTGCTGCAACTACTTCAGTCCCATCGATGGTTCCGCTTACATAATCTACTCCACTGATGTTCTCAGTCTTTGTATTTTCCAATGACTTCTTAAGATTGTCGATCTCCATCTGCATTGCGCCAATAATACCAATTCTCATTTCTAATTCCTCTTCTTTCCTATACGATTGTAGCTTTGTGTATTCCTACTTGGTTGGGTATGAAAACTCCATGTTGGTCTGTGCCTCTAAGGCAGCAAGATACGTCTTGCACTCTTCCTGCGCGATTGCAAGATCAAGGTTCTCATAATGACCACATTCCACAGCGGATGCGCCAAATACTGGACCAACGTGCGCAATAATCTGCTTCAATACTGCTTTGGTAACCTCAAATACTTTAGCAGGTGCTATGTCTTTTACCAGAAGATAGAATCCGGTCTGACATCCCATTGGTCCAAAATATAATACCTGGTCTGCAATTTCCGAATTGCGGATATAGGTTGCAAACATGTGCTCTACGGAATGCATATCCGCATTGCTCATATAATCGCCAGCGTTTGGTTTTCGAGTTCTAAGGTCATATGTGATGACATCGCCATCCTGTCTTGAGATATAGAATCCTGGTACAAGTACATCGTGATCAATGGTAAAGCTCTCAATTCGTTCCATGTGTTCTCCTTCTTTCCTGTGAAAATGCGTTCTATCCTATCAATTTGTTCTATTTTTATTCCATCAAACTCCGATATTATAACGCCTCACGGGCTTTATCGTCAAGGTGTGCCGCAATGTTCCAGCAGTTTTTCGAAGGATTCCTTAAAGTTCTTATCGTCCTCTGCGGTTCGTTTCTTTGGTCCTTTTGTGTGGTGCTTTGAGGATGCTCTGCGCGCGGCTTTGTTCAGATGGCGTTCCATCAGTAGCCGATCAATGTTGTCCTGGGTGTACCATCTGCCGGACTGATGAATTCCGTAAGCCCCTTTGCCCAGTGCCATGGCTGCCACCCCATAATCCTGTGTCACCACCACATCTCCACGCTTACAAAGATTAATCAGGGCAAAATCCACAGCATCTGCCCCAGCTCCAATGATTTTGATTTCACTGTAATCAGAATTCAGTACATGATTGGTGTCACATAAAAGTGTCACCTCGATTCCCTTTTCTTTTGCCACCTGTTCCACAATACGCACCACTGGGCAGGCATCTGCATCCACATATATTTTCAAGTTACTCTCCTTCGGAGTTCATTATTTTCCAAGACGGATTACATTCCATGATTTACTCTGCAGTTCTGCAGTAAGTATACCACCTTCCACCTTGGATATGCCATTGTTTTGTGGTTTTACGGTATTTGGAGCTTCTTCGGTGTTCACAGCTTTCAAATCGTTATGATGAAGAACAAGATGTTCTTTCACCTTGTAATCTGCAAATTGTCTTAAGTCACAGGTCATTTCCATATCTTCTTCCAGATCCTTGTTCACTGCAAATACAACGACTTCTTCCTTCTCCTCGTTCATTACCACAACACTGTCTAAGTATGGAGCGTCACCATATTTTGAATCATACACTGGTGATTTCACAAGAGTGTTCAGCACAGTTCCATTTCCAAATGTACTTGCCTGCATAAATGGATAGAAAATTGTCTGTCTCCAACATCCGGTATCAGATGTCATAATTGGAGCAATTACATTTACGAGCTGAGCTAGACATGCCATTTTCACACGATCTGCATGACGTAAAAGTGTAATCAGCATACTTCCTACCAGAAGTGCATCTTCGAAGTTATAGATATCCTCCAGCTGATGAGGCTTCTGCACCCACTTCTTCAACAGCTTATCCTGCTCATTCGAGTGATACCAGACATTCCACTCATCAAAGGAGATGTTGATCTGCTTCTTGCCATGCTTTTTCCCCTGAACGTAATCGCAGATTGCCACTACATCCTTGATGAAGGAATCCATATCCACGCTGCTTGCCAGGAAATCCTTCGAATTGTTCTCTGGATTACCATAATACTGATGCATAGAGATATAATCCACAGAATCATAACACTGCTCTAGCACTTCGCGTTCCCAGTCTCCAAAGGTAGGCATCTGATGGAAAGAGCTTCCACATACAGAAAGTTCAATGTCCTCATCCAGAATCTTCATAGCTTTTGCAGTCTCGTTTGCAAGGTGACCATACTCGGTTGCTGTCTTGCTGCCTGTCTGCCATGGACCATCCATCTCATTGCCCAGACACCAGGTCTTAATCTTATGTGGCTTCTCATAGCCGTGGGCTTTTCTTAAGTCAGAGAGTGCAGTGCCGCCTTCCATATTGCAGTACTCCAACAGCTCTTTTGCTTCCATAACCCCACGAGTTCCGAGGTTTACTGCCATCATAATGTCTGTATTTGCCTTTTTCGCCCAATCAGAAAACTCATTGAGTCCGAACTGATTGGTCTCAACCACCTGCCAAGCCAGATCCACTCTCTTTGGTCTAGACTCCCTCGGTCCTACACTGTCCTCCCATTTGAATCCAGATACAAAGTTGCCTCCTGGATAGCGAACAATCGGAACATGAAGTTCCTTCACTAAATCCAACGTATCTGTACGGAATCCATCCGCATCTGCGAATTTCGAATCTGGCTGATAGATTCCATCATATACAGCGCGTCCAAGATGCTCAATAAATGAGCCATAAATTCTTCTGTCTACCTTACTTACGATAAAGTCCTTGTCAATAATAATTTGTGCTTTTTTCATGGTGTAAAAATCCTCCTAATCATATACGAGATCTATGTAATCCCTGTTTGGCATTCCTTGCATATTGCCCGCTGTTCACACCTTATTCCTTTAACTGCGGCGCTTTATTTATAATGCTTTCTAGTTTCTAGCTTACCTTGTACCTCTCTCATTTGCTATAATTTTTCTTCCGTTCTATTTGACTTTTCTTCCGATGTAATCTACGATAATTATAAAATGTATTGTACATGTAACCATAACTATCCTCGCAAACATAAACATATCCGGAGGTGCCGATGTTATACACCAATTATTGCAACTATAATTTTTCCAATCCTGATTATGACGTCATTGATCGACCAAATGGAATATCTGAATATTTATTTGTCTATTTTCAAACATCGATGCGTATTCGCTTTGGAACTGAGACTACGCTTATTAATCCCGGTGCCTGCATTCTCATACCACCTAATGGACCTACTTATTATGAGGCACTTAAGCATTTTAAGAATAGTTTTGTGCATTTCTCTGGGGATGAAATTGAGTCTGTGATGGCGCATTACCAAGGGATTCCTAGAAACCAAGCTTTTTATCCATCCGATGTAAGCTCGATCAATCTGATATTAAAGGATATTTATACCGAATATGTAACCAAGAATGATTACTGGGAAGAGAAAATTGACAGTCTGCTGCGAACGCTTCTCATTGATATCTCAAGACAATTAGGAACATCCTCCGCTGTTTCCTCCGAATCAAGGGAGCTCTATGACATTTTTCAGGATGCAAGACTTAATATCCTAACGCATCCGGAACACCCCTGGACCTCTGAATCTATGGCAGATCTGGTTCATCTCGGAAGCAGTCAGTTCTACGTCTACTATAAAGAATTCTTCCAGCGCTCCCCGAAATCGGAGCTGCTGGATGTCCGCATGGAGCGTGCACAGTATCTTCTACTTCATGAGACTTTCACCATCGCAACCATCGCACAATACTGTGGCTTCACCAATCTCTCTCACTTCACCCGCTATTTCCGTAAGCGCTACGGCACCTCTCCCGGAGCTTTTCGCGAGTTGGGACGGGGTTTTCTTTAACTTGGGACGGGGTTTTTCTTGTTTCGGGACGGGGTATTTTCATAAATACCCCGTCCCGAAACAAGAAAAACCCCGTCCCAAGTCACTATTTAGTTGCAACCTCCTGCATAGTATTCGAGATCTCATGAATCTCATGAAGCAGGCTGTTCATATTCTTTAATGCTGTCATAGATGAATCGCTCAAAGACAGTGCTGTGTCCGTCGAAGCAGCTACTTCCTCCCCCGTCGCTGACAGGTTGGTGATACTATCCATGATTAATGTATTGGCATTGATAATGCTTTCTACTGATGTGTTCACCTGAACCACTCCTTGATGCAGGCTATCGGTATCTTCTTTGATATCGGATAATTTATTCCCAGTCTCAGCGATTAGCTCATTCTGCTTTGCTGCGTAATCTGCAGATTTAGTCATGCTGATGGATGCATTCTCTGCATCCTTTGTCAATTTGTTAATAATCTCACTGATCTGCTCTGTTGCTTTTCTGGTATCTTCGGAAAGATTACGAATCTCATCTGCTACTACGGCAAATCCCTTACCGGCTTCTCCAGCACGGGCAGCTTCGATAGAAGCATTGAGTGCAAGAAGGTTCGTCTGGCTTGAAATTCCAAGTATTGCTTCTGTAATCTCCTGAACAGCTTTAATACTCTCATTCAAGTTCTCCGTAGTGCTCTTGGTCTCAACATTAATCTTGGCGACTTCGGAAGCCTGTTCCTTCAGACGCCCGATTAATTCAACCCCTTCTGCCACTGTAGAATTTGTGCGTTCTGAGATCTCACCCATGTTCTTCGCTTCATCACCAACACTTTGAATGCTCTGCTGAATATCAGAAGTCTGATCCGTCTGCTGCGTAATCGCCTCCGCATTCATACGTGTGCTGTCCGCAATCTCTGATACCGCACTGTGACTGGTATCCATACTCTCATTTAATCGCTCCGACACTTCTTGAGCCTGAACGAACTTCTGATTCAGCTGCTCTGCAAGCTCAACAATTCCAGTTGCCGTCTTCTCCTGTTCCTGTGCGGTATTCTCCACTGCCTGAATATTCTCTTCAAAATGGCGCACCTGCATTTTGCTCACAATCACTGCAAGGGTTACCATGATGAGCATTAACATACAGTCGATAATCACTTCTCCGGATTCCGCTTTCCCGTTCATCATTAAAGCGACTTCAAAAATTACTGTCTCTGCAAAACCAACAACCGCTGCCAGCTTTGTCAGCTTTTCCTTCTGAAAAAGCATAATCAGAATTGCAAGTGGGAAAATAAACCCAAACATATGTGGCTGTCTCGCTGTACAGAGTAAGATGATAACTAAAAGAGAAATTGTCTGGCAGCAGATATGCATGTATTTTTCACTTGTTTTATACTTTGCAAATGCCGCTATATTCAAAGCCAGCACAACAATACTGGCTCCCAGGCGAATATACGCACCAGAGTTCATGCCTCCCATTGCCGTCAAAAGTGATTCCACAATAATACATGCGACAATCATTGTATTACCGATAAAACCTGTTTTGTTCTTATCGAACGCCTGTCTCTTCTGCAAATCCATAACGAATTCCTCCTTCATAATATATCGCTTACTCTTTATCCTAAACAGCTACTTCACAAGTGCCAAAATATCTGTTCGTGTTTACATTTCCTTAAACATTTTCAAATACTCTTCGAATACCATAAGCGCTTCATCCACTGGCTGTGGGGTGCTCATGTCTACCCCTGCATTTTTCAGCAGATCAATTGGATCTTTGGAAGAACCACCACAGAGGAAGTTGCTGACATAGCGGTCCACTGCTGGCTGTCCCCCTTCTAAGATTTTCTTAGAAAATGCCATGGCAGCTGAATATCCGGTAGCATACTGATATACATAGAATGAAGTGTAAAAATGAGGAATTCTCATCCATTCACAATCAATCTCTTCGTCTACAACCATATCAGGTCCATAATATAATACGTTCAAGTCATGGTAGATTTGATTCAATGATTCCTTGGTCAGTGATTCACCCTCTGCAAGCTTCTTATGTACAATCATCTCAAACTCTGCAAACATTGTCTGACGAAACAGGGTTGTACGATATTCCTCTAACATATGGTTCACCAGATAACGGCGTTCTTTCTCGTCCTTTGCCTGATCCAGCATATACTGCATCAGCAGAGCCTCATTACAGGTAGATGCCACCTCAGCCACAAAAATCAAATACTCTGCATAGGTAACAGGCTGTGTCTTACTTGAGTAGTAGGTATGAATTGCATGCCCCATCTCATGTGCCAATGTAAATACACTATTTAAGTTATCCTTATGGTTCAAAAGCACATATGGATGTGTACCATAGCAGCCCCAAGAATATGCCCCGCTTCGCTTATTCTCATTCTCAAACACATCAATCCAACGATTCTCGAAGCCTTCTTGTAAAATGGATAGATACTCTTCACCCATTGGCGCAAGTCCTTTGGCAACTACTTCTTTTGCTTCCTCAAACGTGTAAGACTTATCAAATTCATCCACTAGTGGAACATATAAATCATACATATGTAATTTATCAACCCCAAGAATCTCTTTGCGTTTCGCCATGTACTCATACATAGCTGGCAGATGTTTATGAACCGTCTCAATCAGATTATCATAAACAGATTCTGGAATATTTCCAGCATCCAAATGCATTGCTCTTGTACTGCTGTAATGTCTTGCCTTTGCAAAGAAATTTTCCTGTTTCAAATGGCTTGTAAAGGTTGCAGCAACTGTATTACCAAACTTCTCATAGGTGTGATATACGCTGTCAAATGCCTGATGTCTCACACTGCGGTCCTTATTCTCCATCATCTGAATAAAGTTGCCGTGAGATATCTGAATCTTATTTCCCTCTGTATCTGTAATGTAAGGGAACTTAATATCTGCATTATTAAACATAGAAAAGATATTGCTTGGTCCAACTGCGATCTCCCCTACCTCTGCCAACAGATTCTCCTCTTCTTTGGAAAGCGTATGCTCTTTTCCACGGAGTATCTCATCAATCGCTCTTCGATAATTCTCTAGTTCAGGCTGTTCAGCATAGAACTGAGCAATTTTCTCTTCTGGAAGAGCCAGAATCTCTGGTCCTGCAAAAGAAGCTGCACTCTGATATGCAACCATTAACGTATCCGCTTTAGAAGCATATCCCTGGTATTTCGATACTGCGGTATCCTGATGGGAACGCTGATTAGCATATACATAAACACGGGACATATGGAACGCTGCCTCATCCTGTTTCTTCATATATCCAAGTAACTGCTTTGCGCTGTCGCCTAAGGTTCCCTGGAAAGCTTTCATTTCTTTGCAGAGATCCATGGTCTGGTCATATTCTTTCTCCCAAAGCTCATCGCTTGCGAACATATCCTCCATGTTCCATTTGTATTCCTCTGCGATTTCTTCTCGTTTCATAACTCTGTTGTCACTCATAAAATAATTCCTCATTTCCTTTGTCGTTTTACATTATGTAGCCCAATTTTCCACATAAATTCTTAATTTCTATTATAAGTTTCCATAACATGATTTACAAGATTTTCTTTCCATATATTGCATAATTACCAGCCTTTCAGCTTCCTTGGTCACATGTGCATTTTCCCAGAAAATCCATAAGAAAATGCCTCATTCTATCGAAAGAACGGGGCATTTGTGCTAAAGTAACGATTCTGTTTATATTGGCATCCAATTATTCTTTTGTTTTCAAATAATAGGAATTGCTGATTTTACCATCATAGATCACATAATCCATAACGTCGCCGTCATCACCAGTACGGTCAATCAAGTAACCATTTCTCTTATATGTTCCAGAGCTTTCCGTTGAATCAACAGTCTGTTTATAGGTTCCATCTTTCGCAAATTCAATAACTGTCACGGAACCGGAAGAGCTTTCTGTGTGGCACGCCGCATCAAAGGTTTCATCACCATCTGGAATCTCATCACCATCATAGAAATATCCATCCGCAATGATGCATTTTCCAGTAATCACAAATGATGTAGGGTCGCCCGTCTCTGGCGTACAGGTAATCTTATCGCCATCCACTACAAAGGTACCGCTTGCCAAATCATATCCCTTATCTCCAACTGCGATACTCTGTGTATATGTGCCCTTCTTGCTGTCAAACACCATGGAAAAAATCGTAGGGTCTGATTCTCCGGAAGGAATTGTAATCTGATAAGTTCCATCTATTTCGGTATCTGTTTCTTCAGTTCCAGTCACATTTACAGTGTCACCATCTTTGTTCATATATCTAGAAATCAGAATACCAGCAATCAATCCAACTGCCACAATGATTACACATACGATTGCAATCACCTGTTTTTTACTAAGCTTAATCATATTTGCCCCCTATTATTGTCATTATTTGTATATTTTATCATACTTCCCACTATGGTGATACCACTATCACACAAAAATCATAGTTTTAAAAAGGACCCCTGCATGCAGGAGCCCTTATATGAGGAAATGAAAAAAAGGAAAAACAAAATTATTCTTTTACTCCGCCAAGTGTTACACCTGCAACGATGTATCTTGCAAGTAAGAAGTACACAACGAAGATTGGTAATACTGTGATTGCAAGTCCGATATAAAGTACACCATAATCGGTTTTAAAGCGATCACTACGTAACATCTGTACGAACAGTGGTAATGTTTTCTTTCTATCAGATGTAAGAAGCATGGTAGGCATAAATAAATTATTCCATGATGCTACGAAACAAAAGATTGCCTGTGTTGCAATTGCAGGTTTCATAAGTGGTACTGCAATACGGTTAAACGTATGGAACTCTCCACTGCCGTCGATACGGGCAGCTTCTACGATTTCTTTTGAGAATGTGCTTTCCATGTACTGTTTCATAAAGAAAATAACGCTTGGTGCTGCTACTGCCGGTACAATCAAAGGAACATAGGTATCTATTAAACCAAGATTTAACATAAAACGATAGAAACCGATAATTGCAATGGTATTTGGTACAATCATAACTGCAAGAATGAAAGACCATGCTGCTTTTTTCAATCTGAAATCATAGATCTGGATGCCATAAGCTGTTAACGTTGAAAAATACACAGACAATAAGGTGGAAGGAACTGCAATAATGAATGAGTTGATCATCGCTCCAAATACAGAAAGCTGCATACCATTCTGTTTCTCTTGGAAGTTTGCCCAGTTAACCATCATGTTTCCACCTGGGATCAAAGAAATTCCACTCTTAATTGCATCTGATGTTCTGGTTGCATTCACGAATAAGATAATGAACGGAATCAAACTCATAATACAGAGGATGAGACAGATGACCTCTTTAAAAGTACGTTCAGCAACCATATGACGGTGGTAACTTTTTTCATCCATACTAACTTTTGCCATGATTAGTTACCTCCTTTCATTGCAAGCTTCTCTGCTTTCAATTGACGTCTATATTCTTTGGTCTGAGCTTTCCGCATCTTCTCTTCCGCCTTCTTATCCTTGTCACCCATTGTTCCAAATAAGCAAAGGCTGATAATCAAAGTAATAATGAAAAGCAATACGGAAACTGCAGCCGCACGTCCTACATCAGCGCCATAAAGTCGCATAATATACATTGAAAGAGTTGTAGTGGAATCTGCTGGACCGCCTGACATAGAAGATCCATTTACATTAAATAATGATGGAATGTCGTACATCTGTAATCCACCAACTGCAGATGTAACTAATGTATATAATAAGATTGGTTTCAACAATGGAAGTGTAATCTTAAAGAAGCTCTGTGCTCCATTTGCTCCATCGATTTCAGCCGCCTCATAAAGCGAAGGGTTAATTCCCATCATACCTGAAATCAGAAGTAAGGTTGTATTTCCATACCACATCCAGAAGAGGATAAATGCAATCAGCCCTCGTGTGGTACCAACATGACTTAAAAAGTCATAGTTCTGTGAAAGAATCCCCATATTTTTCATAAGCATTGTAATTGGTCCGTACTGTGAAAATAACGCGCCAAATAATACAGAAATGGAAGCTGCAGTAATGATGTTTGGCATATATGTCAAAACCTTAACAGCGCCTCTGCCACGAATCTTAACTCGTTCATTGCTTAACCATGCTGCCATCAGCAGGGATAAAAGGATCTGTGGAATAAATCCACCTACCCACATAATAAGTGTGTTACCCAAATAAGGTAAGAAATAACCTGTTTCCTTTGGAATTAATCCAAGGATTTTCTGGAAGTTATCAAGGCCACTGAAGCTGATACTTTCCACCAAATTACGTTTTGTATATGTAAAAGTGCTCCAATAAAATGTATTAATTAATGGGTATAATTGGAAAAATCCGTATACCAGGAAAAATGGAAGAATAAAAAAGTAACCATATTTCTCATAGGAAACGCCTTTTCGTCTCTTCTTTCCCCCTATATTACTTTCCTTAGCCATCTTCATTCCTCCTATAGATATTTTAGGACTTCTTAGTCCTTTACAAATGAAATTAACATGTCATGTACTAAGTGTTTTCATAAATCCGGCTCCCCTCCCGAACTGAGAAGGGAGCCGGTCTATTCTTACTTGTTTTATTTCATAATCTTATTCAAAGATTATTCTGGAAGATTTAAGTAGCTGTATGTGTCATGGATGTAGTTAATTAAATCCTGCTCAGCTTCCTCATAGCTCTTTCCATCAATGTACTCCTGTACATAAGTTCTTAAGTTATCACCGATTGTCTTATCTTCAGCAGTTACGAATGAAGCATCAACTGTCATGTTGTCAAGAATGTCGGAGAATACCTGAATGTAGTTCTGGCTGTTCATAAGTCCATTACCATTAGCAAGTGTTCCTTTTTCTGTCTTAATATTCTCAGAACCAGCAAGTAACTCTTTGTTAGCTTCTTTGTTATTGATAAAGTCACAGTTGAATTTAGCGATTGTCTGCATAGAAGTCTTATCGCATGTAAAGTATTTGATAATCTTAGCTGCAAGTTCTTTATCAGAGCATGCTTCTGGAACTGCAAGACCTGTACCACCCCAGAAATAAGACATTGGTCCAGGGATTGTAATTGTCTGTCCAGCCCATACATCATGATTTAAGCTCCAGTACTGGAACCATGGGCATCCTGTGTAAGCAAGTGCTGCTTTGCTGCCATCTTTACCTGTACCAGCCATCATAGCTGTCCAGTCATCTTTCCACTGAGTTGTATTGAATGTCCAATCGTTATCAGCGAATTTCTTAGCTTCTTCGAAGTAAGCTTTTATCTGTGGATCGATTGTGATTGTATCATCTTTAGACCAGCCAACTTTACGGTTGTTGCTGTATACACGCATCAGATCATCCCAGCCAGATAATAATTTACAAGAACCATTACCTTTATCAGATACGATCTTAGCTGTCTCTTCTACTTTATCCCAAGTAGAGAACATTTCCTGTAAAGCTGCAGGATCTGTTGTTCCTAAATATTCCTGGCAAAGATCTGCTCTTAATGCCCATCCACCTGGTGTGCTCTGCCAGAATGAAGCATACTGATTATCAGCAGTTGGCTCAGATTCTGTTGAACATACCTGTCTGATCCATGTGTACTGATTCTTAAGATCACTCTCTGTAATTCCAAGATCTTTCATAGAAAGAAGCTGACCTGACTGAACATATTTCTGTACGTAGTCAATTTCAAGTCCCATCAAATCTGGATATAACTGATTGCCCTTATCCTGTAATACTGGATCAATCTGTGTCTGATAGTAATCAGATCCGCCTGAGTTAACGAATACGATTCTTGCGTAATCATCTTTGTTCTCTGTTGCGAAGCAGCTATCAAGAATCTTCTTGATATCTTCGTTCCATCCCCAAACAACAAATGCGTCTTCTTTGCTTGGATCACCAGCTACTGTTTGTTTTGTTGTCTCTGATTCTGGTGTCTTGTCATTAGCTCCTGCTTCGGTTCCTTTGTTGTCTGAAGAACCACATCCAGCTAACATGGTTGTTACCATTGCTGCACATAAAAATGCGCTTACGAGTTTCTTTTTCATGAAAACCCTCCTCCTTATAATTCTTCGCCTTACGGCTAATTTTGGTTTTGAATTCTGCCAACGGATTGACCCTTTAACAAAATTCCTTCCACGACTACTCTCTCTACAAGAGTTGTCTTTGGTTTTTCTATAATACCTACCAGGCGGCTGGCTGCTTCCCTGCCGATCTGGTTTGTATCCTGTTTAATTGTAGTGAGCTTTGGATGGAGCATCTGGGAAATGCGAGTTCCATCATATCCTGCTATGGATATATCCTCTGGGATACGAAGCCCCAATTCTCGGATTACGTTAAGGCCGCCAATTAATGCTGTGTCATCTGGGAACATGATGCATGTTGGGGGTTCATCCAGATTCAAAAGAGCCTTGGTTTGTTGGGCAACGTCCTTGGTCTCAAGATAACGAGCCGGTCTAACATATCCTTCTGGAATTTCAATTCCATTCTGATCCAGTGTTCTATAGAAAGAAGCCAGTCTCTCTCGCGTTACACTGGAATATTCCTGACCATGTATGTATGCGATTCTTCGATGTCCCATACTAATAATGTAGTTAACCAAATCACTAATGCACTGTACGTTGTTCGAGCTTACTGCTGAACAGCTGTGATGAACATAATCAATGGTCACCACTGGGAGGTCGCTGTCCATCAGCTCATAAACACTAGAATCAGTGAAATTCGCGCATACAATTACTACACCATCAAAGTTGCGGTATCTGCAATGCTCCAGATAAGACATTCTATTTTCTACAAGATTCGTATTAATAAATGTAATATCATATCCAAGCTGTTCAGCCTGCGTCTTAAAGCCATTCAGCACACCGGCGAAATATTCATGTGTAAGACCCATAGCCGCTTCATCGGCATAGAGAACACCGATATTATTGGAACGGTTGGTCTTTAAGGATCTGGCTGCTGCATTCGGAAGATAGCCCATCTCGTCTGCCGTCTTCTTAATTCTTGCCTTCGTCTCAGTGCTTATATCATTCTGATCATGAAGTGCTTTACTGACGGTTGCAGTAGATACTCCACATGCACTTGCTATGTCTTTTAAAGATACCATACAAACTCCCTCGCTTCGAAGTGTATTACCACTTGCAATTTCGAAACGAATTTACTTAATCGTTTTCGTACTTTTACTATATCTCTGAATTTCAGATAATGCAACACTTTTTTGGCAATTCGTCTAATTCAACAACATTTTATTGTCATTTTTGTACATTTTATACAGTACTTATGCACTATCTTGTCCACACTATCCACATTACATAAATCGTTTACGTGCTTTTCTACTTATATTCCATGTTTCGTAAAGTATTTTCCCTTTTACTCATATTTATATTCGCTTCTTACATTTTTACTAAAATATCGACAAATCCCTATTTTTAGGTATTTATCACTTGATTTTTTCTCATTTACCATTTATACTTTGTCTTGTAAAAGTTTCCTTAATCGTTTTCGTATATAATGATCAGGAGGAAACTACTTATGAAATATGGATTTTTCGATGATGCGCAAAAAGAATATGTCATCACCTCACCAAGGACTCCGCTTCCTTGGATCAACTATCTGGGCTGTGAGAACTTTTTCTCATTGGTTTCAAACACCTGCGGTGGCTATAGCTTCTATAAAGATGCAAAGCTTCTCCGTCTTACCAGATATCGTTACAACAATGTACCTTATGATAGCAACGGTCATTACTACTATATTAAAGAAGGCGATACCGTTTGGAATCCAGGCTGGATGCCAAGCAAAACCGAGCTGGATTCTTACGAATGCCGCCACGGTATGGGTTATTCCATCTTTAAAGGAAGCAAGAATGGCTTAATCGCTACACTCACAGATTTTGTCCCTATGGGTTCTACCTGCGAGATCAACAAGCTTACCCTTAAGAATGACACAAATGAAACAAAAGATTTTACTGTTTTTTCCTATATAGAATTCTGTCTCTGGAATGCAATGGATGATATGACGAACTTCCAGCGTAACTTCTCAACTGGTGAAGTTGAGGTTCACCAGAATGGCTCTCAGCTCTTCCACAAAACAGAGTACCGGGAGCGTCGTAATCATTATGCAGTCTATGCCGTGAACAGCGAGGTTGCAGGATTTGATACCGACCGTGACTCCTTCCTTGGTGCTTATGGCGAGAACTCTGCACCAGAAGTGGTTACCACTGGCCAGGCGAAGAACTCCGTGGCAAGTGGATGGGCTCCAGTTGGATCTCATCAGCTAAATGTCACCCTTGCTCCTGGCGAAGAGAAGACTTATGTCTTTGTACTTGGTTATGTTGAGAATCCCGTTGCAGACAAATGGGTTGGAAAACCAGAAGATGGTGTAATCAACCGTGCTCCAGCTGATGCTCTTCTTGCTAAATTTGACACAACAGAGAAAGCAGATGCAGCTCTCACAGAATTAAAAGCTTACTGGGATCAGTTACTCAGCCACTTTACAATCAGTTCTTCCGAAGAGAAGCTGGACCGCATGGTCAATATCTGGCATCAGTATCAGTGTATGGTAACCTTTAACATGAGCCGCTCTGCTTCTTACTTCGAATCAGGAATTGGCCGTGGTATGGGATTTAGAGATTCTTGCCAGGATCTCCTTGGATTTGTTCATCTAATTCCGGATCGTGCAAGAGAACGTATTTTAGATATCGCAGCAACTCAATTCGAGGACGGTTCTGCCTACCATCAGTATCAGCCATTAACCAAGCGTGGCAACTCCGAAATCGGAAGCGGCTTCAACGATGACCCGCTATGGCTCATTGCCGGAACTGCCGCTTATATCAAAGAGACTGGTGATTATACCATTTTAGATGAAACCACTCCATATGATAGTGATCCATCCAAAGCTACTGACTTTATGGAGCACTTAAGACGCTCCTTCAATTACACAGTTAACCACCTTGGGCCTCATGGTCTTCCACAGATTGGTCGTGCTGACTGGAATGACTGCCTGAACCTCAATTGCTTCTCCGAAGAACCTGGTGAATCCTTCCAGACCTTTGGTCCTTCTGAAGGTCCAAACGCGGAATCTGTATTCATCGCAGGCATGTTCGTAAAATATGGCAAAGATTATGTAGAGATCTGCAAACATCGTGGACTTGACGCGGAAGCTGCCGAAGCCCAGAAAGCTATCTCTAAAATGGAAGCCACTGTATTAGATGCTGGCTGGGATGGCGAATGGTTCTTACGTGCATACGATCACTACAAAGCCAAAATTGGTTCGAAAGAATGTGAAGAAGGTCAGATCTTCATTGAGCCACAGGGCTTCTGTGTTATGGCTGAAATCGGTCTTGCAGAAGGTAACTGCCTGAAATCCATGCAGTCTGTTGAAAAATACCTGGATACCAAATATGGTATTGTACTTCTTCAGCCACCTTATCACAAATATCACGTTGAGCTTGGTGAAATCTCTTCTTACCCACCAGGATATAAAGAGAATGCCGGAATCTTCTGTCATAACAACCCATGGATTTCTATCGCCGAGACCGTTGTTGGACGTGGAAACCGTGCTTGGCAGGTATACACCAGAACCTGTCCTGCATACATCGAAGACATTAGCGAGATTCATCGCACCGAGCCTTATGTATACAGTCAGATGATTGCTGGTAAAGATGCACCAAACTTTGGTGAAGCAAAGAATAGCTGGTTAACCGGTACTGCCGCTTGGACCTTCCTAGATGTGTCACAGTTCATTCTTGGAATTCGTCCAGACTACGACGGACTTGTCGTTGATCCTTGTATCCCATCTACATTAGATGGCTTCAAAGCCAAACGTGACTTCCGTGGCGTAACCTACAACATCGAAGTAAAGAATCCTTCTCACGTTGAGAAAGGTGTTACCAAGATGACCGTAGATGGAAAAAAAATCGCTGGAACAATGATCCCTGTAGCTGACATCACAGGAAAAGAAGTAGCTGTTGAAGTAGTCATGGGTTAATCCCAATCCTTCATTTTCTGTATATAAGTTATCATAGAAGATTTGTATTTACAGACTTTTCTTCACACACTCTAAGTTTTCAAAAGTATATAAAATGGTAGTTTTTCATCTAATATGTCACGCCCCTCTCGGGGCGTGCGTATCCAAAACAAGCCGAGGCAGATGCGCCTCGGCTTGTTTTTTCTCAATCTATATCTCCCACTTTCCACTTTATATCTCTTCCTCTGTCCCCGATTTATATTTCCCTTGCCTCTTTACCTCTTCCTCTGTCCCCCTTTTATATTCTCCTTGTCCCTTTTCCTCTTCCTCTGTCCCCAATTTATATTCTCCTTGTCCCTTTACCTCTTCCCCTGTCCCCGATTTATATTCCCCTTGTCCCTTTTCTATCTTCCTCTGTCCCCAATTCATATTCTCCTTGTCCCTTTTCCTCTTCCTCTGTCCCCAATTTATATTCTCCTTGTCCCTTTTCTATCTTCCTCTGTCCCCAATTTATATTTTCCTTGTCCCTTTTCTATCTTCCTCTGTCCCCCTTGTATCTTCCTCTGTCCCAGCCAAATATTTTGTGAGGTATATAAAAAAATGTGTATTCTACATCACATTTTCTTGAAATTCAGTGCTTTAATTTTCATTATGTCAACTAGACTGTGAGGTATATGAAAAAATCAGGAAAACACATCACAGAAATCAAGGGTTTCTGTGATGTAAAAAGCAAATTATTTTGTATACCTCACACTTTGATTTACATAACTCGTTTTTTTGTTTCAATATGCCCTTATTTGTGATGTAATTGCATAATTTTTTTATATACCTCACATTCAGTTTACATATTTTTTTCACATCAAATTAAAACCATTATATATTCCTCATATTTATATAATTTTGCTTTACATAACTCCGCTTTACATAATTTCGCTTTGTATAGTTTCACTTTACATAATTTCACTTTACATAAATTCACTTTACATAGTTTCACTTTACATAGTTTCACTTTACATAATTCCGCTTTACATAGTTTCACTTTACATAATTTCACTTTACTCAACTCCGCTTTACATAATTTTGCTTTACATAATTTTCCCTTCGTAGAATTTTTCCCTCCATACCATTTTCTACTTTACTAGCGCATAAATATGTGATTATATAGATAATATAGTAACTCAATTTGATACAAACACTTAAGATCAAGGTTCTATTTTGCAAACCATGATCCAAAAAAGGAGGTAGATTATCACGTTATACAACCAAATACTATTAGAGAAAGATCGACTAGATAAGAAAGTAGAATATCTACAGAATTATCTAAAGAATTTTCCACCAGGTAAAATATTTATTGTTCTTGATAAGGGACGACATAAATGGTTCCATAGCAATGAAAGCAAATCAACCTATATCCCTTTATCTAATCGTTCCCTTGCTGAAAAGTTAGCCTATAAGAAATATCTCATGTATCTTCTAGATGAATCAATCCAAGAAAGATCCGCCATTGATTTTTATCTTCGTCACCATAATTCCAACATTCCTAAATCAGAATTATTAATAACTGCCAAACCAGAGTATCGCCAATTACTAGCTCCCTTCTTTACTCAATATTCCGAAGATTTATTTCAATGGGCATCTGCCGACTATATACACAATCCCCAAAATCCTGAACAATTAATACATAATACGCCCTCCGGTGCCAAAGTTCGCTCAAAATCAGAGGCAATGATTGATATGGCACTTTACACAAACAACATTCCTTTTCGTTATGAATGTGAGCTTCCTCTTTCTAGTAAAACATATTATCCTGATTTCACCATTCGTCATCCGCTTACCGGAAAGATATACTATTGGGAGCATTTTGGTCTTATGGACAATCCGGAATACTATGCAAAGGCTACATCCAAACTACACAACTATATCTCACATGGAATACTTCCTGGTCTTCAATTAATCATCACTTACGAGACGAAGGAAAATCCATTGGATATTAAAGAAATTGAGAGAACAATCGCGCAATATTTTACCCAATAACGTACCGAAAGAACTTGCCACTGGCA
>CAZTGP010000006.1:0-25622 GCA_964613325.1 uncultured Roseburia sp. | reverse complement strand
ACCGAAAGAACTTGCCACTGGCAGCTTCTTCGGATACTTGGCAACACAGACATCACACGTTTACGTGTGATTGTTATAAGACTTAAGGCAAGGAGTAGTTAAAGTACCTCCTTGCCTTATATCAATCGTTAATTATCCTGTTCTGCAATTCTCTGAGCTAGATCTTCCAAATACTCCCAGCGTTCCATCTTCTCTTCTAAGTTCTGTTCCGCTTCCTCTTTCTCTCTCGTGATCTCATTAAGTTTTACAAAGTCGCTGGTACACTTCAGCATGGAATTCTCAAGTTCTTTAATTTTATTCTCAAGATCCTCAATATCTTTCTCAATGGTCTCATACTCGCGTTCTTCTTTATAGGTGAACTTTAATTTCTTTGCATGTCCCCAGGTTGCACGGGAATCTACAAGGTCATCACTTGTTTCACCAGAAGCGCCATTCGCCAGCATCCCCGATTTACCAGCCGTTTTACCATTCATTGTACCAGTCATTCCACCACCAGTACCTAAATCTTCTGGTCTCTTCGCCATGTAATCCGTATATCCGCCTTCATACTGGGTAATCACACCCTCCCCTTCGAAAGCAAAAATACGCTTTGCAATACGATCAAGAAAATAACGGTCATGGGACACCGTAATTACAATGCCATCATAATTGTCTAGGTAATCTTCCAGAATTGCCAGTGTCTCTGTGTCCAAATCATTGGTAGGCTCATCGAGAATCAACACATTCGGGGCTCCCATAAGAACTCGAAGAAGATTCAGTCTGCGTCGCTCACCACCAGACAGCTTGCCAATCTCGCTGTACTGCTGTTCTGGTGGGAAAAGGAATCGTTCCAGCATAGCCGAAGCAGAAATAAGTCCATCCTCGGTTCGAACATATTCAGCAGTATCCTTAATATACTCAATTACTTTCTGATTGGGATTCATAAATGCAGTTTCCAGTGCATCCGAATTCACATTTGACTGATTGCCTGCAATTGTACTTGCATCTTTATCAGTTGTCAGACATATCTCCTGAGAATAATATCCAATCTTAACCGTCTGACCAATTACAATTTCACCGGAATCTGGCTGGATAAAGCCCGCAATCATTTTCATCAACGTGGTCTTTCCGCATCCATTCTTACCGACGAATCCAATTCGATCATTTTTCAAAAATACATAGGTAAAATCTTTCACAAGAACTAGATTGTCATACGCCTTTGACACCTGATCAATCTCCACCGTTGTTCGGCCAAGTCTGCTTGAAATTGAGCCAAGTTCCAGCTTGTCGTCAATCTGTAGGCCTTTCTGATCACGAAGATTCTCATAGCGCTGAATATGAGCTTTCTGTTTGGTAGAACGCGCTCTGGCTCCACGCTGCATCCACTCGATTTCTTTGCGAAGAACAGTCTGACGCTTACGCTCACTTGCCCTGGCACTGTCCTCTCGTTCTGCCTTTCTCTGTAAAAAGCCAGAATAATTGGTGTCATAGCTATATATCGCACCCTTATCAATCTCTACGATGCGGTTGCAGACAGAGTCCAGGAAATAGCGATCATGGGTAACCATCAGAAGTGCACCTCGCCACTTCTTCAAGAAATCTTCCAGCCATTCCACCATATCATAATCCAAATGGTTGGTTGGCTCGTCCAAGATCAAAACATCACATGGTTTTAACACTGCTGCCACGAGAGCGAGGCGTTTTCTCTGACCCCCAGACAGCTCCCCTGTTTTCTGGGTAAAATCCATAATTCCCAGCTTCATCAACAGTGCTTTGGCATCACTTTCCAAGGTCCAATGATGTGCCTCATCCATATTTCCAACAGCTGCTTTATCTAGCACACTTTCCAAGACCGTTTTCTCAGAATCAAATTCTGGATTCTGTGGAAGATAGTTCACCACAATATGATTGGCCATGGTAACGGTACCAGTCTCTGGCTCCTCCTCTTGCGCTATAATCTTAAGCAGAGTGGATTTACCAGTTCCATTGATTCCAATAATTCCAATCTTTTCTTTCTCCTGCACATAAAAGGAAGCTTCTGCAAAAAGCTTCCTCTCTGTAAATGACTTCGTAATATTTTCAACATTGATTATATTCATGTTACAATTCCTATCTTTCTGTATCTCGATACTAAATCAACTCACCCACAAAACTATTCATAAGGAACCGTTAATCACAGTACCTTATAATTCATAATACGTTATAACTCATAACACGTTGTAATCCATAACACATTATAATTCATAATACGTTATAACTCATAACACGTTGTAATCCATAACACATTATAATTCATAACACATTATAATTCATAACACATTATAATTCATAACACGTTGTAATTCATAACACATTATAATCCATAACACATTATAATCCATATTTCTACTGGCAATTCATCTGACGAACAAATTGCAGGCACTCATCTGCTGGCATTGGTCTTGCAAAATAATAACCTTGGATGTACTCTACTCCAAGACGCTGCATTTCTTCCAGCTGTTCCATTGTCTCGACCCCTTCTGCCACAACCGGAATATTCAGTTCGTGAATGGTCTTCATCTCATTATCCAATATAATTTTGGCAGTCTCTGATGTGAAATAAGACCAGATCATATTCTTATCAAACTTCACTTTATCAAACGGATAATTAATTAAATAAGAACAGTTTGAATTTCCCGTTCCATAATCATCCAAAGCAAAGGTAATCCCCTTCTCCGCGAGTCTCTTCATATGTCGTGCCATCAGTGCTGGCGTTGACACTGCTGCCCGCTCTGTAATCTCCAAGGAAATGCGTTCTGGTGGAATGTGGTGCTTTTTCATAATTGCCAGTAGCACATCCGCCATGTTCTGCTGCATGCACTGAACCACAGACACATTAATCTGAATCGTCTCAATCCCAAGAGAATCATTCGGAAGAATGTGCTTCTCCAAGAAACGGCAGCTTTCTTCAAACACCTGTAAATCCAGTGAAATAATAATTCCTGTATGCTCCGCAAGATTGATAAATTCATCCGGTGGAATAAAGCCAAGCTCATCATCCTGTAAACGCACCAGCGCTTCCAGGGACGTAATCCGTTTTTTCTCAGAATTATATACCGGCTGGTAATACACCTGAAGTGTATGATTCTCCAAAGCATTGGAAAGTGCTATCTCCACCTTATGATTGCGCTCATAGCCCTTGATCAGCTCTTCATTCGCTCTCAGATAATTCTTCAATGGATTCTCACGTATCTCAAGCTTCAAAAAGTTATTGAGCACAATGAATTCCTGGTCTGTCTTCACATGAAGCGGGCAGTCTATCTGAACCACATTTGCCCGAAGCATCACCTCAACGCTCCCCATTTTCCAAGGATTATCAAAACGCTTCCAGATTTTTTCTAACAATTCTTCCGGATTCTGCTTATTATATGCAATACATACAAAAGAATCTCCGGTCAGATGGAACACATGAAAAATCCCGAACTCCTTCAACAGGAATTCTCCAACTTCCCGAAGAATCACGGTCCCATTCTCATATCCAAAAATGGTATGAATCTGACTGTATTGATGCAGATCAACGTTAAAAAGCGACATCTCCTTCTCCTGCATCATGTTATTTCGGAAGCAGATGCGAAATGCCGTTCCATTCGCTACACCTGTGACACGGTCTAAAAGCTCATTTGGGTTCTGGATGGTCAGATACATCATCAGTAGAATTACTGCATTGGCAAAACCAGTCATCAACTGCTCCCGGAAGAATAATTGAATCATGATTGCCAAAAAAGATACTATTCCATAGAATATCACTGCAATCTGTGTTTTCTTCCGAATGTAATCCTCTGCAAGAAAAGTCATAAGCAGTGAATACACAATATAGAATATTATGTAAACATATCCATAGGTGCTGCCCCATCCCTGATAGTAATGATTCTCTTTAAAATAGAAAAAGAAGTGAACGATTGGATTCAAAAGCAGCATGATCATATAGAAAAGCAATGGTACTGAGCCAATCACTATTGCCATCTGCTTATCCTTCAACGAGATCTCACAGATCACTGTTACATATCGGATCAGAAGCACAGCCGTAATGCCCTGTGCAAGGAAAAAGATATAGACTATAATCTCATTTACAATCTGTGGCACAGTGTCTGTGTATGTCAGGCAGATGCAGGAAATAATATTCGTTACGCTCTCCATAGTGGCCGCACAAAGCAAAGCAAAGAATGCATAATTCTTTGCGATCGGGAATCTACGATTCAATAGAAAATGGATCATTATTACAAGCATTATAATTACTGCTGCCATCTCAAAACTATACGTATACTGCATGAGGTACCCCTAATTTATCTTAATCCTGGTGTCTGTAATCTCAAATTTAGCCTATTAATCTGTCATTAGAATCATTCACTGACTCATTTAATTCTTTTTTATTTAATTCTTTCTCACTTACTGATTTTAACAGCTTCTGTTGATCTGCTAATTCTTCGGCCTCTTCCTGTTGTTCCTTGGCCTCGACAATTGCCTCATTCAGCTGAAGCATCTTCGCATCCAGCATTGACACAATCTCAGAACACTCTCGAAGGTCGCGGCTGATATACTCTGGGGCATTGCCTTCGAACTTGTAATAGATCTTGTGCTCTAAGCTGGCCCAGAAATCCATGGCAATGGTACGAATCTGGATCTCAACTTTGGTATCCACGATCCGATCCGAAAGAAAAATCGGAACTGTCACAAGCATATGAAAGCTCTTATATCCACTTATCTTTGGATGTTTAATATAATCCTTCACCGATACTACTGTCAGATCGTTCTGCTTTCCGATCATCTCTGCCAAGCGATAAATATCGGATGTAAAGGAACAGACAATACGGATTCCCGCAATGTCATTTACGTAATTCACCATATTATCAATTGAAACTTCATAATTGTTGCGTTTCAATTTCTTTACTATACTTTCTGGTGTCTTAATTCTTCTTTTTATATATTCAATTGGGTTGTACTGATGTACATGCTGGAATTCATCATTTAAAATCTCCAGCTTGGTTCCCACTTCTTTCAATGCTGAATTGTAAAGGAATATCACCGTGTTCCAACTATCCACATCTTCACGCAACGTCAATGGTGTATCCATATCATACCTCCAAATACTTTTGTACTCCGTATATCATACCACACTTTGTGAATTCTGTCGGCAATTCTGCGCATTTTCATTCTTTTTTAATAAAATTGCACAAACACTCTAGTCCTCTTCCAGAATATGAATTTCCAGATAATCGAAATCGATTTCCTCAATGAAATTATCCTGATAGAAGCGAGTCCTTCCGCTTTTCTGGAACTCCTTCACATTGGGGTCTAACCAGATTGGTTTCCCTAAATCAAAGATATGGCATACTTCATCTAATGCCGCAAAAATCTTATGTGTGCGTGTTTCTGACGAATTATCTTCAATTGTCTCGGTCTTCACCAGATGAGTATCATCAAATATTTTAAACCAAATTTTCATCTATTTCTTCCTCCTCTGGCGGTTACATTCATACATTAAAAGCGTTGCTGATATCGCAGCATTTAAGGATTCCACCTTGCCCTCCATTGGAATGCGGATGTAGGTATCTGCAAGACCTGCAATCTCTGTTGAGAGTCCATTTCCCTCATTTCCGATGAAAAATGCACAGGCTTTCGTATAGTCCGGGTCATCATAAGACATGTTGCCTTTCAGATGAGCTGCGTAGCAGGACACCCCCTGCATTTTCACATGATTGATTGTCTCTTCAAGATTCTCCGTCACGTAAAATGGTACACGGTAGATGCTTCCCATTGTGGAGCGAATAGTCTTTGGGTTGAATAAATCCACGGTGGTATGATTCATGATTACACCGGTGACACCTGCGCCCTCTCCGGTACGAATCATGGTTCCAAGATTGCCTGGATCCTGTACACTTTCCAGCACAAGAAGCTGCGTCTTATCCCCTTGAAGCAGATCTGCAAGTTCATAGGATGGCTGCTGCACAATAGCAAGCACCCCCTGAGGTGTCTGGGTATCTGACACCGATTTGAACACAGAGTCTGCCACTACTTCGTAGGAATAGCCCTCAAGCAGTGCTCGATGTTCTGGGACTTTCTCAAAGCTTTCTGCCACATAGACAGCCTTCACCCACTCCTTTGGAGCCTCGCCGAACATCTTTGGTCCTTCCACCACGAAAACCTTCTGGTTCTTGCGCTCTTTGGACTTTTTCATCAATTGTGCCAGATTCTTCATCTGCTGGTTACTGGTACTTGTAATCATAGGGTAGTTATTCCTCTCTTAATCGTGCAATCATATGTTTTGAATCATATTTTGGTCACTCACTTCTTACCATCTATTTTGTGAAACGCTTGTAACATTATATTTTCCAAGTATGTCATCTATCATATAATAAGCAGGTACTCTGGCGAGGCCGGTACTTAGCGAACTGGACCAAGGGGAACAGTGAACTTAGTACCGCTGCACGAGCCAATGTAGCGGAAGCGTGCCTGCGGTTATATGTTAGATGACATACTTGGAATTCACAATCTACATGCGTTTCACCCTCAAAATAAATAGGGCTGCCACAGCAGTGACACCCCCTTGATTCACCATAGCGTACAAAATGAGTGCCAGTGGCACTCATTTTCGTAGCATATGTTATACCAAATCTTTTGCAATACGATACTGGAACTCTGGGATGGATTTTTTCATTGCCAATGCTTCATCGATATCAATATCACAATACTCGCCTTCTCTGTAAGCGATTACACGGTTGCTCTTTCCTTCGCAAAGGATGTCAACTGCTAAAGCTCCCATTGTAGAAGCGTATACACGGTCTTTACATGTTGGGCTTCCGCCACGCTGCATATGTCCTAAGATGGTAGCACGTGTCTCGATGCCAGTTGCTTCCTCGATACGTTTTGCCATCCCCTGAGAATCGCCAATGCCTTCTGCATTGATGATGATATGATGCTGTTTGCCTTTTTTACGGTTCTCGATGATGTGGTCAATTAATTTTGCTTCATCATGATCATATTTCTCTGGGAGAAGGATATCTTCTGCACCGTTTGCAATACCACACCATAAAGCGATGTAGCCAGCGCCACGTCCCATAACCTCGATAACTGAGCATCTGTCATGAGAAGTAGAAGTATCACGGACTTTATCGATTGCTTCCATTGCTGTGTTAACAGCTGTATCAAAACCGATAGTGTAATCTGTACAAGCGATATCCAAGTCAATGGTTCCTGGAACTCCAATTGTGTTAACACCAAGTGCAGCAAGCTTCTGAGCCCCCTGGAAAGATCCGTCACCACCGATAACAACGATTCCGTCGATACCGTGTTTCTTGCAGATTTCAGCTCCCTTCTGCTGTCCTTCTGCTGTACAGAACTCCATGCAGCGGGCAGTCTGTAAGATTGTACCACCACGTGAGATTGTATCTGAAACGCTTCTCTCGTCCATATCAATGATTTCCTCATTTAACAGACCTGCGTATCCTCTCTTGATTCCTTTTACTTTCTTTCCCTTGCTAATTGCTTCACGTACCACTGCACGAATTGCAGCGTTCATACCTGGAGCATCCCCACCACTGGTCAAAACACCAATTGTCTGAATCTCTTTTGCCATTGTTAATTCCTCCTATATCAATAAAGTTAAATATTTTTCATCAATCTATTATATTTTAAACCGTTTCCTAGCACTTTTCAATGCTCTTTTCAACAACTTTTACATTATTTTCCCCCAAGAAGTTCGTCAAGTTGTTAACAAGCTCTTCATTTACATGAATCGTGAGGTTTTTTCCAAGACGTTTGATTGCTTTTGGGTTCTTCACATACACCACAACCTCGTCTCTTCCGTCGGAATCATGAAGCATCCCGTAGAGCTGTTGTTCCTTGGCTTCAAAGTCTTCCATAGACTCGAACTGCACCCATAGATCGCGCCCAGTTTCGTCAAATGGTACAATGCGCTCACAGATGATCTTACCATCCTTCTCATCCTCAACGGTGGCATGCCCAACCACAAAGACTTTCTCGTCCACATTCAGGTACTGCTGGAACTTCTCATAATCTCGTGGGAAAATGATAACTTCCACGGTACCCGTCAGGTCTTCTACGGTAATAAAAGCCATGGCTTTGTTGTTTCTGGTAAACTTAATCACTTTGTCGGAGATCATTCCGCCTACAATCACAGCGGCATTATCCTGGACTTTGATTGCCCCAGTTTCTTCGTCTCTTAGAAAATCCGTAGTGACCGCAGTGATATTCTTTTTCCATTTATCCATGTATTCTTCAAGGGGGTGTCCACTTAAGTAGATTCCAAGCACCTCTTTTTCAAAGCCCAGCATGACTTCTTTGGAATATTCTCCAACCGCTGGGTATTTTACCTCGAAATCCTTCTTATCCTCTTCCGATACCAGATCGAACAGACTCATCTGCCCCGCCATGGAATTCTTCTTGCTCTGGGCCACCTGGTCAATGATGGAAGCGTACACAAGGGTCATCTGCTTGCGGTTGCCGTCTAAGCTGTCGCAGGCGCCGGCCTTAATCAGATTCTCCACCGCGCGCTTATTCACATCGCGGTCTGTGGTTCGCTCGATGAAGTCCTGAAGGGTTCGGTATTCTCCCCCAAGCTCACGCTCCTCGATGATTCGGTCTATTACTGGACGTCCGAGAGCCTTGATGGCATAGAGACCATACCGTACATTTTCTCCCTCTGCGGTGAACTCTCCCTGACCAACATTGATATCTGGCGGAAGCACCTTGATGCCCATGGCCTTGCAGGTGTAGAGATACTCGGAGGCCTTGGTAGAATTATCGATAACAGAGGTCATGAGTGCGGCCATGAACTCCACCGGATAATAGTATTTCAGCCACGCGGTCTGCACACTGATTACCGCGTAGGCAGCGGCATGGGATTTGTTAAATGCGTACTTCGCGAAGTCGACCATGGAATCGTAAATGCTGTTGGCAGCGGCTTCTGTGATTCCGTTGGCTACGCAGCCTTTGATGCCTTCTTCCGGGTCTCCGTATACGAAGCTTTTTCTACCTGCATCAATGACATACTGCTTTTTCTTACTCATGGCACGGCGAATGTTGTCCGCCTGTCCCATGGTATAGCCAGCCAGTTTCTGAACGATCTGCATAACCTGCTCCTGGTACACAATACAGCCGTAGGTCGGCTCTAGGATGCTCTCCAGCTCAGGGGTTACATAAGTCATCTCCTGCGGATTATTCTTGCCCTTAATATAGGTCGGGATAAAATCCATAGGGCCTGGACGATACAGAGAAATACCGGCTACGATATCTTCAAAGCTCTGTGGACGCAGCTCCTTCATGAAGTTCTGCATTCCTGCGGACTCCAGCTGGAAAACGCCTTCGGTCTTGCCGGTTCCGATGAAGTCCAATACCTTCTTGTCGTTCATGTCGATGTGATCGATGTCCACGTCAATGCCTTTGGAGGCTTTGATGTTCTTGACTGCATCCTTTAGGACGGTAAGGGTACGAAGTCCAAGGAAGTCCATCTTCAGAAGTCCCAGTTCCTCCAGCTGCACCATGTTAAATTCCGCAGTTGGGCTTCCGTCGCTGGCACGGCCAAGTGGCACATAGTCGCTGGCAATTCCTGGATAGATTACCACACCTGCTGCATGGACAGAGGTATGGTTCGGAAGACCTTCCAGCTTCTTCGCCATGTCCACAAGCTCATGCATTTTCTCATCGCCCTCGTACAGTGCACGGAACTCTGGGTTCATGGTCAGAGCCTTATCTATGGTGATATTTAATTCCATTGGAATCATCTTCGCCACGCGGTCCATCTCGGCATATGGGAAGTCTAGGGCTTTTCCAACAGCTTTGATCACGCCTCGGGCAGCCATAGTTCCAAAGGTTACAATCTGAGTTACGGAATCCTTGCCGTACTTCTCCGTTACATACTGGATGGCACGATAGCGCTCCGCGTACTCGAAATCCACGTCGATATCGGGCATGGATACACGTTCCGGATTCAGAAAACGCTCAAACAGCAGGTTATACTTCACCGGATCGATATTGGTGATTCCGGTACAGTAGCATACCTTACTTCCTGCGGCGGAGCCTCGTCCTGGTCCTACCCAGCAATCGTGTGTCCTGCACCAGTTGATGTAATCCCAAACAATCAGGATGTACTCCACAAATCCCATCTTCTGAATGATTCCCAGCTCGTATTGCATTTTCTCATAAATGTCTCTAAGCTGGTCCTTGGTGTACTCTCCGGTGTTCTTATATTTCACCTCAAAGCCTTCGTCGCACAGGTGGCTCAGAAAATCGTAGGCAGAGCTATAGCCCTCTGGCACCTCATATTTTGGGATCTTATAGTTGCCGAATTCGATCTCCACGTGGCAGCGGTCGGCAATTTTCGCCGTATTCTCCAGTGCTTCCTTGGCATAACCGAAGAGCCCTAACATCTCCTCTTCACTTTTCACGTAGAACTGTCCGCCCTCGTAGCGCATACGATCCTCGTCGGTGACCTTCTTATTGGTCTGGATGCACAGAAGGATGTCGTGGGCTTCCACGTCCTCTGCGTAGGTGTAATGGATATCGTTGGTGCACACCAGCTCAATGCCTGTCTCCTGGCTCATGCGAAGCAGCTGCGCGTTCACAGTTTTCTGATCTGGAATGCCGTGATCCTGGAGCTCCAGAAAGAAATTGCCTTTTCCAAAGCATTTCTCGTACTTCAAAGCGATGTCTTTCGCTTCCTCATAGAACCCTCGCACCAAATATCTTGGAATCTCACCTGCCAGACAAGCAGACAGCGCAATAATACCCTCGTGATATTTCTCCAGCGTCTCAAAATCAACCCTTGGTCTGTAATAGTATCCCTCGGTAAAACCAATGGATACAATCTTAATCAGGTTCTCGTAACCCACGTTGTTTTCCGCCAAAAGTACCATATGATAATAGCGGTCCTCGCCATGTGTGGTCTCACGATCCAGTCTGGAATTCGGTGCCACATAGATCTCGCAGCCAAGCACTGGATTGATGCCCTGCGCTTTACATTCTTTATAGAAATCAATGACGCCATACATAACACCATGGTCCGTAATGGCAGCACTGGTCATTCCAAGTTCCTTCACCCGGGCAACGTAATTCTTTATTTTGTTCGACCCATCCAGTAGTGAGTACTCCGTATGGGTATGAAGATGTGCAAATGCCATGTATGTGTCTCCTTTATTCGTTCAAATTCTCTCTTACCTCAAGTCACGATATATTATACATTTTTTTCTCTCATCCTTCTATAGGAAATTAAGTTGGGACGGGGTTTTCTTCGTTTCGGGACGGGGTTTCTTTGAAAATACTCCGTCCCAAAACAAAGAAAACCCCGTCCCAGAACGTGAAATACCCCGTCCCAGACGAAGTCTTTTATGCAACAGATCATATATTTTGTATCTTTTCTCAGGAAATGGAAAGTGATAATATATAACACAAATGCGATAGGAGTGGAATTATGAGTAAAATTGGTTTAGTTGTGGAAGGTGGCGGCATGAAATGTGCTTATGGTGCAGGAGTGTTAGACCGCTTCCTTGATAAAAAGATAAATTTTGATTATTGTATTGGTGTATCTGCTGGTTCTGCAAATGCCGCGTCTTTTCTAGGCGGCCAGCGCGAGCGTAACCTCCGATTTTATACCGTACATGTGAAGGATCCAAAATACATTAGTTTTCGCAATTACCTCCGCGACGGTCAGATATTTGGACTCCAATATATCTACGGGGATATGAGCAATTCAAGCGGCGTCGATCCACTTAATTACGAAGCGATCATGAATAATCCCTGCGAATATGAAATTGTCGCCACTGATGCCGTCACTGGAAAAGCCATGTATTTTCAAAAGTCCGACCTCAAAAAGGATAATTATTCTCCGATCATGGCTTCCTCCGCACTTCCTGTTTTCTGCAAGCCTGTGGAAATCAATGACCGCTACTATTTTGATGGGGGCGTGTCTGACTCTATTCCCGTTCGCCGCGCATTCGAGCAGGGCTGCGACAAGGTTGTGGTCATCTTAAGCAAACCTCGTGATTTTTATAAGCAGCCGGAAGGCCACCGCAAAATCTATTCCCGCAAATTAAAGGATTATCCAGGCACCGTTCAAGCCCTCGACAATCGCCACATCATGTATCGCGGCGAAATTGCTCTCTTAAAGCAATACGAAGCCGAAGGAAAAGCCTTTGTCTTTGCTCCAACAGAGACCATCAAAATTAGCACCTTCACCAAGGATCCAGTCATCGAACAGCAGCTCTATAATCTTGGTATCAAAGACTTCAATGTGCGGCTGGAAGACTTCCAGAAGTTTCTCTAATCATCCTTGCTGCAATCCACACCACATATTGAAGGACAAGAGCCTGCCACAGATAGATTCTTCGAACGCACCGGTTAGAAACGTGCGCCGACAGGCGCAGCTATAAAAGGACGAATATCAACTTCTTCTTAGAAAATGAGTTGATACTCGTCCTTTTGTTCACCAATTTATATGTTTCGTTGGAAAATCCATTGTCCCCGATTAGTCAATTGGGTGTCCCGAAATTGAAAATACTCCGTCCCAGAATCGAAAAGTGCACGTCCCGAAACAAAGAAAACCCCGTCCCAAGTTACAAGTTACTTTTTGATGAGGGTGCCCATGCCGCCGGAGACTTGTGTGCCTTCCTTGTTGAGCTTGGTAATTAATACAGATTTGATGGCAGATTCGCCAATGAAGTCGATGGCTGCCTCAATCTTAGGAGCCATGGTTCCTTCTTCGAATTCACCTGCTTCTAAGTAACGTTTGGCTTCATCTAAGGTCATGGTGTCGAGTGGAGTCTCATCTGCTTTGCCGTAGTTTACACATACCTTATCTACAGAAGTTAAGATAACAAGCATATCTGCGTCTACTAATTCAGCAAGTCGACCTGCTGCGAGGTCTTTCTCGATTACAGCACTTGCACCTTGAAGGTTATTGTTCTGCTGAAGAACTGGAATTCCGCCACCACCGCAAGCGATAACCACCTGATCTGCATCCGATAACGCACGGATTGCATCGATTTCCACGATATCCATTGGCTTTGGAGCTGCAACGATACGACGGTAACCACCTTCTACCTCTACCACATGGTTGCCCTTTTTCTCTTCCTCGTCAGCTTCTTCCTTCGTCATTACACGTCCGACTACTTTGGTTGGAGCATAAAACGCCTCGTCATAAGGATCCACGGTCACCTGTGTAAGGACTGTAGATACCGTCTTATACATGCCACGGTTTAAGAGCTCTGTACGAATCGCATTTTGGAGATCATAGCCAATGTATCCCTGGCTCATTGCAGAGCATACAGACATTGGAGTCGCTGTATATTCAGGATAAATACGGCAGAATTCGCTCATTGCAGTATGAATCATCCCAACCTGTGGTCCGTTACTATGTGTAATAACCACCTGATAATCATCTCTAATAAAATCAGCAACTGCTTTGGCAGTGCGTCTTGTCGCTGCCTGCTGTTCTGGTAAAGTTGTTCCCAATGCTTCATGACCTAAAGCAATCACAATCTTCTTCTTTTTCATTGTAAGCCTCCTAAAGTTCATCCTGCCGGAAAATCCCATGCATTCAAGTATTTAACTAAGATTAATTATGATTTATCCGCACATTTTTGTCAACTGTAACTCCCTGTGCTTTCCACAAACTTTCATATCCGATCCGTTTTCCAACTAATTCATCAGTTCCCGATTAATTCATCCTCTTCGGAGTGCGATACACCGCAGCTTCATAATATTCTCTTACAACTCCTGCATCCAGGTCTGCCTCACATTGATCCAGAATAACAGAAGTCTTTGCCGCGCAGCGATCCCACTGCTTACGTGTTTTCTCATCGTGTTCTGATATCACATCATAATTCTTAGTAATGTAATCCCCTAGAAAATGCGTAAATTTCCGCATCCCCCGCACGTTCAAATGATCCGGGTCGGAAAAATCCGAAGCATTATCTATTCCATACGCTTCATAGCCCTTATCCAGATTCAAATAATCGTATCCACTCTCCTCCACAATCTCTTTGATCTCAGTGAATACCTCTGGATTCGAAGAGATACTCTGATGCGGCAGGTTCAGAAACAACACATTTTCCACTCTTTTTTCCTTGCAAAATGCAATGAGTTCCTTTAAATATGTCTTAGACTGATCCGTAAAGCTCATGCCATATATCTGCCCAAGTCCGCTGATACCATTACAGCAGCTAAAAGAGCGCAGTCCTTTCGTATAGCAGAACCCGTTAAAATCCATACAACCCTTCAGCACAATGGTCTTCGCCAAAGCCACTGGATTCTTCCAGTTACCATGGTATTTTCCAATACGAAGGAAGTAGCTTAGGCGGCTTTCTCTCGGAATCGCCTCGCGAATCTCCTTTGCTTTTTCTATAGACCAGGGAACCGAATCCATCCAGGCTCTCGTCATCGGATTCTTTCCATAGACATCATCTCCCCAGCATAGCCCACTCATGTTAACCAGAAGGAGCTTTGGCGACTGATGCATTAACACCTGCTCTGCCATAGAATGAAACATATTTCCCGGAATTCCAGCCACCGACAGATTGTAGGATGTATATCCATGCTCCTCCCACGCCAGCGTTGGCGCGTAATCTGCGTAGAGTTCACTGGCACCAATGGCTACCATATCCAGACTGTCATCTGGTTCCTGGAAAAATCCCTTCACTATGGTCATACTCTCATTTTCATTGTACACCATAGCATTGCTTACCAAAGTAAACAAAAGCGTAATGATGATCCAAAAGCCCATAATTGCAAAAAATCTGCGTACATGACGCAGATCTTTCGTTTTCCTATGCTTTTTCTTATGTATAATCTCAATTGGTGATTCGACTGTAATTGATACATTCGTTTCTGTTGTCATATTTATTACACGCCCTTACCTTTAATCCGTTTCGGTTTCAGATATACAGACAATTCGAAATATCGACGAACAACTCCATCCTTTAAGTCATTCTGGCATTCCTGAATCACGTCCTCCGTTTTCCGGGCGCAATCATTCCAATATGCCACCTGTTCCTGCGAGTGATCGCCTTTGATGTCATAGTTGCTGCACAGATAATTTCCAAAATAATGTGTCATTTTCTGCATTCCTTCTACGTTTAAATGCTCCGCATTATAGAAATCCGTCTTCGGATCAATTCCAAGTTCTTCATAATTATCATTTAAGTTCACAAAGTCATAGCCATAGGCTGTAATCAGGTTCTGTAACTGATCCATCACCTCTGGATTCTCAATTTTGCGCCCGTGAGGGAAGCGCACAAACAATACATTTTCCAGCCCACTGTCCTTGCAATACTGCAGAAGATCGGTCAGATAGTCCTGTGCCAGGTTTGTGTATTTCACCTTTTTTTCCTTATTCTTTTCGATGTCATCGCTGCACTTGGTGTAGGTACCGAATCCCTTTGTATAAGAATAACCGTTTAGATCCATATGTGCTTTCACCGCCATGCAGTTGGCGCAATCAGACAGCTTCTTCCAATTATCATGGTAAGTTGCAATCTTACAGAAGTAAGAATACTGGTCTTCCTTAGGAACTACTTCCTTAATAGTCTCAAGCTTATTCTCGGACCAAGGAATATTATCCAGCCAGCTGTGCATCTGCCCCTGACGATTAAAATACTTATCCCCCTGAATAAACCCATTAATCTCAAACACCACAAGCTTAGGAGACTGGCGTTTCTGCACTTCTTTCAACATCGATTTATATAGATTCCCTGGAACTCCTGCCACTGCAAGAGAGTAAGAAGTGTATCCGTACTCCTTCCATGCCTGCGTTGCAGAGTAATCCGCATAGAACTCACTTGGGCCAATCAGAGCCACATCCAATGAATTTTCCGGCTCCATATAGAATCCCCGAACATTCGCAAGACTCGTGCAATCACTTACTGTCATCACATCCGACACTATAAAAAACAACACGAAGAAAATGCAAGTGAACGCGATGAGCCTCTTCAGATTACTATGTTTTTTCTTCTTTTTTTTATTATCTTTCTCTACTGTTACAATCTCGTCACTCATATTCTCACCTATATATTATTACTGTTTGGGGTTTTTGTTCTGGGACGTGCACTTTTCAGTTTTGGGACGGAGTATTTTCGTCAATACCCCGTCCCGAAACAAGAAAAACCCCGTCCCAAAACGTAAAAGTCTCCGTCCCAACTTAGAATTGCATATATACAAACTCTGCTGGATCGATGCCAGGTCCGTAGTAACCGAAAATGATTACTGCGAAAATGCCCACCATAATGATGGTCCATTGTGCGGCAAGCTTCTTCTCCAGGAGCATATCACGTATTTTTCTTCCTGAGCGTTCCTGAATAATGGACACTGCAAGAATTACCAACGCGCCTAAGAATATCACAAGATAATCCAATCGGTCAAGTCCGCAGGCTTCCAAAACCTCATGAGCCTTATGGAAATCTCCAATATGGAAATCAAATACCGAACGATATAACATATTCATTGCATTGCCGAAGCTCTTGGCAATATCGAAGTAATAGCCCACCAGAACCAGAATAAAGGTCCAGATCATGGCAGCCCCTTTGTACAATGCGCCCTCACGATTGATGTGAAGTGTATCACCGATTTTATCATTTACAGGGCGGAATAACTCGAGCAGCATGATAACGCCGCCATTCCACAGTCCAAATGCAACATATTTGCTGTTTGCGCCATGCCAGATACCGATAATTAGGAAGGTTAAAAGTGATGCGATACTGGTTGGTACAACTTTACTGATATGTTTGCCAAGACGAGGCTTCATCCATTTGCCCATGTCCAAGAACTTCTTAGAGATAGAAAGTGGATAGAACACATAATTTCTCACCCAGTTGCCAAGGGTGATATGCCAGCGGTGCCAGTACTCCGTCAGCGATTTGGAGAAGTACGGTCTTCTGAAGTTCTCCGCCATTGTAATGCCAAACATCTCGCCGATACCACGAACGATGTCAATTCCACCTGAGAAATCCGCATACAGCTGAAGCGCGTACATCAGCGCAGCCATCAAGACAAAGGTGCCGGAAAATGCATCTGTATCCGCTGTGACTAGATTAATCATCTTCACCGCACGGTCTGCGATAACCATCTTCTTAAATGCGCCCCATAGAATCAGAAGCGCACCGTTTTTCAAATTATTATATACGAATTTGTGTCCCTCATAGAGCTGGTGTGCCAGATCGTCATACATGGCAATAGGTCCCTGAATAATCTGTGGGAAAAATGACACAAACAGCGCAAACTTGGCAGGATTCTTCTCAGACTCCACCTTTTCCTGATATACATCGATGATGTAACCCATGGTCTGGAAGGTATAGAAAGAGATACCCAGTGGAAGAAGGAATCCAAAGTCAGGAGCTGCACCGGAAAATCCAAAGATGCTCATCACATCAATGACTAATTCTGCCGTAAAAGTAAAATACTTCAAAAAGCCAAGGATTCCAAAGTTCACAAGAAGCACACCAATCATCAATCCGCGACGTTTGGCAAGGTTATGTTTCTTGTAAGCTTTACGCTCTTCTCGGCTCCACTCTGCTTTGTGAGCAGCGACCTCCATCTTCTGCTTATCCTTTAGCTTATCAATTGCCCGCGCTGCAAGATAGGTAGTAACCGTAGTTACCAGCATATAAATAATGTATTTGTTACAAATTATCAGATAGTAGGTATAGCTTGCTCCAAGAAGCACCGTCCAGCGGTACTTCTCCGGGAACATATAATATAGCAGTAATGCGATTGCCACAAATAGGGCAAACTGCATAGAGATTAATTCCATGATGTTACCTCCGCAAGACATGCGTTCAGAGGATCTGCCATGTTGATTTTATCTGTTGGAACAAAATCGCGCAGTAACTTAGCGCCTTTTTCCTCAGAATACAGATAGACTCTTGGCATGGTACGTGATAAGAATAATGCGCTTCCTTCTGTTACGGAATATGCGCCACAGCGTTCAAATCCAAGAAAATCCCCAACCTGAAGCTCTGGGAGGCGTGCTTCGCGAACCAGAACATCAGCAACCGTACATAAGCTGCCGCAAATACAGTAATCCTTTGCAAGAATTCCAGATTCTTTTTCTGGGGAATGACTGCTTCCATTCAATGTCCAAATCGGTGGAACCTGCATTGCCATAGTCTGACCATAATATTTCAGATGATGCATACCACCATCCACGATCAGGTAATTGGTATCACAGCTATTCTTTATATCCTTCACCTGAGTCACATAGGTGCCACAGGTCGCTGCCATAAATCGTCCCATCTCGATTCCAAGCGGGAAGCTGGCAGCAAATCCCTTTAATACCTCAGCTGCCTCTGCAAGAAGTGCCATATCTGCATCTTCATAAGGTTCGTTGAAGTAATTCACAGCAAGACCAGGGCCAAATTCAACTAACTGTGCCTCAAAGCCATAGTTCTCTTCTAATTTGCTTAAGAACTCTGTGAGATGGAACAAGTCCTTCTCGATATTCTTTAATTTTTTCTTCTGAGTACCAGAATAGTAATGAATTCCGTAGAATTCAAGATTTGGATACTCTTCCTTGTGACTTACCAGATACTCGATATCCTCCTCGGACATTCCAAACTGGTTGCCGCTTGTAAGTCGAAGAATGACTTTCTGTGGACGTGCCGCCGTAGACACTTCATTTTCCAGCTTAACATGAAGCATACTCTCTGCTGTCATGATAGCTACGCCATACAAGCTTGCGCGGCGAACATCTGTCAACTCTTTCATAACACCAGAATAGATGATGTGCTCTGGAGCAATCCCCATCTTCTGGCAGATCTCTAATTCACCTGGGCTGCAGACCTCCACATGCTCGATCTCTTTCGGCAAACAATTCAAAAGGAATGGATTGGCCTTAATGGAATAAGTAAGTGGAATCTCTTCGCCGAGTAATTCCTTAATCTTGTGGATTCTGGCAGAAAATGCATCCGAATCAAAGAAAAATGCCGGTGTATCAGCCTCTGCATCTATCTTGCATTCCCCCAGAGCATTACCTGGCTGCATTGACCACTTCTCTCTTAGATAGTTTTGCAGATTCATATTAGTCCTCCATTAACTTTGTAATCAGAGCTAACATAGCATCTACAGAGTTGAAGTTCTCTGGTACAAGATCTTTTGGTCGGATAGTGATATCGAACTCGTCTGTAAGTTCAGATACAAGTGATACAATATCGAAGGATTCTAAGATTCCTCCGGAAATCAGGTTGGTCTCGTTCACAAAATCTACGTCTGGTCTTAATTCTGTTAAAATATCCATTAATGTGTCTTTCATTGTGTTATTCTCCTTTTTCTTCTCAACTTTTCACATGTGCTAAGCATACAAGTAATCGCATGCACGCTTCCGCTACATTGGCTTTCTATCTGCGTCTCTCGGTCATATCCCGGAGGGCGGTCATGTCAATCTTTCCGTTTGGAAGCTTTGGCATGGTGTCGAGGGCTTTGACTTTTCTTGGAACCATGAAGCCTGGAAGCACCTGACGAAGTTCAAGCACTACATTCCGGGAAGCAGTCTCTCCGGTGTAGAACAGGAACAATGTTTCTTTATCTTTCCGATAGATACAGCAGCTCTCTGCCACACCATCGATCTGATTGGCTGCATACTCAACCTCATCCAGCTCCACACGGTGTCCCATATGTTTGATCTGGCGGTCTTTTCTTCCGTGGAACTCTAGGATTCCATCCTCCCGAAGAACTCCGATGTCACCAGTGCGGTAAATACGTTCCTGGTAAAATGGATTGAGTGGATTCTGAATGAAGCTATCGGCAGTACGCTGTGGGTCATTGTAATAGCCCAGTGCAAGGATCGGTCCGCTGACGCAGATCTCACCTTCCTGTCCAACAGGTGTAGGTGTGCAATCCTCATTCATCAAAAATACCTTGTAGTTCTCATACGCAGTACCAATTGGAAGTACTTCGTCTTCTTCCACCTCATGATCTACTTCATAGTAGGTGCAGGATGCGGTTGCCTCGGTTGGTCCATATTGATTTACAAACTTTGCTTCTGGTAAATGCTGCTGCCATACCTTTAAGCATTTACATGGCATAACAGAACCGGAGAAGCACACCTTCTTTAATGAAGTAAGCTCGGTATCCTCAAAGGCTCCAAGTGAAAGTGGAACCGTCAGTGCAGACACGCTCCAGCCAACGGATGTTACGTGATACTCATTCATGCAGTTGAACAAGTTATCTGGCTCCATGAAGTATTCCTTCGGAATAATAAGTGTGGAGCAGCCATGCTTCATTGGAAGATAAATATCTCGAATTGCTGCGATATAATCCAGTGGTGACTGATTACCTAATCGATCGGTATTGTCAATTCCCATCACTTTGGAATATGCATTGATGTAGCACATCAAAGACATGTGGGAGGTGATAACTCCCTTAGGATTCCCGGTAGATCCTGATGTAAAGATCAGGTACAGTGGATCTGTGATAACCATCCTGCTGCGAATCTGATCAAGTGCTGCCTGGTTCACTGGATGCTGTACCAGCTCTTCCATCGTAAGAATTGGAATCTCCCGGGTGATATTAGCGCTTGCAATGTAATCTTTCACAAGCCCTTCTACCACTTCGCGATTCTCTTCATCCACCAGCACTGCTGCTGGCTGTAACGTTGTTAATATTTTTAAGATTCGCTGTTCTGGTAACTTTGCATCAATTGGTGCGTATGGGCGTCCACTGTATACAACTCCCAAATAAGCTGCTGGTGTGCGAACATTGCGCCCTGCGATCACTGCGATTGGAGCTGCTGCTCCGAGTGGATTCGCTTCGCTTGGAACTGCTGTGCTGATTGCATGTTCTGCGATTGCAGAACCAATTGCCTTTGCATGATCCATTACCTCATCAAACGTTATCTCTTCTTTGGTATCAAGGAATGCTGGTTTATTGCCGTACTGTGCGGTAGTTGCCTCCAGCCATTCGAGTACATTTTTTGTCATTTTATTCATCCCTAACTTTTGCGTCGGGTTGCATAACTGTGCGTTCCCGATGCGTTATTCATTTTCTAACCAAGTGACATTATAGCGCATATTTTTGGAAAATAAAGACACTTCATAAATCCTTAAGAAAAAAACAGGTTTTCTAAAGATTCTAATTCATCTGCCTCCTTACTTCTAGCTCTGTAACGTCCCTTATTATAACGCAAAAGAAGCGAGAATTAACCATATTAAGGATATCTTAAGAAAGAATAAGATTATCATAAAGTCCACTCGATATATGTCGAAATTCTGCATATTTTCAATACAAAAAGACCACCCAATTGTACATTTCTTACAATCTGGTGGTCTCGTTCGTATTGGTTTATTCTGGTGTCTCCTCCAGGAAAGCCTTCTTGGAAAAGAAATTATATATCGTTACAATTAATGAAGCGAGTATCTTCGCGCTTGCATAAAACAAGTGCAGATATTCAACGGTAATCCACATGATCAGCTGGGTGAGTCCAAGTCCTACCATGCTCAGAATTAGAAAAATGATAAGTTCCACGAGCTTATGCATATCTTCTTTGCCAGTGAACACAAATCGCATGCTCAATATGTAATTCACTATAACAGAAACGGTATAGGAAATGGCGCTGGCTATGAAATAAGTATAAAGTCCACTTTCTGTCATCAGGATCAGCAATCCATAATCTATCGTAAAACAAAGTAAGCCAACCAAACCAAATCTGCAAAACTGCCGGAGCAGTTGCTTAATCTTGCTCATATTGTCTCCTCATATCTTTGCGGTTCCAAAAACAACTAGGTGATTATACCTCGTTCTACAGATTTGGGCAAGCTTTTATTTAATTCTTACTTCCAAAGGTAACATCAACCTCTGTCTCTTCATAGTTATTTGCTCTGGTACAAACCTTCATTTTCACAGTCTGGCCTGCTTTGTAATAAGTAAGCTTATCTTTCAGGTCTTCCATAGAGCTTACAGATTTGCCATCGATTCCTGTGATAACATCTCCTGCTTTGATTCCAGCCTGATCTGCAGCTGCACCGGAAATTGCTTCATATACGAATACGCCTTCTGGTAAGTTATATTTCTGTGCTACATCAGAAGATACATCATATCCCTGAATACCAAGGTATGCCTGCTCGGAAGCCTCTACCTTTTCCTGGGTAATGAGCTGCTGAATAATAGGCTGTGCGTCTTCCATTGCGATTGCATAACCGATACCTTCTACGGAAGTCTCAGAATATTTCACAGAGTTGATTCCGATCACTTCTCCGTTGGCATTCAATAATGCGCCACCACTGTTACCAGGGTTAATTGCGGCATCTGTCTGAATCAGGTTATTGTTCGTTACGCTTGCGCCAGTTGTGCTGTCTGTTGTGGTAACAGAACGTCCAAGTGCACTGACGATACCTGTTGTGGTTGACTGTCCATATCCTAACGCATTACCGATTGCGATGGTTGGCTGTCCTACTTTCAGTGCAGTAGAATCACCGATGGTTGCAACCTTAATTGCTGATAAAGTATCTGCTTCGATACTGCTTAACTCTACTTTGATTACTGCAAGATCATCCCCTGCATCTGTTCCCTTAATCTCTGCAGATACTGTTGTATCGTCGCAGAACTGAACGGTAAGTGAATCGGAATCAGCTACCACGTGATTGTTGGTTACAATGTAGAGATATTTGTCGTCTTCCTGGATGATAATTCCAGATCCGGCACTCTTGCTCTCGTAAGTCTGTGACTGTCCGAAGAAGCCCTGAGATGTGGTAGTTCCCGTATTGGTAATAGCAACAATAGATGGAATCACTGCATCCACTACAGACGACACATCCACAAGATCTTTGGCATTTCCAGTAGAAGTCTGTGTAATTGGTGTGCTGGTGGTATTATTGGTAGCTGTGTTACCATTGGAGTTATTGATTCCTAAGGCTTTTCCTGTGAAATAAGTCACTCCGGTAAATGCACTTCCTGCAACCAGACCAAATACCAATGCGATAGCTACGCATTTCGCCAGCTTCGTGCCAAATCCGTTCGGATTCTTAGGCTTCTTCGGTGGCTTAGGAGCCGCATTCTGTGTATATGGGTCACTCTGCGTGCTCGCATTTGGATTGCCATACTGTGTACTTTGATTCTGATATCCATAATTGCCGGTTGGCTGCGTGTATGGATTGTTATTTAAGTTACTATTCTGATTCTCGTTCCAATTATCCATAATGAAACGCTCCTTTCGTAATTCAAATTGATTTCTTTAACTTGATTATAGTCTATCGATTATCTGTGTTCAAAATGTGACAAAATGCTTAAAAAAATGTTAATTGGGACGGGGTTTTTCTTGTTTTGGGACGGGGTTTTTTGCAAAAAACCCCGTCCCAAGTTAAACAAAGACAGTAAGTGCATGTTTGGCGCGTGTCATAGCGACGTACATGAGGCGGCGTTCTTCTTCGATATCAATGTTCTTGCCAAGCTGTGACATCTGCCCAGGTTCAAGCATATCCATGGCATCAATCAGATAGACATTGTCATATTCCAAGCCTTTGCTGGAGTGGATGGTGGATAAAGTTAATGTTCCTATCCCAGAATCACTTGGGGTACGTCCCCGATCAAGAAATACCCCGTCCCTAACAAGCTGTTCCAGCTCCATCAAGCGTTCTAAGAAGGCTCCAATGTCATCCTCCTGCTCCCCCAGTGCCCGAAGGATCTCCGCTTTGCCGGTGTCCATATTCTTCTCCTCTATATAATCCGAATAATTCATGGTGTAGAGCACCCGCGTGATTGCCTTGCCCACATTCTCTTTACGCATTTTCCGAAACTGTGCTGCAAGTGTCTGGCACTGCTGCTTCTTATAATAAGGAATTCCGTCGCTCTTGGCAAGGGTGTCAAGAAGCGAATCATTACCTACCGTGTAATCAATGGCGTAATTCGCCATAGCCTTGCTGATTCCGGCGCCCATCTTGTAGTAGATACGAAGGAACGCATCCCCGTCCCAGGGCTGGATTGCCAGCCGAAGGAAGTCGCAGATATCCCGCACAACAGGATGGGTAAAATACGTCAAATCCCGGCTCTTCATACTGTACGGGATCCCCCGTCGTTCCATCAGATCCACAAGCGGCAGCGCACTCTCATTATTGCGATATAGAACTGCTGTCGTATCACCATTCTGTGGTAACGCAGTCAATGCTTTCATAAGCTTTTGGTATTGTTCACTTCTGGATTTGACCGAAACCCTCTCAACACTTCCTGCTTCCATGCTTGCCGCCACCATATGCTTCGGATGGCGTTTCTTATTGGTTTGAATCAGCTTATCCGCCTCTCGCACAATCATCTGCCCGCTTCTGTAATTGGTCTCCATCAGAAGTACCTTGGCATCTGGATACGCTTTTTCAAAAGAGATCAACGCCTGGGGGTATGCCGCACGGAATCCATAGATACTCTGATCCTCGTCCCCCACCATGAACAGGTTCCTTGACTCTGCTGCAAGGAGCCGAATCATATCATGCTGTATCTTAGACGTATCCTGAGCCTCATCCATGCAGAGGTACTTGTATTTTCCTTGGAAAAAGCATCGCACCTCCTGATATTGTTCCAAGATGCGAAGCGCGTATACCATCTGGTCATCATAGTCTATGCATTTTCTAGTTCTTAATTCCTGATTATATTTCTCGTATATCGTGTGAAAATGCCTAACATCCTTATCCATGGCAGCAATCTCTTCCGCCTTCAGTCGCATATTCTTCGCATAAGTGATACTGGTCTGGATATCCTTAATATCACTCTCCGTGGCATAATCGCCGTTTACCTCAAGAAACACCTTCTTAATAATCAAAGAAGCCTCCTGGTCAATCACATCAAACACGCGTTTTCCAGTAAGATTACCAAAATACTGCAGAATCTTCTGGGACAACCCATTTATCGTCCGAAACTCCAGCCGATTCGCATACTCCGCCCCAAATTGTCTGGCAAACCGTGCCTTCATATCCTGCGTCGCAGCTACGGTGTATGTCACAGTCAATACATTTTCCGGTGCAATTCCAAGGCCGTAAACCATGTAGCCAAGCCGATTGATCAGCACCGTGGTCTTACCGCTTCCCGGCACCGCCAGAAGAAGCACGGGGCCATTCACCGTCTGAACCGCCTTCTCCTGCTGTTCATTTAGCCCTATATGAAATTGTTGTTTGAACTCGTCGTATGTCATGATCGTATCCTTTGCGTGTTATGCCTAATAGTATAACAAATATCGCGCCACTTACATACCCTAAAAGAAAAAGGATTCTTATGAGTTCAATCACACCTGGAAATCTATTTATTCAAACGCTTACCCACCACCAGCCAGACGCACAAGCCTGGGTTCGGGGCGGCGAGAGCTATCCGGACATCAGCGGCATAGTCAACTTCTACCGCACGCCTTATGCCGGCGTACTAATTGAAGTGGAGATGTTCAATCTTCCATACGAAAGGGACGCTGCTAACACCGGCTTCTACGCCATGCACATTCACGAAAATGGAGACTGCACGCCTCCATTCAATCGAACCGGTGATCATTACAATCCCACAAATGCCGCCCATCCACAGCATGCCGGGGATATGCCACCGCTACTGAGCAACCAGGGCTATGCCTGGATGAGCTTCTATGATAAGCGTTTTCAGCTTCAGGATATCGTTGGAAAATCCATCGTCGTGCATTCCGA
>CAZTGP010000005.1:39411-85353 GCA_964613325.1 uncultured Roseburia sp. | reverse complement strand
ATGCTTTGCTGCGATTTCGCTGTTATCAAGGCAATGCTCCACCTTCATTCTATTATCAATAGAACTCTTTGCAATTGTGACATAGCCGATTACTGCATTCAATGGAGTCCTGATTTCATGACTCATCTTGGAAAGAAAGCTGCTTTTCGCAATGCTTTCCTTTCGTGCGAACTCCACCTGTTTTTTTATCGCTGCTTTTTCTTCTATTTCTTCATAGAGCTTTAATTTACTTTGCAGCGTATCCAAATTGCTGGCTTTCCGCTCCTGTGCCTCCAGCTTTGACAATTGGTAAAAAGATTCATATAGATTGTTCAAATCCTCTGTTTCATGAAAACAAAGACAGAACTCAATCTTTTTCATTATCAACTCTCGCTTCAAACTCACATTTTGATAGGTATACTCCATCTGCTCCAAGAACAGGAGTATTTTCTGTGCTCTTTCTTTCTCTTCTATTTTAATTGCGACCTCAAAAATTCGGGTAAAGGTCGAATAATTCACTTCCCTTGCATTAAACCCACCGGCCGGTGTCTCCATGATTTCGTCTATTAATTGCAATGCTTCCTCTTTTTTCCCCAGGTTTGCAACACAAACGCACCGAATGGATTTATTCAGTGTAATCGTAGACGAAATGTCAGTCAAGGAAGCATCCTTTTGAACCTCATCCAAAATAGCAATTGCTTCTGTTTCCCTATGTATATTCGCATAAATAGCCGCAAGATTCGTGCGGATAATCGTATATAAGTGGGCATTGATCTTGTTCTGTTTTTCACAAATTTCTAGAGCCTTTTGGCAATAAGGCAAAGCCAATTCGAATTGATTTAAGGAAATGAAGCAATAGGCTAAATTGGTATAAATTTTTGACCTGACTTCATCATTCTCTCCATCTTCCGTTTTATTAAGTGCTTTCAAATAATACTCAATTGCCTCATTGTAATTGCTATTATCTGCATATATAATTCCTGCCAGATTATAAATCTGTAGTTTCAAATCATCAAAATCTGCATGTTCATTCAAAAACAATGCAAGATTTAACTGCTCCATAACTTCAGCATGAGTTTTCATGGAAAATGTATAGTCTGTAATATAATTCTGTGCATAACACATACAATAAGTGTTGTTTCTCATCTTTGCCAAATTCTTCAGTTCATAACACTTTTGAATCATCAATTCCGGGTCTTTATAGATAAGTTCCTGTATGAGGGACATCTCTTTCTTTAATTGTTCATCCTGCTCTGCATAACTCATATAGTACTACCTCACATACAGCTGTAATCCATGTATTTCTCTAATTTCTCTAATTTCTGTATTACCGTTTATATAGATTCATAATACAGAAAGAATTACAAAAAAACAACCATTGGCAGAGTATTTATAGAACTTTATTCCTATAATCTTAAGAGAGTGAACTAATATCATCGAGGAATATAACGCTGACAACTCCATCGGACAACGAAAATGAGTGCCATTTAAAAAAATTGGATTTTTTGCAAATATTCCTATAAGCTTATTATTTGCAAAAAATAGCGTATTTTTAAGTCGGTTTCCAATCATTATTTTGCAACATAGCTCTCTTCGCTCATATATGCAAAAAATAATAGAATTTTTTTGCATATACCATAATAGAGGCGATATTTGCAAAAAATCACTTGGTGTAAAGGCTCAAAACTAGAGATTTTTTGCAACATAGCATTTATTCTGTTCTGTTGCAAAAAAACACGTGATGAGGGACAAGGGCTTCCTGCTTTGGGGACAGAGGAGTTTGTTCTTTCAGATATTTCTTATATTTATTTCTTATATTTATTTCTTATAGTTATTTCTTATATTTATCTCTTATATTTATCTCTTATATTTATTTTTTATATTTATATCCACAGACATTCGTGTAACGACCTTAAGTCCAGGTGATGCTGATATTGCGTTCATGGGAAGATTCCTTTCTATCTCATTTTGTCAGATTTTTTACCCAAATATATTTTCGATATCTCGGCAGAACAAATGGGACCTTAACAATTTCATCTGCACACATTACAATGTATACTAACATCACCGGCCAATGAAACACAAAACATCCAAGCAACGCCAAAGGAATAGCAAAACACCATGTTGCAATCCCCACACTTATGGCATCATATTTTGCATCACCACCTGCTGGGAACACACCACATACAATAATTGTATTTATTGCATATGCAAACATGTATAATCCACTAAATAGCAGCATTTCTATCAAATATGTTTTCGCCATTGGTTCCAGCACATAGAATATGTAAATGAGTGGTCCTACAATTCCCAAAAAAAGGCAATTTAACAGACCAGCTACAATCGAAACCTTCCAGAAGCGCTGACCATAGTGCTTCGCTTTTTCCAGCATATTTTGTCCCAAAAGCTGTCCTATCATCACACCCGCCCCACTAGATAAGCCATGTGTCAGACACTGAATCAGCTGTTGTGCAACCCCCGTAACTGACGCAGCTGCAGTTGCATCTGTTCCAAGATGTCCCATTATAAACGAATGAACAGAGATACTTAATCCCCAGGATAAGCTGCTGGCCAGTATCGATGGCGCGATTCGCCAAACATCTTGTTCCGCTTGTGCTGAAAAGGAAAACATGCTTCTCAAATCAGGTCGAATACGCTCGTCCCTATCCGATACGCATTCACTTCTTTTGAAATGCAGGTCATAGGACTCAATCACACACCAGACAAGTGCCACAACCTCTACAAGTATTGTAGAATATGCTGAACCATTTGCCCCCAAAGCTGGGATTCTGCCAAATCCATAAATCAGGAAAAAATCTACTGTCACATCCACAATAACAGTCATTGCAGAGATCCAAACACTGGTCTTCGCACGTCCTCCAATTTTCATCATCATCAAGTATACTTGTGCAATTCCAGAAAAGACATATGAAATACTTACAATTCTTAAATATTCTGCGCCTATGCGAATAAGATTCGTATCTGGTGTAAAAATGGCCATCAGCCTATCGGGAATGAAGAAAGCCACCAAAAAGAATAAAAGTGAGATAAAAAACACATAGCGAATTGCCATACTCATAAATTGTTTTGCACTGGTATAATCCTTTTTGCCCCAATATTGTGCAACGAGAACACTAATTGCTCCAATCATTGCTCCATTAAAAAGAGACATAATAAAAGAAATTTGATTTGCCAGAGAAACCGCAGCAACAGCATCCTGCGCCAATCTACCTAGCATCAACGCATCTGATGCTCCAACTAATGCATTAAGCAATGCTTGTAATGCCAACGGAATTGCAAGTGCCATAAGTTCTTTATAAAATGATTTATCCTTTGTCTGATTGTTGTGCATAAACGCTCTCCTACTTTAGCATTTAGCTAGCTCTATTTCTTCTTGACAGAAGCTATTTATACCTCTTTCTAAGTCGATTATTTAACGTTTCAAGAATAACATCTACCTCTGAATATATCAATACCAATAACCCATGCTGTTGTTTCCGTATTGATTTTCATTGCATATTGCTTCTTATCGTCCTTACTATAGTTATAATGTCTTTTTGAGGAATAACACGCTAAGCAGCATTACAACTATTTCTACAATAGGCATAACCATCCATAAGCTATTATTTCCGAAAAATAGTGGGAATAATAAGATTCCGATACTACTTAAAACAACATTTCTAAGAAGTGAAATAAGCAATGATTTTTTCACACTTAGAATAGATTGCAGATAATAGGACGTTAATAGATTCATTCCCATTGGGAAAAATGCCACAAAATAGATGCGTATTCCTCTTTGTGCAATCAGCCTCATTTCTTCATTCAAATTCATAAAAATAGAACACACGATTTCCGGGAACAGCATTCCGATTGACGAAAAAATAACTCCCATAAAAATAATTGTAATACATGACATCTTTCTGATTCTCTGGATACGTTCCCATTTTCCAGCGCCATAATTCGTTGCAATGATCGGTTGAATCGATTGCCCCACTCCTGTAAATAGCGAATTAAATAAAATTACACAGTTTGAAATCACACTATATACAGCGAGTGCCGAATCTCCACAATACTTTAAAATTTGAATATTAAATAGAAAAACTATAAATCCATTGGCAAATTCATTAAAGAAGCTCGGAATTCCATTCCCAATAATTTGCCCAATACTAGAAAACGCATGCTTTGGCTTTATAAAGTGTAGACTATTTCTTTTACTAAGAAAATGCGATAATCCTATCATTACCTGCACAACCATGCCAATTACGGATGCAAATGCTGCTCCACCGATTCCCATTTTAAGTGGAAATACGAATACTATATCTAATACAATATTTACGATTCCACCTGATAGCACACCAATCATCGATCTGTTCGGGTCGCCATCTGCTCTTACAAAAATTGCAATATAATTGGAAAATACCGCTACTGGAAGAAACAGATTTATGTATTTCATATAAGATAATGCATAGGGATAAAGGACATCATTTGCACCCATTACCTGTAGAATAGATGATATACCAACCCCATATATTATCCACAGTAACAACGTAATCACAGCAAGCGTAAGAAATGACAACGTAAAAAAACGATTTGCCTTCTCAACATTGCCAGTGCCACGATGCACACTCATTTGAACAGAGCCACCTACTCCAAATAGAATTCCCATTGCCATTAGAATACACAAGAGCGGTGTTGTTATACTAAGTGCTGCTAATGCATCTGCTCCAACGCCTTTTCCTATTACAATAGCATCTGTTAATGTATAAATTGACATTACCATTGCACTCCCTAGTGACGGAATTAAGAATCGAAAATATAAGCTTTTTAAATTGTCTTTGATTAAATCCATGTTTCTCCTCCTACGAAATTGAATGTCGCTGGCGCTCATTTTGTACGCCACAAGAAAGTGTGCTTTTGCGCACTCCGTGATTCAGGCACTTAGCTAACACAGCTTTCTTATCAAATAAAAAAAATAGAGCCAGATAAGAAAATACATCTTATCTGGCTCATGATTATCATGTCCATCCGGGAATCTCAATTCATTTGAGACACCTTGCAAGGCACATCTTATGTGCCGTCCGACTTTTGCTATTATATCAATTACGAATTAAAAGTCAAGTTTTTTACCTCTCATTTGTCTACTTATAAATCTTTTTCTTATAGAATAATGCATTCTTTCCTGCCTCCAAACATTTCCGTATGTCTTCTTTTTGCTTTTGCAATTGTCCATAGTACTCCTTGCCATTGTCCCCGAAACATAAATCCCCTGTCCCCATTTATTGTATTTTGTGAGGTATTTGAAAAAAACTTATTATTACATCACATTTCATTACAAAAATGGCTAAAATTCCATCTTGAGAAGCGTTATTTTCACTTTGGTGTGAGGTATACGTAATAATTCATTCTTCACATCACCAAATTCCTTGATTTCTGTGATGCGTTTTCTTAGTTTTTTCATATACCTCACAGATCAGTTTACATAACGGAAAGTAAAGCATTAAATTTCCAGAAAATGTGATGTAATTAGTTGATTATTTGATATACATCACAAATCTAGGATTTGCAAGAAATATGGACTGGTTAACAGCTTAGGATTCTTGTCGCACGAACTTGCAGACGTACGCACGCAGCGTATTTTTATATGCTAGGAATTTCCTTATATAAAAATAAGTGCAGACGTTTCATCACCTCTACACTTATCTACTACAAAATTCAATTTTTTCACTTCCTCATTACACTGGCGTGATGTGTTGCTTTCATTTCATACATTCGTTCATCTGCACGACGTTTTAATGCCTCATCTGTATGAATAGAATCTTCCATGAAAGCAGCTACCCCATAACTAATACTTATGGAAAATGGCTTATTACTTTGCTCATTGAAATCTGTAAGCAACTGCTCAATTTCCTCAATTAAAGGTAAAACTGATTCCTTTTTTTCTCGAATGCAGACTAAGGTAAATTCGTCTCCACCATAACGTGCTGAGAAATCTTTCTTGGTTAAGCACCCCTTTTGAAGTATATCCGCCAATGCAATTAAGGTTTCATCTCCCTCTACATGTCCAAAAGAATCATTAATAATTTTGAATTTATCAATATCGATTACTATCAAATAGAGCGTCTCATTTTTCTTCAAATCGCGGATCTTCTGAGCAAGATAGGCATCAAATTTTCCACGATTATTCAGTTTTGTCAAATTATCAATAGATATTTGACTATTCTGTGTCTGAATAAAAAAGATCATGAAGGAAATTGTTGTTCCAATCCATATTAATGGCAATCCAAAAAACTGCGATTGCACTATACTGCAAAGAAGCGGAAACACAGTAAAAATTACCAACATTATGGATTCCCTTTTTTCTTGCAAATTCTTTGCCCGCACACCGTGAATAAAAGCCATAATTGCTGCAGAAAGCATATAAAAGATTCCGATTGCTGCCTGTGTCCAACATAAGGAACCACGATGATAAACATTTGCATTATCTACATAGAAATAAAATCCATTCCATGGAGCTGTTATACTCATAACCATTTCAAATATAAGTGGTAAAAAACACAAAAACAAAATCGATAGTTTGATATGTTTTTTCTTCAAACGAAACAACACATACAGCAGCCAGAGAAACAAAATAATACTGGAAAGGACATAATATATAACATTACTCCCAATCAGCAAGAATCTAGCTAACGAATTCGGTTTCCCGTCAGTAAGCCAAGTAATCATGTCCATACATAAAATTGCCATATTGGCAAATATTAAATAAAGAAAAATCGTTTCATCTAACATTGGAGAATGTTTTTTCTTTAAATTTAAGTGAATTAAAAAACATATAATAAATGCGAATCCTTCTAATACCAAATAATAGTAATATGGAAGCATACAATTCCTCTCTTTCTAAGTAACATAAGAACGCTTGTACACTTATGTAACATAATATAGTAATGTTGTACTGTACTTATCCCATATATACAACTCATTATTTGGTAATAGTAATTCACTTTTCCATCACACGACGACTGATTTCATTTTCTTCAAAAAATCCAGTTGGTAATCCCATATTTGTACCTCTTATAATTCATCTGTGAACAATCAGCGTCCCTTTAGCCAGAACTCTATGGATTTTCAATTGTTTTCTTTCTCTTGATTTTATCAGAGATAACCAGTTTTGCCTATCTACACATTCACTGTTTTATACTGTCTGTTGTTTATCTGTTACAGGTACTTTTTCATCTACGCCTTGATTTCATCAAAATCGGTTGTTGGTTCAAATCTATTTACCACATTTCCCGATCTGTCTATCAGAAATTTTGTGAAATTCCACTTGATATCAGGTTCATTCTTATATTCTGGCTTTTCTCTCTCCAGCTTGCTTACCAAAATGGATGCCAAAGGATGTTCTTCGTCAAAACCTTTGAATCCCTGCTCATTTTGAAGATACTTAAACAATGGGTTTGCATATTCTCCATTGACCAATACTTTTGCAAAATGAGGAAATCTAATTCCGAATTTTGCATCACAAAAGGTTGCAATCTCAGAATTACTTTCCGGTGCCTGATTACCAAACTCATTGGAAGGGAATTCTAAGATGGTAAATCCTGACTCTGCATATTCTTCATATAGGTTTTCCAATTCATCATACTGTGGTGTGAATCCGCATCTTGTTGCACTATTTACAATCAAAATCACATTTCCTTCATATTCTCTCAGAGACATAAAATCTCCATCTACTTTTTCAACACTAAAATCATATATATTCATTTTTTCTACCTCTCTTTATATATTGTATTCTATTTTATTGCACGCAATCTTTTTGTTTTTGTCAATACTTTATTTTCAATAATTATATATCCGCCCTAGAAAAAAAATTTTTATATATATACTCCGCAATCTCCCGATTACCTACTTCATTTGGATGCACCCCATCATCAAACCACTCCGAGTGATTCTCCGTCAGAGGATACAGATCTATGCAGGCGATGTTTGTTTCTTTTGCATATTGCAATATGCAATCATGGATTTCATTTGCAACATTCTCTACATTGATATCATATCCTACGATTCCCAGCTTTTCATCCACAAAACACCTAGATGGCGCCATAACAACGATCCTTGGGTGATGCTCTAAATTTCTGTAGCTTGCGATAAAATTCTTATACTCTTCTTGATATCTCTCATAATTCCAATTATATGGCTTTGAGTCGTTAGTTCCTAACATAATGATATAGATATCTGCTTTAATTTCATGGGATATCTTATAGAACTTTTCTCTCCGATAAGGGAAATCTCCCTCGTCCTGTAACGTTCTCCCACTGATTCCATAGTTTAAGACCTGATATTCGTCTCCTAATTTCTGCTGCAGAAAGTATTCCCATGTACGGTGATCATGATCCTGAACCACCCCTGCACCATATGTGATACTATCTCCAATACACGCAACCAGCTTCTTTCCCGCTTGAATTGCAGGTGGTTTTGGTACCAAGTATCTTAAACATAAATTCCCAATCATTTTCTTCAAGTCAAACATTGTTTTGCCCCCATATTTTCATTTGTAAGTCTTCAAATCAATAATAGCATATCTCTACTGATAGTTTTATACCATATTTGAATTATTCCTAGGTATTTGAATTATTTCTAGGTATTTGAAAAACAACACTGCATTTTCCTGCAAAATGTTGTCATATAAATCTTAGTTGAATTTATTTTCGTAATCCTGTAACTCATGAAAAATATTATCTACAATTCAGTTTCAATTTTTACAGAGTGAATTTTTACAGCAATTCTGCAAACAGCCGTAATATAAGCTGTCCTGCCCGCATCACTGCCGATCTGCCACTTCGATATTGCTCTGTCACTTCACGACTCTCTGCGAAAGTTGCATCAAAGTCCTTTTTCATATCTAGCACAGCCTGACAGTCATATAAGAAACATCCATTTTCAAAATGATGATACAGGCTTCGATAATCTAAGTTAATGGTTCCACAGGTTGCCATTGCATCATCCACGATGCACATTTTCGCATGACAAAAGCCCGGCGTCCATTCGAAAATGCGTACTCCATCTCTCACAAGGGCATGGTAAAAGGACCGAGTGACACTGTATACCATCTTCTTATCTGGAATTCCTGGGGTAATAATTCGCACGTCAACGCCTCGCTTTGCCGCCAGACACATTGCATGCGTCATCTCGTCCGTAATAATCAGATACGGTGTGATAAAATAGCAGTACTTGTCTGCCTTATTAATCATGCTTATGTACACGTCTTCTCCCACATGAATATCATCCATCGGGCTGTCTGCATAAGGCTGAATGAATCCAGAGTCCTGTACCTCATACGCCGGCTCATCCCCCTGTTTGGGTTTATCCCCCTGTTTGGGCTCATCCCCCTGTTTGGGCAGATACCTTGCGAATTCCACATCGTCGAGATCACTTTTCTTTACCGCGTTCCACATTTCCAGGAATGTCACCGTCATACTGCGCACTGCCTGTCCTGTCACTTTAATTCCAGTATCCTTCCACTGCCCATAAGGGTGTGTGATGTTAAAATACTCATTTGCCAGATTATAACCACCTGTATAACCGACCTTGCCATCGATTACGGTAATCTTCCTATGATCACGATTATTCAGAAATATGTTGAGTCCTGGCATAACCGGATTAAATACACGACAGCGGATTCCAAGGCACTTCATTTTCTTCACAAAGTCTGTATTGATAAAGCCGATGCTTCCCATGTCATCATAGAAAACGCGCACTTCAACACCTGCCTCTGCTCGTTCAACTAACACCTTTTGAATGCGCCCCCAGGCTTCCTTATCCTCAATTGCATGATATTCCATGAAAATGAAATGTTCTGCTTTCGTTAAAGCCTCAAGCTGTGATTCCAGCCCTTCCACAGCTTCACTAAAATATTCCACCTGCGTGTTCTGATACACCGGATACCCTGCATTCTTCCAGAGATATTTCGCTATTGCAGCAGCCTTCGGTTCCTGATTCTCCAAGTCCTCCATGCACTGTTTATTCTGTGTCAGAAACGGAAGCAGTATCTCATCAATTCTCTTATACCGATCTTTCATTTTCCAGGTGGAGCCATTCAATCCAATGAGCAGATACAGTACCACACCAAACACCGGGAACGCCATAATGAGCATAATCCAAGGCATTTTCATGGAGGAGGTCTTATTCTGTCCATAGATAACAAGCACAAGGATTATCGCCAATGTTCTTGTAAACAGATTAATCCATTCGGCGTAGCCATTTAAAACTGTAAATAATGCAATAATGATTGCGGCTTCTATTAAAATGGATAGTCCAACAAATATCATTCTGCTAACACCATTTTTCGTTGCGGCTTTCTTCTCTAAAGTTTGTTTCTCCATGTCTAATTCCTCTTCTGCTTTTTTGCCAATACTTCATGAACGGATACATATTTGTCTGCCTTTATCACACACCATTCCTCCCAGGAGCCTGGTGGGTGTAAGGAAAGCGGCCACATGTGATGCCTTATCACACGCTTTGTCTTTTCATCGATATCCGGTATCAAACGGCTTACAATGATTGCAGAATCAATGGGATGTTGATGACAGCACTGCATGTTATTCTGATACTTTTCTTCCCGTCCAACCATTCCAAGATCATGTCCCAGTGCACCGATTGCTACACTTTTGGAGTCTACCTGAATACCTCGTTTCTCCAATTGATGGCAATAATATAACGCACGCAAAGCCACATACACCATATGTTCCCCAAGAGAAGTCTTATAGTGATGTGGCTGCTTCATGGCCTCTTCGAATTCTGCTGACTGCAGAATTGCCTCGCCATAGGTATTCAGTTCATTCATCCATATCTGTGTGTTTTGATTCATGAAAATATTATATCATATTCCTTCAAAATCGAAACATGAAATCAATTAAATTACCCAATGTGTTCCACGCAGTCTTCTCCGGATCAATTCTAATTCTTTTACCCCAATGCAACATCCAGCACCATCATGACCACAAACCCCACCAGAATTCCAAGAGTTGCCAGATGCTTATTGTCTCGGAAGGATTCTGGAACCAGCTCCGAACAAACGACCGATATCATTGCCCCTGCGGAAAAAGACAGAGCCAGTGGCAGCGCCAATTGTACACGCAATGCAAACAATGCTCCAATGACACCTGCAATGGGTTCCACAATACCTGAGAACTGTCCAATCAGAAAACTCTTTTTTCTACTGGCTCCTTCTCTTCGCAGTGGCATAGCAACGCAGGTTCCCTCCGGGAAATTCTGAATTCCAATTCCTACCGCAAGCATAATTGCCCCCAGCAGACTTGATTGAGTTGCGGCGATTCCTGCGTTTCCGAAAGCCACACCCACTGCAAGGCCTTCTGGTATATTGTGCATGGTTACTGCTGTCACTAATAGAATGCACCGTTTCTTTCCACCTTCTCTATTATGTTTCCACAATATTTTTTCTAAGAATACATCGGATGCAATGATAAAGAGCCCTCCCATGGTAAAACCAATAGCCACCATAAATGCTGCATTCTGTTGTAATTTTTCAGAAAGCACAATTGCAGGTTCAAGGAGTGACCAATAGGAAGCTGCTATCATTACACCTCCAGATACTCCCATCATCAAATCCAAAATCTTCTGTGGTACTTTCTTAAACAAAAACACCACTGCCGCTCCAAGAGCAGTAATACTATAGGTAAAAAGTGTTGCCAATAATCCCTGACACACTGGATGAAGCTGCATAAACCAATTCATTTTTCATAGATACTTCTTCTCATTCTTCATATTTATAGTATGCAAAGATGTTTCTACTGGTTGCAAAAAAGAGGCTCACATGAACCTCTTTTTTCAGAAACGATATTAAAATAATCATCTTTTTTCAGTTCTATGACAATTACACACAAACGTGTGATGTCTGCGCTAGAAGTGCATTTACAAGTTCATCCATCTGTGCTTCTGATTCTCCATTTAATGTGGAACGAATACTGACAACAGGATCTAGAATTGTGAGTTCCTTCATGGTCTCCAATGTTGCTTTCATCTGTTTGCCCGCCATAGGAGCCCAGGTTCCGTTCTCCATAAGTCCAATGGTTCGTTTCTGGAAGTTCTTACTTTTCAAATGACTGATGAAATCTTCCATACATGGGAATAATCCGCCATCATAAGTTGCACAGGCAAGCACAAGACGATCATAGCGATATGCAGCCTCCACTGCCTTTGAAAGATCAGAGCGAGATAAATCAAAGAAGACAACGTTCTCTCCCTGCGCTTCTAGTTTATCAACCAGCTTTAACGCTGCACGTTTGGTGTTTCCATGAATCGATGCACATGCTACAACAATACCCTGATCCTCTGGTGTATAGCTACTCCATAGATTATATTTCTCCAGATAATATCCAAGATTCTCTTTTAAGATTGGTCCATGCAATGGGCAAATCATTTGAATATCTAGGTTGGCTGCTTTTTTCAATAAGCCCTGCACCTGTACTCCGTATTTTCCAACAATATTGATATAATAACGGCGTGCCTCATCTACCCAATCCTCCTCGGTATCTAAGGTTCCGAATTTACCGAATCCATCTGCGGAGAACAGTACCTTCTCTGTGCATTCATACTCTACCATAACCTCTGGCCAATGAACCATCGGCGCCATCACAAAAGTCAGCTCATGTTTTCCAAGGCGTAACGTATCCCCTTCCTTTACCGTCACTTCACGACCTGATAAGTCAAAGTCAAAGAACTGTTTCATCATTGGAAAAGTCTTAGCATTCCCAACAATCTGCATCTGTGGATAACGCTCAGCCACTCTTTGTATATTGGCTGCATGATCTGGTTCCATATGAGATACAACTAAATAATCAGGGGTGCGGTCACCAAGCACCTTATCAAGATTTGCAAGCCATTGATCCGTCACTCTTGCATCTGCCGTATCCATAATTGCAATCTTCTCATCCATGATTACATATGAGTTATATGATACTCCATTTGGCACCTCATACTGGCTCTCAAATAAGTCGATATTCGGGTCATCTACCCCTATATAAAAAATGCTATCTGTAATATTCATCTTTTGCTCCTCCTTGTAGCTATCTGTAGTGTAACATACTTAATAAATAAACTGTCTTACCATATTTTAGCATTTTTTACATTATAGTCAAATAATACTACGCATTTATTCCTCTTTAATGAGTCCCATTCTTCTCCATTTGCCTGTCTGCCAGCGAAGAAACATCCCAATTCCACGAACACATTCGTCCATGGTCAAACCAATATATGCGCCTGCGACCAACAGCTCCATACGTATTCCCAAAAGGTAGGTTCCGCCTACAGCAAACAGATACATAAATACTGCACCTAAGATTACTGGGAATATAGAATCTCCACTTGTCTTTAAAGCCTGCCCAAAGACCAGATTACTTACTCTACCGATTTCAAGAATAATATCGATGAACAAGAGCTTGCACACAAGATCAATCATCACCGGATCATCCGAGAATAATCTCATAAGAATTCTGCCAGAAAATGCAATGATCACCGCAAAAATAACCGTAACACCAATTCCCATAACTGCCGCTTTCTTAGTGCCTTTATCACATTCATCAAATTCCTTTGCTCCGATTCGCCATCCTGTCATGATTGCATTAGCCTGGGCCAGTGCTGAGCCAACGCAGAAGGAAAAATGCGTAATCTGGGTTGCATAGGATCTCGCAGTCACGTTCACTCCGTCTGGGTCCATCTGGTTGAGAAAACGAATTACAAACGTCATTGCCACATTATACAATGCGGTCTCTAATGCGGAAGGCAATCCGATTCGAACAATCTGTCCAAGCACCTCTTTCGTTGGAACTCTATGAGGATCCTTCTGTGCATGAACAAGCAGTTTCGCCTCCATCATAACAATTAGTAAATTTAAGCACTTTGAGATTACCGTTGCTATTGCGACTCCCATAACCCCCATATGAAGCTGCATAAGGAAAAACATATTGAGGACTAAGTTCAAGATGTTAGAAATGACAGTTGCTATTAATGGCTGCTTGGTAAATCCAAACGAACGAAGGTATCCTGCAAATATAGGAATCATGGCATTAAAGAAACAGCTTCCGCCAACAATCTGAAGATAAATCGCTGCTGAGTCCCGCAATCCGCTTGCGATTCCAACCATATCTAAGATTGGCACTGCCCCCAATGCAAGGAACACACCTAATCCAATTCCGAGAACCAGATTAAAAATGGTTCCAATTCTTTTTGCCTGATAGGCAACGCCAATTCTTCCTGCACCAATGTTTTGGGTCATAACTGCAATCATACCAGATGATATAATAGAAAACATAATGATAAACATGCCAATATAGGTATTGGCAGTTCCGACTGCTCCTACCGCTTCATCGCTTACCGTGGAGAGCATTAAAGTATCCACGGTTCCTGCCAACATATAAAATAGTGTCTCTATACAAATCGGTACAAATAATTGTCCTAGTGTCTTTCTCTCTGCTTTCATTCTTTATCTCCTGAAGTATTTTTTACTATATTAACCTCTTTTTTCAAATATTACTTGTCTTTATACCGCCAATAATTGCACTATTTCTACTTTTCATCTATAATTAATCTATAATTAAACTCATCTATAAATAACGCTATAATTAGCTATAACTAAGTAAATAAGCAATAAATAATTCCCCTAGACAATTTCTAAGTATGCTCTGCTCCTTTACGATTACTGTGTTCATCATGCTTAGCGATTTTGTAACGATTTATTCGGAGGTAAGTCCAACATGTACTATGAGTTAAAAGAGAACATTCCACATGGAACACCTGATTTTCCATATACCCAATACTTTATTCATGCCCAGAACAAATTCCAGATCCCTGTCCATTGGCATGAAGAGTTAGAAATCATCTACGTGACCAAGGGGCCTCTCCATGTGTCCATCAATGGGCAGGAGTACCTTGGTTATGACCATTCCATCTTCATTGCGAATCCGAAAGAGCTTCATTTTATGATTTGCGATAACATAAATGTGGAATACTATACGATTCTTTTTCCATTGGAATTTCTTTCCTTTCAATCGGAGGATCTTTTGGAGCATACTTTTTTTGAACCCCTTCGTAATGGCTTGAAGCAATTCGTATCTGTCATTCCCTCTTCCCGGCGCCTTACTGAGCTTCTAGATCAGTTAATTGAAATAAAAAATGAAGCGCATCCCTTTCCTTTTCATCAGATTCGGACACGCCTCTACTTATTAGATTTTTTTGAGATCTTATTTGTAATGCCAGATGTCATCTACACCACTGTGGGCACTCAATCCGATCAAAAGCGAGAGCTTCTGACCTTTATTCAACAGAACTATACGGATAAGATTACGCTGCTGGATCTTGCTGCCACTTTCCATTTGTCCGAGAAATACCTTTCCCGCTATTTCCAAAAGCATTTTTCCATCAGCTTCTCCCAATATTTAAGTCATCTTCGTCTCTCACACGCGAAAAAGCTTCTTGAGACCAGTGATCTTTCTATCACAGATGTGGCTGCAGATGCCGGTTTTCCTAGTGTCAGCTTCTTTATCCGCAGCTTTAAAAGCAACTATGGCGTTACTCCTTTACAATACCGCAAAAATACGAATCATTATTCAAACCTTTGAATCTCCTTCTTTAATCGAGACATAATTTTCTTTTCCAATCTCGAAATATACGACTGGGAGATTCCAAGGTTATCTGCCACTTCCTTCTGTGTCATTTCCTTTCCATTTTTCTGGTTGATTCCATAGCGCAGCTCGATAATCTCCCGCTCTCTTTCATCTAGTCTCGCCACTGCCTTCCGCAGAAGCTTCTTCTCCACCTCTGTTTCCATATCACGGTATATAATATCCTCATCTGTCCCAAGGATGTCAGATAACAGAAGTTCATTTCCATCCCAGTCCACATTGAGCGGTTCGTCAATGGACACCTCCAAACGTGTCTTATTATTTCTTCGAAGATACATGAGAATCTCATTTTCAATACAGCGGGAAGCATAGGTTGCAAGCTTTATCTTCTTATCCAGATTAAAGGTATTAATTCCCTTAATCAAACCTATGGTTCCGATGGAGATCAAGTCCTCCACCCCTACCCCTGTGTTCTCAAACTTCTTGGCAAGGTATACCACCAATCTTAAATTATGAGATATAAGCTTCTCCTTTGCTTCTTTGCAATTGGTCCCAGAAAGAGCAACCAGGCACTTCTGCTCCTCCTCGGATTCCAGAGGCGGTGGTAGAATCTCTGAGCCTCCTATGTAAAGCACTTCATTGTCTCGATTTAGCCCCTTCAAGAGCACCATTACGGTTTTCCATTTTTCTGCAATATTCATACTATAAGTCCACTTCCTGATTTAATATTATTTGATAGCTTTTGCTTTTCATTAGTTCTGGCCGGGCAATTCCAACCACTGGATACTCAATCACCTGTTCCATTCCAGGTTCTAGAATCTTAAGAACATCCAGTGTGTAGATTACCAGAAGTCCCGCGCTTCCCAGCGAACTGTAAGGGATGACGCGCGCTTCTGCTTTTCTATGCTTCTTCTGAATCATCCCTGCCTGTTCCATCTCATATACGGAATAAATCAGCTTCTCCTTTTTCTTTGCGTTTTCCTCCTTTGCGTTCTCCCCCTTTGTATTATCATCCTTTTCCTCTTTCGTGGTAATCTCCAGCTGTTTGGCAAGCTCTGGTGTAATGATATGTACTGCTTTCCCCTGATATGGCTCCCTCAGCCGATTCCCAGTGTCATACAGTGCCAAAGCATCCACCTGTTTTCCTCCATACTGCAGTATGACCGGAAGCATTTTCCGGCTTATTCTTTGGAAACGCAGGAATCGTTCTATCCCCATGGCTACTGCGATTCCAACTGCAAGTATTGCAAGAAACGGTAATTGCTTTACTCCAAGCAGATTCTCCAATGCCTCCGTACTTCCCCCAAGAAATATCACTGCTATCAGGCAGCTTATGTAGCATTTGAGAAAATCCTTGAAGCTCTTAACCTTAAGTGCAATTACCGTAACAAACGGAATCACTACCACATAGGATAATAGTGTAAAGTACCAGTAATGTCTGTTCACCAGCAAAAGAAGAAGTTCCAGAACGCTTCCCACCAATGCCATTAGAATTAATATTGCAATCTGGACCCCATTATGTATTTTCCGAATTCTAGCCCCGCACAACAACACAATGACATTGATCAAAAAGTTCTGAAGTACAAACACATCTGCATAGAAAACATACATTCCCCTCACCTCCCGTTTGTATCTTTATATGCAATACTTTGTTCCCTCGAACAATTGCATTATAGTTGTTTCTATTGGTGGAATTTATCAGATATAGTGGGAGGAAAAAAAGGAATTGTTGACAGAATATGTTGTTTCCAAACAAAAAGTAACAGACTTTGCAATCTTATATGATATTACCGAAAGAACCTGCCACTGGCAGTTTCTTCGGATGCTTGGTAGCAAAAAGAGACAGGCATAACGCCTGTCTCAAATAATTCTTCCTATTGTCAAAATGAATATGATTATCTCTTCTTTAAGAAATCTGGAATGCTGATCTCTACTGGCTTCACGCTGCTCTCTGGCTGGCGTGGTCTCTGAATCCCACTAAATGTAGGAGTTGCAGAAGTCTGTGTAGGAGCAACTGGTCTTGCAACACCTGGCTGTGTGGTATGTAATCCAGCAGTAGCTGCTCTTCCAGCAACGGTTGTAGCTGTAGGTCTAACAGCCGCTCCAGCTGACTGATATTTCATCATGCTTGACATCATTGGTGCACCAGCAGCTTTCACTCCTGTCTCCAATCCTGTAGCAATAACCGTGATGGTTGCTTCGTCAGTCATTGTCTCATCATATTTTGCACCAAAGATGATATTCGCATCATCCCCAGCTAAATCCTGTACATAGCTTGCTGCATCATTTGCATCCATCAGGGAGATATCTCCGGAAATGTTAATGATTACATGAGAAGCACCTTCAATTGTTGTCTCAAGAAGTGGAGATGCAACTGCTAACTTCACTGCTTCAATTGCTTTGTCATCGCCCTTGGCATTACCGATACCGATATGTGCCATTCCCTTGTCCTTCATAACAGTCTGAACATCGGCAAAATCTAAGTTAATCAGTGCTGGTAAGTTAATCAGATCAGTGATTCCCTGTACTGCCTGCTGTAATACTTCATCCGCTTTCTTCAATGCATCTGGCATTGTGGTACGTCTGTCAACGATCTCTAATAATTTATCATTTGGAATTACAATTAAAGTATCAACGCTCTCTTTTAAACGATCAATTCCAGATACTGCATTGATCATACGCTGTTTTGCTTCGAATTTGAAAGGTTTGGTTACAACACCAACGGTTAAAATTCCCTGCTCCTTTGAAATCTTAGCAACCACTGGTGCAGCTCCTGTACCAGTTCCGCCGCCCATACCACAGGTAACAAATACCATATCAGCACCTTTGATTGCTGCAGATAATTCCTCTGCACTCTCTTCTGCGGCTTTTGCTCCAACCTCTGGCTGAGCTCCTGCTCCAAGTCCTTTTGTCAGCTTCTCACCAATCTGAATGAGAGTTGGCGCTTTACACAATTGTAAAGCCTGTTTATCTGTATTGACACCAATGAATTCTACTCCACCAATATTCTCGTCAATCATGCGATTAACGGCATTATTTCCGGCTCCACCTACACCGATTACAATAATTTTTGCACTGGCATCGGCCTCGTTTGTCATAATTTCAAGCAAAGGTTCTTCCTCCTCTTTCTTCCCTATATATTTTTTGCGCATACATTTTGTCATATCAATATATGCTTATGCGTAATAATCTTCTTCATAATACAAATGCCCACTTTGCATTCATATACTCTATAATATATTTTTTCCTTCAAATAATCAACAGGAAAATGCTATTTTTTATCAGAAAAACACAAGAATTTGTTTATTCTGTTTTGTCAAACACAATATTTGTGGTTTCTTCTGTCCATCGCTCTAGATGAAGTACTCCGCTTTGCCCTGTAATCGATGGCATGATTTTGACCACACGCTCCATTTTCGGAGTTAATGCTGTTGTATCACCAACCACCACTTGTATTGTTCCGTACGCCAAAACAGGTGCATTCTCGATTCCATAGGTTATGGAATCCGGAACCAGCTCATATTTCTTTAAGGTCTGAGTTAATATCAGCAGCTCCTTCAGCTTGTCCTTCTCAATAGGAAGCTTATCATATAGTACCACCTCGTCACAGGACAGCCCCTGGATGAGCGGTACTCCCGGAATAATCTCTGTAGATGTTTCTGCCACAAAACCATCCTTGTCGAAATATGCATTTACATCCATGGAAGGTATGTAGATATATCCCATCATTCCCTTTTCATACACTGTGATATGCAGCTTAGATGGACTCTTTAATGTAATCTCCATGGTATCTACAAAGGGGATTGTCTCCGGCTTCTTGAAACGGTATTTCAAGAACACATAGAGTGAATTCCAGGAATACTCATCATTTAATACGGTATCCTGTATGGTTTGCGCGTCGTAGAGAACGTTTCCCTCCACTTCCACTTCTTTCACACGGCAGACCTTCATGATCACCAGCACTGCCAAAACGAGAAAAATCAGGATTCCCAAGAATACCGTGATGGAAAATTTTCTTCTTTTCTTTTTTCTACGTTCTTCTTTTATCATATAAGCTCCAATTTCTCTTGTTTATTCCTCACTTACCCAATACTCTGCAAGGTTATCCCCCGGGACACACTAAGGGCAAGCCCCATCTCCGACATCAGAAACAGAATTGATGTACCACCATAACTGATAAACGGCAGGGTAACACCGGTATTTGGAATCGTATTGGTTACTACGGCAATATTCAGCACTACCTGCAAGGCAATGTGTGACATGATTCCCACCACCAAAAGGGCACCAAATAAATCCTTTGCATTATTGGCAATTACCATCATTCGCCATATCATTAGTGTGAACAGCAGAATGACACAGATACCTCCAAAAAGTCCAAGCTCTTCACAGATAATGGTAAAAATCATATCATTTTGAGCTTCTGGAACAAATCCCATCTTCTGTATACTCTGTCCAAGGCCTTTGCCAAAAAGTCCACCGGAACCAATGGCATATAATCCCTGTAACGTCTGGAAGCCAGCGTCTCCCGCAGTCTCCGGGTGCAGCCATGCTGCAATACGTCCCTGTCTATAGGACTCTAACATAATAAAGACGGCAACAAATGCTACCCCTGCAAGACCGATTCCAATGAAATACGAATACTTTGGACTTGCCACAAACAGCATACACACAGCGATTCCTGCAATAATAATTGCTGTACTTAAGTTCGAATAAGCAATCACACCTAGTATTGGAAGCAGCATTGCCAACACTTTCACAACACCCTTAAGATTCGCCATCTGCTTCGGAACCTTCTCAATGATCATCGCCAGGAATATAATAATGGCAATCTTTGCCAGCTCCGATGGCTGAAAGGATAATGGTCCAAGATTCAGCCAGCGCTGAGAACCATTATAGTTTCCTCCAATGCCAGGGATCAAAACCGCTGTACACAGCGCAAATGCTCCGATATATGCCAGCCCTCCTAATTTTCTCCAGAAGGTATATGGGATTTTGGCCAGTGCGAACATAAATACCGCTCCAATTCCAATGGCCAGCACCTGCTTCTTCAGATAAAAAGCAGGATCATTGAACTTATTACCAGCAGTATAAGAACTGGTACTATATAGCATAACCAGACCAAAGCAGATCAAGAAGATAATAATAAATAATAGATTGTAATCAAAGTATTTCGTTTCCTTTGGTCTGCTTTTCTTCTTATCTCTCATACCTACTCCTCTAAGCCACGAACGATATCTTTAAAAATTCTTCCTCTTTCCTCGTAGTTTTGGAACATTCCCCAGCTTGCACATGCTGGAGACAGTAATACTGCGTCGCCAGACACTGCATGTTCATAGCAGTAAGCAATGGCATCTTCAAAGGTATCAAATAACACAACCTCTTCAAATCCATGCTTTCTGGCACATTCCGCAATCTTCTCTTTTGTCTGTCCAATGAGAACCAGCTTCTTCACCTTACCATCAAAGCTTTCAATCCACTCATCATACTCTGACTGCTTATCATATCCGCCACCGATCAATAGTGTTGGACGGTTCATGGCACGTATTCCCTGAATTGCCGCATCTGGGTTCGTTCCCTTTGAATCATTGTAGAACTTCACCCCACGCTTCTCACACACATACTCAATTCGATGCTCTACGGCGGTAAAGATCTTCAATACTTCTACAATCTTATCCATTGGGACTCCAAAGCTTGTGGCAAGTGCACAGGCTGCCATGACATTCTCATAATTGTGATTGCCAAGAAGGTTCAGCTCATGAATATTTATTACCAATGTTGAAGCCCCGTCAATTGCATAATAGATGTTCTCATTTTCCAGGTAAAATCCATTCTCCAGCTTTCTTTTGCTGCTGAAAAATACAACGTTTGTCTGTACATTTTCACCAAATTTGCGCAGCACTTCATCTTCATAGTTCAATACACAGGTCTCGTCTTTTCCCTGGTTCTTTGTAATATCCTCTTTCGTCTGGATATAACACTCCATGGTATGATGACGGTTCAGGTGATCTGGGGTAATGTTTAAGATTGCAGATACCACTGGTTTGAACTCATGAATGGTCTCTAACTGAAAGCTGCTGATTTCTGCAACTGTCACCGTATCATCGGTGGTGTCAGCGGCTACCGAAGTATAAGGAATCCCGATATTACCAACAACCTTTACATCCTTATAATAATTCTTCATAATCTCGCCGGTAAGGGCTGTTGTTGTTGTCTTGCCATTGGTTCCTGTAATTGCAACTATACGACCCTTTGCAAAATAATAAGCAAGCTCTATCTCTCCCCATATTGCAATTCCTTTCTGGCGCATTGCATTCACCATTGGAAGGTCTGTTGGAACTCCTGGACTTAATACAACTACGTCGAAAGTGCTCATCTGTTCCTCTGTTAAGTCTCCAAGGATAATTGGAACCTCTCTTAACAGCTCAGATTTCTCATATACTTTATCAAGCTCAAGTTCTTTATTTCCATCAAATAAAGTCACTTCAATCTGTTTCTTTACTAATAATTCACATGCAGCGATTCCGCTGATTCCGGTTCCTACTACCAGAACTTTTTTCCCATCTAGATTCATCTTTTATTCCTCCATTTATAACTTAATAAGTATACGTTATTTCGGAATATAATTCAAGGCTTGCGGCCCCCGCTTTTCGGGTTCTACTGCTGTTCTTCCGACTTATCATCGATTACTCCCGTTTGTTCAATCCCCAGATATGGCAGAATATTCTCAAATACTGTCTTAGCTACCGGCGCACAGATGGTTCCACCATAATAAATTCCTTGGGGATTGCGAATAATCACAAGTGCAAGAACCTCTGGGTTATCTGCTGGTGCAAATCCCATAAAGGAGGAAATGTATCGGTGTTCAGACCTTGGCAAGGTCTGTGAGGTTGCTGTCTTCCCTCCAATCTGATAACCGTCAATCTTACAATTCTTACCGCCTCCCTCGGATACTACTTTTTCGAGCAGATACCGCATGGTCTCTGAAGTCTCTGAAGTACAGATTCCTTCTGTTTTGGGATAGGTGAACGTCTCCACGGTTTCTCCGGATGCGTTTTCTGTTCTCACTCCAAAATGCGGTGTAATTCGTGTGCCTCCATTGATGATGGAGGACACTGTGGTTGCAAGCTGAATTGGTGTAATCTGAAATGACTGTCCAAAGGAGATTGTAGCCAGCTCTACCAGACCAATATCATCTAAGCTGTGCATAATCGTGGATGCTTCTCCTGGCAGGTCAATATTCGTCTTCGACATCAGGCCAAACTGCTTGAAATACTGATAGAACCGTTCTGCTCCAATCCGCAATCCCACTGTAATAAATACTGGGTTACAGGAGTTCTCAATTCCCTGAACAAAGGTCTCTGCACCATGGCCTCCCACCTTAGCACAACGTATTTTCCGGTCCTCCACCGTGATGAATCCCGGACAGGAGAACTTATCATCTAATTTTACCGCATCGCATTCCAGTGCTGCAGATGCTGTGATTACCTTAAACGTAGAGCCCGGCTCATAGGTGTCGGATACGCAATGATTTCTCCACATATTATTTAAGTAATCCATCTCCTGGGGTGTTCCCTGATACTGTGCATTGTCCCCTGTTAAGGTATAGGGATCATTCAGATTGAACTCTGGATAATCCGCCATGGCCATAATCTCTCCATTCTGAGGATTCATAACAATGATGCTTACGCTCTCTGCTTCCTTTTTGATACAGGCCTTCTGGGCTTCCTGCTCACAGAACATTTGTATATTGTAATCCAGGGACAGATACAGATCATTTCCACTCACTGGTTCCTGTCTTATCTCCCCTGCATTTTCCACCTCAACGCCTCTTGCATCCGCAAGGGTAAGTATTTTCCCATTTGTTCCCTGCAGATACTTATCATACTTCACTTCCAGGCCAATGATTCCCTGATTGTCACCTCCTGTAAAGCCCAGCACCTTCGAGGCAAGACTATCGTACGGATATACTCTTTTATAATCCTCGTCTACCTTTACTCCAGCTAATCCATGTGCAAGGATTTTATCTCCTGTCACCTTATCTACATTACTCTTAATCCGCTCAATGGAGGATACCTTTTCTACTCGTTTTCTAACCTTCTCTTCCGGTAGACCAAGCTCCTCCACCAGCATCTGGATTACTGCTTCCGGTTCCTTAATCTGATTATGTATCACAGAGATTGTGCATACGGAAGCATTGGACGCCAGCACCACTCCATTGGTATCCAGAATCTGCCCTCTGGCGGCTTTGATATCACGTTCTCTCTGATGCAGATTTGTGGCCATATCGGTGTAATAATCTGAGCGAAAAATCATAAGATATACTAGTCGTCCCGTCAGGAAAATAAGTAAAAGGAATACGACCAGAAAAAAGAACCAGATTTTGCGTCGGTGATAGGTCTTATTTCGTTCCATAAAAATAACCTCACAAATGCCTTATTGTATCTTATGTTTGCATTTGTAAGGTTATGTTTTGTATCTTTATTGTCCGGCGTTTGGATCTACAGGTGTCTGAGCTGCAGCTGCCTCGGCATTTTTCTTTGTAACATCAGTTCCTGTTATTCCATATTCGGTATTTCTTCCAGTTGTCTCTTCATCTGGATAAATATTCAGATATGGCAGAACTTCTTCTAATATCTCTCTGGAGATGTTCATTGCAAATGCACCATGGGATTGATTCTCTACATTTGGTTCATCTACAACCACATAGATCACAAGCTGTGGATTCTGCTGTGGCACATATCCAATATAGGATACCACATAGTTGCCATCCCCTCGGGGCTGTTTCTCAGCAGTACCCGTCTTGCCGCCCATAGAATAGCCATCGACTTTTGCCATCTTACCAGTTCCTTCTTGAACGACACTATACATATAGTCCTTCACCTGATCACTGGTACTTTGAGAGATTGTCTGTTTCACAATTGTTGGATCAATGGTATTTATTGTATTGCCATCTGCATCTGTTATTTTGCGCACGATATGAGGCTGATAGAGATTTCCCCCATTTACCAGGGAGCAAAATGCACTGCCCAGCTGAATGACTGTTGTATTATAGTTCTGTCCGAAACTGTTTGTGGCAAGATCCACTGGTTTCATTTTATCTAAGGTGTAGACAAGTCCTGATGTATTTGCTTCTCCGGGAAGATCCACATTGGTCTTTAAGCCAAAACCATAAGTAGCTTGATATTTTGTAAAATTCTCAGCACCAATCTTGTATGACATCTGCATTAATGCATCATTGCAGGAATTCATAAGTGACTCTCTCACTGTCTCATGTCCATGTCCGGATAGCTTTACACAGCCAATCCATCGGTCAAACTGCTCTCCACCATCGCATTCAAAGGTCATATCATCTGTAACCGTTCCAGTATCAAGTCCTGTTGCTATGGTAAATGGCTTCTGTACAGAACCTGGCTCAAAGGTATGTGTCAGGGCATAATTCTGCCAGATGGTATTTAGGGCATCCATGGTCTCATCATCCGTCATGGCATCAATCTGTTCCTGTGTATAAAATGGAGTCAGATCTCTCGGATTATTGAGATCGTAGGTTGGAGAATTGGCCATTGCAAGGATTTCTCCATTGTTTGGATTCATCACAAGCACTGAGGTATTGGTACTGCCTGATCCTTCACGGTAATTATCCGTATAGGCTTCATTATAGTCCTTGATCTTCTGCTCCACGATAGATTGAATATTGGCATCAATGGTTGTTACAAGCGTATTGCCATCCTTTGCATCAATCACGGTCTTCTCAAAGTCATTATCCGAATTCAGGTATCCGTATTGCCTTCCGTTTGCTCCATTTAAAGTATCATTGTAATAATTCTCAAGCCCTGCATTTCCAATATTACCTGCAACCGTAAACCCGATCACCGAGCTTGCCAGACTATTATATGGGTATTGTCTTTGATATTCTTTTTCAAACCATACCCCTTTTACCTTTGGATTCTTCTCTGTGTCATCCTGAATCGTTATAAACGGCTGAATCTGATCATAGCTTAGCTTCTTTGCCAGGACGATATAGCGATTACTCTCGTCATTTGCTGCGTAATCCTCTAGTGCACTGCGGTCAAGCAGATCTGGGAAGCATTCCATCAGAGCATTGATGGTAGGCTCAATATACTCCTTTTCGCTTGTCATAACCGAACAGTCCAGAATAATGTTATAAACAGCCACACTGGTAGCAAGGACAGTTCCTTTGGTATCAACAATATCTCCTCTTTGATACGGAATGCTCACGCTATCATATGACTGTTGTGATAAGACAATTTTCTTATATTTGTCTCCGCTTGTGTAATTGATATACATGATTCGACCGATCAACACGCATACAAGCACCAGCACTCCTGTAAACAGAAACGCCAGCTTGCCGCGCATTTTCCTGGAAAATTTCATGGTCGGCTTCTTTGGTGTTCTTTTCTTTTTTACCACTTATGTTACTCCTATTTTTCTGGAATATCACTATACTGGTTCATATAATTGCTATTGTCAACAGAATAATACTGAATCTGTTCTGAACTTGCATAGGTCATACCCAGCTGATTCATTGCCACATCCTTGATCTGGTCAAGATCTACGGAAGTCTCAATTCGTTTCAGTTTCGCATCGTTGTCTGTCTTTAGATCCGTAACCTGGCTTTCTAGCGCAGCAACCTGTTTCATGGAACTGATCACCTGTGCCTGCGAACGCACGTAATATCCTGCTGCAAATGCACTGATAATTACACAGGATGTTAAAAAGGCAACATACGCACGGCTCATATGTAATGCTCGTTCGCGATTACGTCTTGCGGCATTTCTACGATTCTTTCTGCGGTTCTCTTCCTCGCGCTGCTGACGCTGTCTCTGTTTTCTTCTCTCTTCCTGAGGGTTGATCTCGCGGACTGTATTTCCATCTACATAATATCTTTTACTGCTGTATGTTCTATTTGAATTCTTTTCCATAACTACAAACTCCTTTTTACATCCATGTAAAACAATAATTACTTCTATCCCTTTTTACGCCTCTACATGTTTCTCGAAAACACGAAGCTTTGCACTCTTTGATCTTGAGTTTACTTCTAATTCTTCTTCCGAAGGAAGAATTGGTTTTCGACTGACCACACGTCCCTTTGACTTATTTCCACAAACACATACTGGAAAATTGCTAGGACAAGTACATGGGTTCTCATTTTTCTTGAAATTACTCTTTACGATTCGATCCTCTAGCGAATGGAAGGTAATAATGCATAATCTTCCTTCTTCGTCCAGTAAATCAATCATGTCATCTAAATTATCACGAAGTACATCAAGCTCATGGTTTAGTTCAATACGAATCGCCTGATAGGTTCTCTTAGAAGGATGTCCTCCTGTCACCTGTACTTTCATCGGAATTGCTCCACTGATGATTGCATTCAGCTCTCCAGTTGTCTCAATTGGCTTGTCCTGTCTCGCTTGTACAATATGTTTTGCAATGTTCTTTGCGAATCTATCTTCTCCATAATCCCTGATCATGCGAAACAGTTCCATCTCACTGTATTCATTCACAATATCCTTTGCAGTAAGCTTCTGTCTGTCATCCATTCGCATATCCAAAGGTGCATCCTCTGCGCGGTAGGTGAAGCCTCTCTCTGGTGTATCTAACTGAAAAGAGGATACCCCAAGATCAAGTACAATTCCATCTACCTTGTCAATTCCAATGTCACTTAGTACATTCTTCATATTCGAATAGTTGCTTCTTACAATTGTTACAGTGTCTCCAAAACTTTTTAGTCTCTCCCCTGCTGCTGCAATTGCATCCTTATCCTGATCGATGCCGATGAGTCTTCCACCGTCCGTTAGGTGTTTACAAATCTGATAGGAATGACCTCCTCCACCAAGCGTTCCATCCACATAGATGCCATTTGGCTTGATATTCAGATTATCAATTGTCTCTTGTAATAACACTGAGTAATGTTTAAATTCCATTAGATTCCAAGCCCCATTTCTGCCATGTGTTCAGCAATCTCATCCATATCATCATAGTCACCATTATCCTGCCATCTGTCTTTGCTCCAGATTTCTACTCTGCTTAATACTCCAACAGATACCACATCCTTCTCGATGCCGGCATATTCTCTTAAGTTCGCTGGGAGAAGAATTCTTCCCTGCTTGTCCACTTCACAGGCTGTAGCTCCTGCGAAGAAGAATCTTGAGAATTTTCTCGCGTCTTTGGTAGTAAGTGGTATTTCGCGGAATTTCTCTTCGATGTGCTGCCATTCTTCATTGGAATACACGAATAAACAACCATCCAGTCCTTTGGTAACAACGAACTCGGTACCGAGCTGTTCTCTGAACTTTGATGGTACGATCAAACGTCCTTTGGGATCGATCGTATGGTTGTATTCGCCCATGAACATTGCCAGCTCACCTACCTTTCTAAAGAATTACCACTTTCCTCCACTTTGTAGGGGTTTCCCCCCACTTTCTACCACTTTTCCTATATATTACTCCATCAGTGCAGTAAAATCAAGGCGATTCCAAGAATTTATAGATTTTCTTTCCTGTGAAAATCCATAAAAAAAGAGCGAAACCATATAAATGGTTTCACCCTTTTTCCTATTTTCCTATTTTCCTATTTTTCACTTTTTATTTTTCAGATTTTGAACTTTCACATTCTTTTGCATCTAAATATTCTTCGATCAATCGATCTAGATACAAGCTTTTCTCATAGTAAGTTTCATAACTGTCCTCAGCCGCAAGAGATTGGTCAAGTTCCAGTCGTGCTTTCTCGATTAAGTTCTGTAATTCCATTAATTCTCTCATATGAATCCTCCTAAACCCTGATTCACGCCGTTTCTTTTACTGCCTTTCTTCTACCTACAATAATCCATACTGCTGAGATGATAACCAGTACTGCTGCAAGTGCCATAGATACCGGATATCCAATTCCTGGAATCAATAGCTGGTCTGTGCGCAATGATTCAATCCAAAAACGTCCAATGCCATATCCAAACAGATAGCCCAAGAATATTTCTCCATCAAACTTTTTCTTTCTACGAATCAAGAGCAGAATAATCAAGAGTCCAAGATTCCATAATGATTCATATAGAAATGTTGGATGTACCTGAATATACTGAGTTCCATCTATTACCATTACATGGTCAAGTATGTTATCCGTCACGTCTGACGAGCGAACTGCGGAAAGTGGAATCTGCATGGCAAGCAGATTATTGGTATATCCTCCAAAGGCTTCCCGATTAAAGAAGTTGCCCCATCGTCCGATAATCTGACCAAGAATGAGCCCCAGTCCTGCTGTATCACATACTAATCCAAATGATAACTTTTTCACTTTTGTAAAGACAAAAGTTGTAATAATAGCTGCAATTACACCTCCATATATTGCCAGTCCACCTTGGCGAGTATTAAAGATGCTGAGAAGGTCGTCTCTGTATAAGTCCCACCGGAATATCACATAATAGATTCGTGCTCCAATTACAGAACAGATAATTGCAATGATTGCCAAATCGATATATTGATCTGCATTCTGCCCTGTCTTCTTTGCTTCATAATATGCAATACCAATTCCAGCAAGCATGCCGAGCGCAATAATAATTCCATAAAATGCAATGGTAAATCCACCGATTGAAATACTTTTACCTACATGATCCATGTAAATATGTAAATTCGGAAAGTTAATATTATAGTCCAAAACGCTTCCTCTTTTCCTTTGTCTATATTCTACATTTTACGCTATCGGCTGGTAAAAAGCAATGGAAATTCCCCACCACATTTCTGCATAATTCGACAAAAATGCATAATTATTAGTACTTATGCAGCACCTCCGTGGTGTACATGATGGCTCTGATTTATATAGTTTTTGTGTTGTCCGTGGTTCTTCAGAAGCTCCAGAAAGCCTTCCATCGCCTGGTGATTTACTTCTACGATATGTTCAATATCATGCTTTACACTATGATCATTGTCCAGATAATCCTTATGGCTTTTCTTCACGAAATCAAATAGGGCATCCACCGAGCCAAAGGACTTCTTGGGATTCAGATTCGTCTTTGCCTCATGGGTTTTCAAATAGCTGCGAAGATCCTGCTTCAGCTCTTCTTCATAGCTGCAATGATCCTTTAAGCTTCCTGGATATTCCTTATTATGAGGAAATGTAAAATAGTCTGCCAGATAATGGCTCATCTCTCCCATCTTACGAACGCTTTTTCTTGAATGCTCCTGCTTTTCTTCCATTCGATCCATCAATCGGCACATCTGATATTGCAGATTCGGAATTGTGCCATTAATCTCATGCTTCTTATAGAGAAATGAAGGTTTTATGTCAGGTAGAATGCTTCCAAGATAGAAGGAAAAGCGATGTTTCTTTAATGCTTCATCGTCAGAGTTCTCTGCAATGAACTTCGCCAGTGAAATATGTGATTTCTTACGCATAGTTAAGACTCCTTTCACAATACGGTACGTCTAGTTCTTTCTACCTACATTCTACTCTCATTTTTCAAAGCATTCAAGTGAGCAAAACTGGAAATTATCCAGCACCGCCCACCTGATTCCTTTGATTGTATCAACTATTGATTTTCAAAGCTTGCACATTCTGTCTCTTTTGATCTGTCTGCATGACCGCCTGCAATACTGATATGCTTTGCATCACACTTTTGTGAATGGTTGAATACACATTCTTCTGCTTTGCAATATACATTTGTCTCTTTTGCAGGCTCTACATCCACATTGTTCCCGCAGCCGCACCCTTTTGGCTCAAAGCTTCCGCAGCTTGTCTCCGATGTGACGTGGGCTTCTTCACCTTCCACCTGGATGTTCTCTTTCTTACAGCTTCGGTCCCTGTTATAGGCACAGTTCATAACTGTACAATCCAATATCGTCATAGTTCTTTACCTCCTAAATGCATTCTTGGTAACAATACTATTATTACCAAACCAAATAAAAAAAAGCTGGAAAATACAAACGGTTCTGTCTGCATTTTCCAACTTAATTTAAAATTTATTTGTATAGCTTAATTATTTCTGTAATTCTACTATTTCTGTAAATACACTATTTCTGTAATTACACTATTTCTGTAGTTCTACTATTCCTGCAGTTCTACTATTTCTGCAGTTCTACTATTTCTGCTGTTCTTCTATTTCTGTTCCTCAGCTGCTGCTTCTTCTTTGCGGATTTCTTTGGTACGAATCTCTTTGCAAATCTGATCTACAAATTCACCAAGTGACTTCACGCCTTCATCCCCTGCAAAACGGCTTCTTACTGATACGTTGCCATCTGCTTCTTCCTGCTGTCCAACTACCAGCATATATGGAAGCTTATCAAGTCTTGCTTCACGAATCTTGTAGCCAATCTTCTCCGCCCTGCTGTCCACGGTAACATCGACACCATTTTTCTTTAATTCCTCTGCCACTTTGTTGGCGTAATCCATATATTTTTCAGAAATAGGAAGTACACGAACCTGCTCTGGGCATAGCCATGTTGGGAATTTTCCTGCATATTTTTCAATTAACCAGGCAAGTGTTCTCTCATAACATCCCATAGATGTTCTATGAATAATGTAAGGGCGAACCTTATCGCCATTCTGATCTACATAGTACATATCAAAGTTCTCAGCGATTGCACAGTCTAACTGAATGGTAATCATTGTGTCTTCTTTGCCGTACACATTCTTAGCCTGAATATCAATCTTAGGACCATAGAATGCAGCTTCCCCATCTGCTTCCACAAATGGTTTACCAGACTCGATTAAGATTTCACGAAGTTTGCCCTGTGTGCTCTCCCAGTAATTGTCATCCCCAAGATATTTCTTCTTATTATTTGGATCCCATTTTGAGAGGCGGAATGTTACATCATCCTCTAAGCCTAAGGTTCTTAATACGAACATGGCAAGATCAAAGCAGTTCTTTAACTCTTCTTCCGCCTGGTCAGGACGAATTACGTTATGTCCCTCTGTGATTGTGAACTGGCGAACACGTGTCAATCCGTGCATCTCGCCAGAATCCTCTGAACGGAATAAGGTAGATGTCTCACTCATACGATAAGGAAGGTCACGGTAAGAATGCTGTTCGTTCTTATATACATAGTACTGGAATGGACATGTCATTGGACGAAGTGCAAATACCTCTTTATCAACCTCTTCATCGCCTAATACGAACATGCCATCCTTGTAGTGATCCCAGTGTCCAGAGATCTTGTATAGATCAGATTTTGCCATAAGTGGAGTTCTTGTACGAACATAGCCCCATTCCTTATCTTCAAGATCTTCCATCCATCTCTGAAGCTTCATGATCATCTTTGTTCCCTTTGGTGTAAAGAGAGGAAGTCCCTGACCGATTACATCAACGGTTGTGAATAACCCCATCTCACGTCCAAGTTTGTTGTGATCACGCATTTTTGCATCTTCTAATTTGGCTAAGTGCTCCTTCAATTCATCCTTCTTGTTGAATGCAGTTGCATAGATTCTCTGAAGACGAGCTTTATCAGAATCTCCTCTCCAATATGCCATGGAAGAATAAATTAATTTGTATGCTTTCACACCTTTTGTACTCATAAGATGAGGTCCGGCACATAAATCTACGAATCCGCCCTGATCATAGAAAGAGATTTCTGATCCTTCTGGAAGATCTTTGATCAGTTCTACCTTATAAGGCTCTTCCTTCTCTTTCATAAATGCAATTGCTTCTTCACGAGGAAGTGTATATCTTGTAATCTCATGACCTTCTTTGATGATTTTCTTCATCTCAGCTTCGATGTTATCTAAGTCTTCTCTTGAGAATGGTTCAGAATCGAAATCATAATAGAAGCCATCCTCGATTGCAGGTCCGATTGCAACCTTTGCATTTGGGAATAAACGTTTTACAGCCTCTGCCATAATATGGGATGCTGTATGACGAATTACCTGTAAGCCTTCTGGATCATTTGCTGTAAGTATATTTAAAGCGCAGTCTTTGTCAATGGTAGTTCGAAGATCCACCACTTTTCCATCAATTTCGCCGGCGCAGGCAACACGTGCAAGGCCTTCACTGATATCTGCTGCGATTTCATAAACAGATTTTGCTTCACTGTACTCTTTGAAAGAGCCATCTTTTAATGTGATTTTCATTTTTTGTCTCCTTTTCTTTTTTTATATAAAAAGTCCCTGGCACAGGCAATCTGTCTGCGCCAGGGACGATTCTATCGTGGTTCCACCCTGATTCATTTCTGGAATTCTAATATTCCAAAAAGCTCATTCTGACGATAACGGAGTCACCGGACCGGATTAGGGTCACTCAGAGTTGGTTAGTCTCTTCAACGTATTATCTGTATTTAAAACGTATTGTAACCCCAATTTAAGTATCTGTCAAACGTATTTTATAGAAAATCCTTTGAAATATGCTGTTGTTTTTGATATAATGTTATACGCATATAAGTTATGCAAAACAAATAGCAAAAATGATAAAGGTGGTATAGAAATGGCTTTATTACAAGAATGGCAGAAAATTGCCTATAACGACAAAGCAAATAAAGGAGATCTTCAGAGATTCTGGCAGAGATATTTCCTTTTAGAGAAGGGTGTTTACGAGAAATTATTATCGAATCCGGATGAAGTTGTAGAAGGAACCGTAAAAGAGCTGGCTGACAAATACGAGCTCACTACTCTTGAGATGGCTGGATTCTTAGATGGAATCAATGAAAGCCTTGTTACTCCTAACCCAATTGATACTATGGAAGAAGACACAAAGGTTAGTCTTGGTTTTGATAAAAAGAAATTATACCAGAACATGATTGATGCCAAAGCAGATTGGCTTTATGAATTACCAATGTGGGATGAGATCTTTGATAAAGAGACCAAACACAAATTATTCTTAGAGCAGAAGAAATCCGGCACAGTTGTTGTTGGAAAGAAAGTCGGACGTAACGATCCATGTCCTTGCGGCTCTGGCAAGAAATACAAACAGTGCTGTGGTAAATAGGCTTATATAGAGTATTTATGGGTATTGTGCAATATGCACGATACCCTTTTTTCTTGATTCAACCACAATTCAACCACATTACTGTAATGTATATGTAGAGTTTCTTCTTCCATACCACATATGCCCATGAAAGATGTGATGTAAATTAAAAATTTCCGTGTCCACTATATAGTGGTACAGTTTAGATCAATTTATTGACAGAATTAAGCATTCGCCAGCAGATTTTCAGTTCATACTCCTGACAGGTCCAAGTTTGTGATGTATTTGAAAAAATTATCTTTCTACATCACATTTTGGGTGAATTTAATGCTTTTATTTCAATTATGTTAACCATTCTGTGAGGTATATGAGAAAATTGAATAATTACATCACAGAAATCGATGAATTCTGTGATGTGGAGATTAAGTTTTTTCGTATACATCACACCAAACTTCTAATCTCCCTCCTATAGCCTTCAAATTGGTCATTTTTATGATGGTATTTGATGTAACAGCTTCTTTTTTTCAAATACCTCACAAAATGTCACAATCGGGGACATAGGATTCTTGCTTTTGGGACAATGGCATGTCATAACACATTCTAATATGCAAACTAGGAGAAGCATTTTCTTTGAATTAAGAGAAATGTTTTCTTTGAATTAAGAGAAATGTTTTCTTTGAATTAAGAGAAATGTTTTCTTTGAATTAAGAGAAGCATTTTCTTTGAATTCATTGATTTTGCAGGGATAATATTGTATGATAAATAGCATTATGAGAAAGGATACTCCTTATGAAAAAAGTAAAACGAATTATGGCTATCATCGGAATCATACTTTTGGTTAGCCTGTATCTGATTACATTAATCTGTGCGATCACAGATAATAGTAATTCCATGAGCATGTTTGCCGCATCTGTATTCGCGACAGTTGTTATCCCAGTGCTTATCTGGGCTTACACATTCATCTACCGCCTGATCCGAGGCAACGATGATAAATCCAGCGCTTCAGATAGCAACAACGCTTCAAAGAAAAACAGCGATACAGAAGTTGATTCAAATAATCAAAAGTAACAAAAGCTCAACTTTCTAAGGTTGAGTAAAAAGAAAAAGCATACACCTCTTCCATTTGCTTGCCTTGTATCCCTTCGGGGCAGGACAGCGCAATTGAAAGAGTGTATGCTTTTTCTGCTAGTTCATGAAGCTGAGCTCACGTTATGATTCATTTTTATCCTATGACAAATACATGTGAACATGTGATGTCTGTGTCAATGCTTATCTTTCTTTTATCTATTGAGTTTATTCCTCTGTGCCATGCTCGCCCGTGTCTGCCTCTTCTGTATCTTCTGTATCTTTTGTATCTTCTGCATCCTCTGCATTCTCTGCGTCCTCAGTATCTTCTGTGCTAACATCTTCTGTGCCTGTGTCTTCCGTGCTAGTCTCAGTCAAGCTGTCAAGCGTCTTGTTAAAAATCGTCGCCGTAGCAGAGTCCACAAGATAAATGCTGTCGTCGCCCTCTTTCATCGCATAATACTGGCTTAGCATGTCATTGCTAGCTCCGATGTATAAGGTCGTGGTACCGGCTTTTGTTGTAATGGTAATTGTGTTGGAAGGCTCATCGAATCCATAATCTGCTTTATCCTGTGGATTCTCCACCTTCTCTGCTGCTGTCATGGAGGACGCGGAGGAAAGCAGAGATTCTACCGCTGATGCACTGATATTGATCGATGTATCTGCATCATAGCTCCACTCGTCTCCATCCTTCGTAAAGGAAAGTGTTACACCATCCAAAACATAGGAAAATGCGGTCACATCCTCCGTGCTGTAGTCAGTCAGAGCAATCTTTGCTGCCTCCTCACTATCCTCTTTGTTTTTTTGCGTCCTCTTATTATAAAGCATTACAAGTCCATAAGCTGCGACACAGAGAATTAGTACAATCAAAAGTGCAATAAATTGTTTCTTCTGTCTGTTCATTATTTCTTTCTCCTTACTGCCCAGATTACAATTCCAAGAATAACCAATACAATTGGTGTGAGGATTGCAAATGTGAGTCCAAGCATAATCGCTGTCATGGTAGCAACTGTGATATTGCTCATGGTATATTCTTTCTCTGCAATTACACTGGTAGATAATTCTGCTTTGTCAACCATATTGGATACGACATCCGTGAACATAGATGAATTATTACCTGACACCACCTGATCACACTGGTCAGTCAAGAACATTGCACTTCCCAGCACCACAATATGAGAGGTATGTTCATCATCCACCACTTCATCAATCGCAAGTCCTACCGTAAATGGTCCTTGGATATCCCCTTCTTCGAATTCTGCTGTCTTAATCTCCTCCGTTGCCGTCTTGGATACTGCGGTATCCGTAGTATCTAGCAGCGCTGTGTAAGTAGTATCGTCTGTGCTGTCCGGATAAGTAATCCCTGCACTTGCCGGTGAAAAGATATAGCTGTTTGATACACTGGAGGTATAGGTCGAAGATTCTACCTTTGGAAGCAGGTAAAATGGATTGTTATTGTAATAGTAATTGGAATCATTCTCCCCTACTACCCCTTTTGTAAAACTTACCTGGTAGGCTGCAAGAATCGAGTTGAAATTCGTCAGATCCGGATATGCATAGTTACCGGCAATGATTGCTCTTCCACCAGCCTTTAGATAATCAATTACTTTCTTGGCATCTGCTTCATTGAAATCAGAAGTAGGAGCATTGATGATAATCGCCTGGGCATCTGCTGGAATGGCATCTTCTGTCATAAGCTTTGTACTGCTTAATGTAACATTGGCTTTTTCCAAAGCGGATGTAAAGGCACTGGAAAGCTCTGTCTCCCCATGTCCCGTGATCTGATATATGACTGGCAGTTGTTCGGAATCAAGTGTCACATATTCTATTGCACTTGTAATCTGTCCCTCTGCGTCATATCCTACCAGCTCCTGATTATAAGAATAAGAAGACTGATCCATACTGGTCTGATAATCAAAGATATCATAATAGTCAATCACCTTAGATCTGGAATCACTGACAATAATCAAACTGTTTGTGGTTGGTGCTGTTTCCGTATAATCTTTGTAGAAATAAGGGTTTGTAGATGGGTTTATGTATTTTACCGAAATGTGTTTGGACAGGTCTTCATATCGGTTCAATGTCTCATCCAGCTGTGTATCTTTCTTTGCCTCTGAATTCAAGGCATAAATTGTAATATCACTATCCAGATTCTTTACAAAATCCTTGGTATCATCTGTCAATGCATACAGCTTTGATTTGGATACGTCAATGGAGGTAATTGAAGTTGGAAGTGAAGCTACAACCAGATTCACAATCACTGCAACCGCCACTCCAATCACAACGAATCCGATGGAAAATACCCCGGTAGAGATTCGTTTGGAGCTCATACTCCATCTTCTCTTCTGTATTGACTGTGTGGTCAGAAACGCAAACAAGAAAATTACAGTGAGATAATATGCCACGCTATTCAAATTCAAGCATCCGCTCATGAATCCTTCAAAAGGCGTATACAAATCAAAAGCCCCTAATATCTTAGTGAGTAAATTGCCACTGGTCGAGATCAAGCTCTCGATGGAATTCATCATATATCCCAGGAAAAATACCACAAAAGATAAGACTGCTGCAATTACCTGGCTCTCGGTCAGAGATGAGATAAACATTCCAATCGCAATAAATGCACATCCATACAGCCAGAAGCCCAGAATCGCTACATAGTTTTCCGCCAATGGATTGGTTCCAAAAATGGAAAGAAGAAGTGGAACCAGGCACATTACAAGTATATCAATGGTAAACACCGATACCATTCCAAGAAATTTGCCAAAAACAATCTTTCCTACCGATACCGGCGAGGTCAATACCAGCTGGTCAATCTTATTCTTCCGATCCTCGGAAAAGCTTCGCATGATAAGTATTGGAACTGCAATCAGCATAATGAAAGAAATTGCAGAAAAATTATAGGAAAGATATGGATATCCTCCACTCAAATTATAAGCATAGAAATAAAGTCCAAATACTGCCAGAATTGCTGCCACAAACAGCCAGCCGATTATATTCTGGAAATAAGATTTGAACTCTCGTTTTAATATCGCAAACATTAATTTGCTCCCCCTTCCTGTGTCAATTCGAGGAATACATCCTCAAGAGATTTCACCACTTCCTGCAGCTGAAGGATTGGCATCCCATTTGCTGCCATCTGGTGAAATACTTCTTCACGAACATCTGCATTCTTCTCTGCCACAATAAGAAAGGCACTGGTTCCAGCCTCTACCGCTTCTCTGCTCTCCACCTTATCTACCTTGTCAATGTCCTGTAACAGCTGCTGTGCTTTCTCTGACTCACCCTTCACTGTCAGTTCTATCTCCTGGGCACCGGACATCAGATTCACCAGATTCTCTGTGGAGTCACTTGCTACTAATTTTCCTTTGGAGATAATAAATACGTGGTCACAGACAGCGCTGATTTCTGACAAAATATGTGAGCTTAGAATAATGGTATGTTTCTCCCCTAATTTCTTTATGAGCTCACGTATCTGGGTAATCTGCTTTGGATCTAATCCAACTGTTGGCTCATCTAAGATAATCACTTCTGGATAGCCAAGAATTGCCTGGGCAAATCCCACTCTCTGGCGATAGCCCTTTGAGAGATTATGAATCATACGATTCTGTACCTCCACAATTCCTGTGGTCTCCATTGCTTCTTCCACGTAGCGCATCCGAAGCCCCTTTTCCAGTTTCTTCAGCTCAGCCACAAACACAAGATACTCTTTTACTGTCATATCCATATAAAGTGGTGGAAGCTCTGGAAGATACCCCACACACTTCTTTGCTTCTTCCGGTTGTGCAAAGATATCATATCCATTGATTTTCACCTGGCCGCTTGTGGCGCCAAGATATCCGGTTATGATATTCATGGTAGTTGATTTTCCCGCACCGTTTGGTCCTAAGAATCCATATATCTTGCCTTCCTCAACTGTCAGGCTAAGATTATCAACTGCTACATGATCACCGTATTTTTTAACGAGATTGTTAATTTCAATCACAGTGATTTCCTCCTTTAACTCAATTATGTTTTCCCATGAAAAATCATAGGCAACAATCGTGTTAAAAAAGTGGTAAAATTGTGTTTAAATTGTGAAATTAATATTCATTTAAGGTGAACCAGAATTCACTGCCCTTTGATTTTGTGCTTGTACAGAAGATTTCTCCCCCATGCTGGTTTACGATATATTTGCAGATGGATAATCCCAGTCCTGAGCCTGGAATATTTGAGCTTCTGGATTTCTCTGCCCGGTAAAATTTATCAAACACATATGGGATATCCTCTGCGCCGATTCCCACTCCATTATCCTTCACATGAAAGCTTGGAACCCCACGGGTAATCTGGGCGGATAGATGAATCTCTCCATTTTCTTCACCGATATACTTCAAGCTGTTCTCAATCAGGTTATACAAGACTTCTGTGATTCTTTTCACATCCATCTGTACAATCATGTTCTCCTCCATAATCTCGCAGGTGAATTTCACCCCATACTGAGATACAAAGATATGAATCTCCCTTGCAATTTCCACTGCATAGTCCCGGAAATACACTTCTTTTTTCTGAATATCCATCTTATTCAGCTGTGTGTTGGAATAGGTGAGGAGGTCTGCAATCATCTTCTCTAAAAGATTCGTTTTCTCCAAAATAATTGCCAGATAATCCTGCTGGCTCATGCCATCCACAATAACTCCATCGCGCATTCCTTCACAGTAGGCCTTGATAGTGGAGATTGGCGTGCGTAGATCATGGGAGATGCAAGACATCAATTCCTGCTGGGATTTGCGAAGCGACTGCTCACTTATCTGCTTCGCCTTTAACTCGTCTCTCATCAGTTCAAAGGAATAGGTCAGTTCCCCGACCTCATTCTTCTTCAGTTCCTCGTCATACACTCTTAGCACTTCTTCATCATAGTTGCCCCCGATAATTGCCTGAGCGGATACACTAATCCGCTGCAATGGTCGTAACACTCTTCTTCCCATGAAGCTGCTGCATAGGATAAGAACCACACAGCTGATTGCGATGCCAATCCCTACCGGCAGGAAACACCGAAGAAGATCTGTGGTATAGAGTCTGCCGTCTATCACCGATTTTGGAACCAGAAAAATGATAAAACCAATACAGGTATTCTTCTTATCATTCAATACAAAGCTCTTCTTATCATAGCCCTCATAGCTTGTGGCAAAGGTCTTATCCTGCTGCAGCATTTCCTCAACTGACACTGCCTCCCCCACAGGATATTTCCACTCTTCATCTGCATATCGAATTGTTCCGGACAGATCGATTACCATGTACGGATATTCACATGTGGGATAATTTCCCTGCTCTACTTCATAGCGAACATCATTCACCTCAATCCGAAGCTCATTTGCGTATTCGCGAAAATCCGTCTGACGATACTGATAGATACTAAAAATAAGAGTTCCCAAAAGTAATAGGACGACGCCTCCAATTACAATACGAATTTGTTTCTTATAATATGACATTTTATCCCCTGCTTACTCTGCGTAATATTTATAGCCAACACCCCATACTGTCTTAATATAATCCAGCTGATGTAAGTCCAGCTTGTCACGAATACGATTGATGTATACGGTGACACTATTATCATCTCCGGATTCACTGTATCCCCATACCGCTTCATATATCTGTTCTTTTTTCAAAACGCGATTGGGATTCTGTGCAAAATAGTACAAGATTTCGAATTCCTTTGTGGTAAGATTCAGCAGTTCCCCTTGGACATTGGCTTCATAGGAAGATTTATTTAAAACTAATTTTCCACTGCGAATGATTTCTTCTTTTACTTCCTGTTTTGCCCCCACTGCTGATACAAGCTTCTCATAGCGGCGAATCTGTGTCTTGGCTCTCGCCACCACTTCGATTGTGCTAAATGGTTTGGTTACATAGTCATCCGCCCCGATCCCAAGGGCAATGACCTTATCCATCTCTCCATCTTTCGCGGAAATCATAATAATTGATGCATCGGAGATCTCTCTGATTCCTTTGCATACCTCTATTCCATCCATTTTCGGAAGCATAATATCCAGCAGTACAACAGAAGGATGGCAGCGCTTGAATTCTTCCAGCCCTGCCTCTCCATCATTTGCAATCACCACCTGAAAGCCTTCCACCTTCAGGTATGCTGCCACTATATTTGCCAACTCTTTTTCATCCTCAATAATTAAAATCGTCTCTGACACTGTCTATGTCCCCCTGGTATCCAGTTCATGAATTGCGAAACAATCTGTTTTCCTACGTCCATGCCCTGCAAATGCTTCATTGCAGATTATGTATTTTGCAATTATTATAACAGATTTGTCAGAGAATTTACCATCCCTTTTCCTTCAAGAAACGATATACGGTATCCTGACGTTCCTTTGGGTCATCTGTTCCATATTCTGGCAGAGCAAGTTCCCCATCGATTCTTCCATCCTTAATGTAGAGGATTCGGTTTCCGCGAAGAGCTGCTTTTAAATCATGAGTTACCATAACCACTGCCTGACCTTCTTTGTGAATATCTGAGAAAATGTCCAGCACGTTCTCTCCCTGGGCAGAATTCAAAGCCCCGGTAGGCTCATCTGCAAACAATACCTTAGGCTGGTTCACAAGAGCTCTGCAGATTGCCACCCTCTGTCTCTGTCCGCCGGACATCTGATTCGGAAATTTATTCTTCTGCTCAGTCAGCTCCATTTTCTCCATAAGCTGCGACATGCGCTCCTCAATCTGCTTTTTTGCAGCTTTTGTCTTATAGGTTGGGCTTAGAATGTTCTCATACACATTCAGGTTCGGAATCAGGTTGATTCCCTGGAATACAAAGCCGAATTTCTCTTTGCGCAGGTTCGATAACTCCTTCTCTTTCATGGTTGTAATCTCCTGCCCATCCAGATATACCTTTCCTGTTGTGACTTTATCCATTCCACTTAGTGCATATAATAGTGTTGATTTTCCAGATCCCGAGCTCCCCATTATCACAGTAAAGTCATCTGCGTATATCTCTAAATTCATATTCTTAATTACATTGGTAATCTCGCCATCTGTAATAAAGCTCTTACATAATAATTCTGTCTTTACAACTGCTTCTCTCATCCTAATTCTCCTCTTCTATTCAATCACCAAATCACGAACATCAATTTTTCGAATGGAACGGCTTGATAATAATGCACTTACAAGAAAAAGCACAAATGCACAGCCATTTCCCAGTATCAAATGTGCCACATGGACTGTCATCGGATAACTCCGGAAACCAAACATCCCCAGTGCTACCTTCATAATACTCGGATACGTTACAATACTGATTGGAACCGCTACTGCAATGGCACATACTGCAATCATTCCCACATAGAACAAATTGGACAGCATCAAATCACTGGTGGAATATCCGATACTCTTGTATATCCCATTATTCTTCTCATTGGTGGCATTCTTAAGCACAACAATACAGAATATATTCATGGCTCCAATGATAAACGCTAAGGCAATTACAGGTGGAATCCCCTGAATCTGCGGATTGACAATCATGTTCATAATGGAAGCATGTGCCTCGGTTCTTGGAATTACCTCTCCTCGATTTCCAAGCTTCTCTGATAACTCATCCATAAAGGTATCTTTCTCAACTCCATCCTTCAAATAGATGGAGCACATGTTGCAGCCTAATTCCACATTATTTTTCTCGTAGGCCGATTGGCAAAGTCTGCAGGCATCTCCCATCTGGTAATAGGTCTGGAATAATCCAGTAATCAGCAGATTCACCTTGGTATCCTGATCCAGATAGCAGGTAAGATAATCACCTACTTCCTTCCCCTGTTCCCTTGCAACCACTGTACCAATCGCAATCTCTTTCTCGTTTCTCGGATTTCTTCCCTCGGTTAATGGAAGTGTCACCTTATCATAATCCTCATAGACAAATGCTGATATGCTTGGAGTCACATCGATGCGGTCCCAGTCTAAAAGTACACGCTGATTCTGTACCACATTGAAATAGGAATCTACCCCATTGTCACTTTTTACAATCTGTTCCACTTCCTTGTATACCTGGGAATCTGAGACATTCACAATCACATCGGACGGATCTACTCCAATCCAGTAATCGTTGTTATTCTTCTGAGAAAATGCCACATCTAAGGAGATAATACCAAAGTTGACAGAGAAGATCGTTACTGCCACTGTAATCAGGATTCCGATTACGCCCTTTTTATCTCTTACAATATTTCTCCACGCAATTCCAAATGGTGAAAATGAAATATTCGTTTTCCCATGATAGTGCTTCTTCTTTGTATTACTTGTCTTTAGACCATTGAGTGCATAGACCGGTTTCACATTCTTCGTCTTTCGAATTACGCTATATACAATGAGCAGAATGAATACAATGACTCCTAAGGCACACCAGATTCCAGTCTTGAACACATGGATCTCAGAGGCCTGACCCAGATTTACAAACAAACCATTTAGCACAAGACCTGCAAGGATCTTGGATGTAAATACGCCTATTACACTTGCCGCTGCAGCAATCACCAGGTAAAACATCAGATACATTTGAAGAATCGTCCCTGTGGTGTAGCCGATTGTTTTATACACTGCTATACTTTTAGCATCTGATATCATTGCATGACGCACCATAAAGTTGATAATCAGCCCACTCACCACCAGCATAATAATTCCAATTGCCAGAAACAAAGCCGATACAATATGAACTGCAATCAGCCCGTTGGCAATCATTCCATCTACCGTTGATAGGAAGCCTGGAAAGATGCCTGTGTTCTCCTTCTGATATGCTGCCTTGATGTCATCACCTGTATATCCATCCTGGGCGTACATCTTAAGAATGTATTGTGTCTTTTTGATCTGACTAGGTAGTTTCTTCACCAGCACTGCGGAATCAAATGCAGTTGAAGTGGAATATGGTTCTGCGAACACTCCTGCGATCTCATAGGAGATTACTCCTTCTGGATTTTGAATATCCAGCACATCTCCTACGTTTAGATGATATTCATTCTTCACACAGGCGGGAATAAAGCATTTTCCTGCGTCCATGGCTTCCTCCACATCAGTGCTTCCCTCCACAAGACGAATGTCTTTGTAGATTTCACTGCTGTATGTAATCAAATCCATATATGCTTTGATTTTCTTATCTCCTACATAGATTTCATCTTCAATATAGACATATGGAGTTTCTACAATCTTCTCCACTTCCTTCATATCCTGAAATTTCTCTTTATAAGAATCTACAACTGATTTTTCATTGGAATAAATGAATACCTCTAAATCTGCTGGATGACATTCCTCCTTCAATTCATCATAAGGTTCATTTAGTGATGTCAGTATTGTCATCGCCCCGTTTAATAATGTTGTACACAATAGCACAACTAGAAAAATCATAACAGTTTGTGACTTTCTTTTTCGAAATAATTTGCTCCACATGACACTTGCCCTTTCCTCTTGCCTGTTTCCTTTGCTTCTCTTGATAAACCTATCATATCGAACAAATCTTAAATAAAAATTGTCAAAAAATAAATAATTATAAATGAAGAGCAGCAACACAGACATCACACATCTACGGGTGATTGTCATTGTACAAAAAACAACCTCGCAAATATTAGCTTTCACTAATATTAGGAGGTTGTTTCCTACACCTTGTTCCATTCGTGTTCTAATCGAATTTCTTTAGGTTCTTCTCACACCGAGACATATTGTCATCGTAATGTTCAATTTTGTTGTTCAGATAGGATAATGTCTGCTGCATCTCCGCAAGTCTTCTCTCAAGTTCTTCCCTCTGCTCAATGAGCAAATCCTTTCTTGCATCTACAGTGGAATCCCCCTGCTGAAACAGACTTACATATTCCACAAGCACTTCAATGGACAGTCCTGCACTTCGCATACATTTAATAAAGCCTACCCAATTACAGTCTTCTTCGGAATAATCACGTATTCCGCTATTATTTCTTTGAACTCTTGGGAGCAGTCCGATTCGTTCATAATAACGCAGCGTATCCGCTGTTAACTGGTACTTCTCTGCAACTTCTGAAATCGTCATTGTGAATCTCTCCTTCTATCGATCATTCCGTTCATTCCGTTCATATTCCGGCTTCTACAATTCAGTCAGCTTCTATTTTCGCTTCTACAGTTCAATCAATTCGTATTCTCTGCTTCCGAAGCCAAGCTCTGCTGCTGCCTCAACGGTATGCACTCCGTTTCTAGATTCAATACGTTCTAACAGATGATCTCTTCCTGGATCGTCTGATGCATATACAAGATCCAGGCAAGCCTGATCAATGGCAATTGGATCAAGGGACGCCAGGATACCGATATCCTTCATACATGGGTCCTCTGCCACTGCGCAGCAATCACAGTCTACTGACATATTCTTCATTACATTGATAAATACCATATTTCCCTGGAAATAATCCACTACCGCAGATGCTGCATCTGCCATAGACTCTAGAAATGAATCATGATCTGAAGTCCATATTTCCTCTGGATTGCCAGCTCCATGAATATATGCTTTTCCTGCTGAAGATGCAACTCCGATAGACAGCTGCTTTAGTGCTCCACCGAATCCACCCATTGGATGTCCTTTGAAATGAGAAAGCACAAGCATAGAATCATAGTTTGCAAGATCTTTTCCTACATAGTCCACCTTAATCTGTTTTCCGTTTGGAATTGCAAGCTCCATATCTGGTCCTTCTGCATCCATCAGATCCACATTAAAATATTTATTCCATCCATGTTTCTCAATGAGCTTCACATGCTTCGCAGTGGTATTACGTGCTCCATCATAGGCAGTGTTACATTCTACTACAGTTTCCGTTTACCTTCTCAATCATAGGCTTCCAGAATTCTGGCTTTAGGAAGTTCTGATTGCCTTCCTCGCCGGAATGCAGCTTAACCGCTACCTTACCGGATAATTGTTTTCCTAACACATCATAGATTTCTGCCACCTTTTCTGGTGTAATCTCTTTTGAAAAATACACTTTTGAGCTCATTATTTTGTTACCGCCTTTCCATATCTGTCATTTTGTCGTATTGACATTTTGTCACTTTACATTTTCATTACTTTGCGATTTTGTAACTTTGTTATCTTGTTATTGCTACTACCCTTATCATACCCCATGGAGTGAACTCCAACGCAAGACTTTTTTAAATTTTTTATTTTGCACAGAATTGATTCAATGCTTCAAACAGCTTATCATAATTCACTGGTTTTGCAATATGACCATTCATGCCGCTTGCCAATGCCTCATTGACATCTTCTGCGAATGCATTGGCAGTCATTGCAATAATTGGAATTGTCTGTCCCTGTGGATGCCCCGATCTTCGAATTGCACCAGTGGCCTCATATCCATTCATTGATTGTAAGTTCTGTTTCTTTGCCTTCTCTGGCTGGTACTTACC